>JAJDEG010000552.1 GCA_029259895.1 Planctomycetota bacterium
AGCGCCGGACCTGGCGTTCGCGGCGCGGATGATGGCGTCGAGCGTGCATATTCCGATTACCCTCGACGGCGCGAAGGGAACGATCAACGTGTGGAGCATGGAACGCGAAGCGTTTCCCGACGAAGCGGTTGCGATCCTCAAGGAAGCCGTCGCGGCAATGAAAAAGTAGTCTCACGGCGAATCCATGAACGACGCACGACTGCTGCGAATTCGCCGCTCCTTGTTCGCTAGCACGATCGTCTTGTCGACGCTCGCGGCGGTCCCAACCGCAGCCGACACACCCGCGCCCGAAGAGGGCAAGTCGCCCGTCGACTACGCTCGCCAAATCAAACCGTTGCTCGCCAAACATTGCGCCCGCTGCCACGGCCCGGACAAGCAAAAGTCCGACCTCCGCGTCGACTCGGTCAAGGCCCTGCTCGCCGGCGGCAAAGTCGGTCCGGCCGTCATTCCTGGCCAAGCCGAGAAAAGCCCGCTCGTTCAGGCGATTCTTGGCACATCGAACGAAATCGTCGCCATGCCGCCCATCGGCGAAGGCAAGCCGCTCTCGAACGAGCAAGCCGCCCTCATCCGCCGCTGGATCGACGAGGGGGCAAAGTTTCCGGGCGACGAGACAAAGTAGCCTCGGCAAGTGCCCAATGGCCGCATCGCTCCCAGACAGGTAAACTTAAGCCTGAAAATTCCAAACCGACTCCTGACTCCCGAATCCTGACTCCCGAATCCTGAATCCCGACTCCTGACTCCCACCATGAATCCCTTCACCACCCACACCGGTCTCGTCGCCGCCATGGACCGCGCCAACGTCGACACCGACCAAATCATCCCCAAGCAGTTCCTCAAACGGATCGAGCGGACCGGCTTCGGGCAGTTCCTGTTCTTCGATTGGCGGTTCCACGACGACGGCTCGCCGAACCCGCAGTTCGAGCTGAATCGGCCCGAATTCGCCGGCGCGAGCATTCTGCTGGCCCGCCGCAACTTCGGCTGCGGTTCCAGCCGCGAGCATGCCCCTTGGGCGCTCGACGACTACGGCTTCCGCGTCGTCATCGCCCCCAGCTTCGCCGACATCTTCTACAACAACTGCTTCAAGAACGGCATGCTGCCGATCGCCCTCGACGACGCGGCCGTCGAAGACCTGTTCGCTCGCGTCGCGAAGAATCCCGGCTACAAGCTGACCGTCGATCTCGAAAAGCAGGTCATCGCCGACGAGCACGGACTGCGGCTACCGTTTGAAGTCGACCCCTTCCGCCGCCACTGCCTCCTCGGTGGGCTGGACGACATCGCCATGACGATGGAATTCGAAGATAAGATTTCTGAGTTCGAGGCCGCACGGGCGATGACGCCGGCAAATTAAATCGGATTCGAAATGACGCCTTCGGAGCATTGGAATCTCGCTGGATGCTGCTTTTGCGAGGACGACGGAAGTCTGCCCGGCGTCGAGATTCAGAATCTCTCGACAAACGAAGTCGCGCAAATCTACTCCTGGATTCGCAGCAATTCCACGGTAGAGTCACTCGATCCTGTGTTTTGGGACAATCGCAACGACCGCAATCGACCTATCGACAGCGTCCCCAATGCGGCGGCATTGGTCGCGGCGGGTGATGCGGCACCGTTTCATGTTGCCGTTAGCAACTTAATCGTCGACCGCGTGGCGATCCCAACGCTCGGTGTCTTTGTGTTCCAGGACATGATTTCGCTTGACTATCGAATGGGAAGCGAGTGGCAGGCGGAACAAGTGTTCGCTTTCTTCACGTTGATTCGGAAATTGGTGCGGTTCTCACAGGCAGGCTCAGTTCATCCTGAAACAAATGAAGGGCCGCCCCATCCAGATGCCTTTGCAATATCATGGGCATACTTCTCGAATTCGTTCGACCCGCAGACAAATTCGTAGCGTCAACTCCGTGAAAGTAGTTGCAGCGGCACCAGTTAGTCACGAGACAAGGCCCATTCATTTCAGCACGCCTCAAGGACCGGCCCTGCTTGGCCGACCTAGCGCCTGAACGGCGGAATATCGACCGGCAACCCAACGCGCATGAACAGCCGCGCGAATGCCTGCGACATGTGCTCCAAATAGGGCGACGCAAGCCGCGAATGGCGTCGCGACTCTTTGACGAGTTCAAGCGCGTGCTCAATCGCCAGACTTTGAATGACGCGAAAGTCGACGACGAGACACGTCCGGTTGTTTTCCATGTCGCT
This sequence comes from Planctomycetota bacterium, assembly GCA_029259895.1. Taxonomy (GTDB): domain Bacteria; phylum Planctomycetota; class Planctomycetia; order Pirellulales; family PLA5; genus PLA5. Next base: position 2,191 of record JAJDEG010000552.1, read on the forward strand.
TCCCGGCAACAAGTGAAGCCCGGCGATCCTGCCCTGCCGCACGTTTTCCCACTCGCCTTTGCGTTTGAAGTGCTCGTTGAACGATTCGAATTCGCCAAGTGTATGCACGGGACAGCATGCCACCATCGGCGCTTTACGCGCCGCGAGATCGCAGCTTTGAGTGACCACGATGAAGCTTCCTTCCTCGACGGGGATTTCCGGCATCGGGTCCGCCAGCAAATCGAGCGGCGTCTTGAAGACGGGAACCTTGACGGCGAGCAACAGATCGCCTTGAAGCAACCACTTCGACGGCTCGACGCCGTCGAGCACGACGTCAATCCACGCGCGAGCGGCAAGTTTATCCATGAGAAACGTCCGTGGCATCGAACCGCATCGGTTGTGCCTTGCGAACGGCACCCAGGCGCACACTTAGCGTCGGCCGATCGGAAATCGGTTTCGAGTTGTATTGCGTAGCTGCGTAGTCGAGCTCAAGCGTCTCGACATGCGCTAACGGCATGCGCAGGTCGCACAAATTCGCGCCACGGCAATCGTACCACGTAACCACCGCGCGGCTCTTGTCGGGAGCATCCATCGCCAAGCGCATTGCGATGCTGACAGCAGCACCGCCTTTATCGTAAACGGCGCTGTGAGCTTCTTCGTCACCGGTCCATAGGTCGGAATTAGTAAGCAAGTCAGACGCGAGAACGGCAAGCACCGCCAGAGCTTTAGCACTATCGGGTTCACGCGATTGGATCAACATCCGGACGGTATCGCTAATCTCGATATGGATGCCAGTTTGCGCAGATGACATTTGCAACACCGGTTTGCCCGAGGTCAATGTTGTCTCAAAGGGATCGTAACAAGAACACGACCGCCGACGGAAGGGCATTCTGCTGTCTAGGCTTGTGCGCAAGAATCATTGCGGTAATATACAGGAGTCCACGTCCGCCGCCGCACTCGAAGTTCACCGCGACAGGAGGTCCACGTGCTCCGCTTCCTTCACGCCGCCGATTTGCATTTGGATAGCCCGCTACGGGGACTCGCACGCTACGAGGGCGCGCCGGTCGAGGCCATGCAGCGCGCCTTGCGCGGAGCCGTCGAGAATCTCGTCCGCACGGCCATCGAGCGAAAAGTATCGCTCGTCGTCATCGCCGGCGACGTCTACGACGGCGATTGCCGCGACTTCAACACGCCGCTCTTCTTTTCCGGCCAGATGCAGCGCCTCGCGGCCGAGAATATCCGCGTCGTGCTGATCTCCGGCAACCACGACGCCGCCAACAAGATGACGCGCTCGCTGCGCCTGCCGCCGAATTGCCGGCCGCTGTCGCCCGATGCCCCGGAAACGCGAATCTACGAAGATCTCGGCGTCGCCGTGCATGGACAGGGTTTCGCCCAGGGCGAGGTGTTCGACAACCTCGCCGCCGGCTATCCCGCCGCCATCAAAGGCCTCTACAACATCGGCCTGTTGCACACTTCGGCCACCGGCGGCCAGGGACACGCACCGTACGCTCCCTGCTCGCTCGACGATCTGCGAGCAAGGCAGTACGACTATTGGGCGCTCGGCCACATTCACAAGCGCCAAACGCTCGCCGAAGACCCGCACATCGTCTTTCCCGGCAACATCCAAGGCCGCGACATCGGCGAGACCGGCGCCAAAGGCTGCGTCATCGTCGAAGTCGATTCGGCGCACAACACGCACATCGACTTCGTCCCGCTCGACGTCGTTCGCTGGCAACATCTGACGGTCGATCTAGCGACGGCCGAAAACGAAGACGATGTACTCGCGCTCGTAAGGCAGAGCCTCGGCGAATGCGCTCGCCACGGCGAGGGTCGGCCGATCGCGGTCCGCGTCACGCTTGCCGGTCCGACGCCGATGCACGAACGGCTGGCCGTCGACTGGCAACGCATCGTGCAGGAAGTCCGCAATCAGGCGAATCAAGCCGGCGACGGCGACCTGTGGGTCGAAAAGGTATTGCCACAAACGAAACCGTTCCGCCCGCCGGACGATACGGCGCTCGACGGTCCGATAGGTGAGCTGCTCACGCTCGTGCGAGAACTTCAGGCGGACGAGGCGGCCCTTGCCGAATTGGCGGCAGAGTTTCCAGAGTTGCGCTCCGGCGGGGCGCTTGCGGAGTTTCTGGGCGGCGACGACGCATGGCTGCACGAAGAATTGCCCACGGTCGAATCATTGTTAGTCGGCCACCTGACCGGCGAGGAGGCCCGGCGATGAGCAACGCATTCAAGATCGCCCGGCTCGACCTGCTCGCCTACGGCCCCTTCACCGGCCAGTCGCTCGATCTGGCCGCCGGCAGTGCGGGCCTGCACATCGTTTACGGCCCCAACGAAGCCGGTAAGAGCACGACGCTCCGCGCCCTGCGGGGTCTACTTTTCGGAATCGACCCGAAAACCGACGACAATCATTTGCACGCCTACAACGATCTGCGCATTGGAGCCGTCATACGTGTAGCGGACGGTTCGACGCTGCACGTGATTCGCCGCAAGGGAAATAAGAACACGCTCCGCGACGCCGACGATACCACACCGGTCGATCCCAAGATTCTCGAATTCGCCCTCGGCCACATCGACGACCGCGCCTTCGACGCACGTTTCGGTATCAACCACGACCAACTCGTCGCCGGCGGAAAGGAAATCGCCAACGGCGAAGGCGACGTCGGCCAACTCTTGTTCGCGGCCAGCGCCGGCATCGCCCACCTCAGTCAGCTACAAGCACGCCTCGTCGCCGACGCCAGCGAACTCTACAAGCCCAGCGGCAGCAAGCCGGCGATCAACGCCGCGCTGAACAAGCTAAAGGTACAAAGCAAGCAACTCCGTGGCCTACAGCTTTCGGCCAGCCAGTGGGAGCAGCAGGAAGGAAACTTATCCGACGCCAAGGCGGAGCTAGACCGCCTCGAACGAGAGCTGGCCGCACTGGAATCGACCAAGAAGCGCCTCGAACGCTACGCCGCGGCATTGCCGTTGGCATCGCGTCGCGCTGCGCTACTCGAAGAACTTGCCGCGCTCGGCGAAGTGCCGGCATTGTCTGAGGCGTTTTGCGAGCGTCGCCGCGAGTTGACGCAACGGCGACACGTCGCCACCGAAGCGGAACGTTCTGCCGCCGTGGAGATCGCCCGGCTGGACGAGCGGCTCGCCGAACTCGGCTCGCCGCCGGCGATTCTCGCCAGCGCGGCGACGATCGATCAAATCGGCGGCGAACTTAGCAGCCACCTAAAAGCGGCCAAGGATCGCGTGGGGCTGTACGCGGAGCTGTCGCAGCTCGACCGGCAAATTGAAGCGGCGATACGGCGCATCGGCGGCAGCGCGGGCAACGGGGACGAAGTGAGGATCGAGATTCGCGCGGCCGACCGCGCGCGGGTCGAAGAACTGGGGCACGCCCATCACGAAGCCTCTGCCCGCCGCGAAACTGCCGAACGTCGGCGGGTCCAAGCGCAGCTTCGGCTCGACGAACTCGGCGCGGAATTGGCGGCCCTGCCCGTCGCGGCCGATGGCGATTCGCTCAAACGATTGTTGCGTCGCGTGCAGCCGTTGGTCGCCGAGGGGGCGAAGCTCGGCATCGACGCCGCCCGACTGTCGGCCGACGAGCGACAACTGGTGATTGACCTGAGTCGGTTTCCGCACTGGATGGGCGAAATCGACGCTGTGGAAACGCTGACGGTGCCCAACTCCGAAGCGGTCAGCGAGTTCGAGTCGCGATTAGCGACCGATCGGGCGGCCCTCGATCGGGCGATCGAGCGGCAAGCGAGCGCGGCCCAAGATGCGGCCAGCGTCGACGAGAAACTGGAGGCGCTCGTCGAATCCGCTGCCGTTCCGACGGAGGAGGGATTGGTCGATGCGCGACAGGCTCGCGACAACGCATGGGCGGCGCTGCGCGGAGCCTTGGCCGGCGGCGACGTGCCCTGCGCGCAAGATCTGGCCGGCAAGTTCGAGATTCTCGCTGCGGCCGCCGATTCGATCGCGGATGGGTTGCGTCGAGACGCGGAAGGCGCCGCCCGACGATCCGCCTTGGAAGAACAAAGCTGTCGCCATGCCGACGTGCTCGCCCGCGCGAAGGAGCACGCGAGCGAACGACGCCGCGCGTATGCCGAAACCAAGCGGCAGTGGAAGGCATTGTGGCAATCGTTGGGAATCGCGCCAGCCGCGCCGCGGGAGATGCAAAAGTGGCTTGTCGAGCATCGTCGGATATGCGATGCGTCGGCAGAGCTCCGCCGCCGCCGCGCGGAGCAACTGGCGGTCGCCGCCAGAGTGGACGAGGCGAAGCGAGAAGTCGTGCGACTCTTGGCATCGTTCGACGAGACGGCCGACGGGGCGTCCGACGGGGCGTCCGATGTTGCGGCGACCACGCTCGCCCAGGCCGTCGAGCGCGGAGAGCAACTTTGGGAGCGCGTCGAGGGCCAGCGCGATCATCGCCG
>JAJDEG010000553.1 GCA_029259895.1 Planctomycetota bacterium
CCGACCGTCATTTCCGCCAAACCTAGCTCGTCGGGACCAATGCCGACTCTCTCCGGCCAAGAATGGACCGAGGCCCTCATCGGCCAGACGCTCGGGCATTACGAACTGCAAGAAATCGTCGGCGCGGGTGGCATGGGCGCCGTTTTCCGCGGTCACGATACGGCGCTAGACAAGACCGTCGCCGTCAAAGTGCTGTTGCCGACCTCCGGCGACGACGAGGACTTGCTGCGGCGATTCAAAAACGAGGCGCAATCCGCGGCGCGGCTCGATCACATTCACGCCGCGCGCGTGTACTACGTCGGCGAAGAACGCGGCCTGCACTATATCGTCTACGAGTACATCGAAGGCCGCAACATCCGCGATCTGACCATCGAGTCCGGTCCGTTGTCGACCGTCGATGCGCTACGGTACACGTTTCAAATTGCCGACACGCTCGCTCATGCGGCGGCGCGCGACGTAGTGCATCGCGATATCAAACCGTCCAATATCCTGGTTACCGACGAGGGAATTGCCAAGCTCGTCGACATGGGACTGGCCCGTTTGCACCAGGTCGAGCACTCGGGCGGCGATCTAACGGCGAGCGGCGTAACGCTTGGAACGTTCGATTTTATTTCGCCGGAGCAAGCCCGCGACCCACGCCGAGCGGACGTGCGGAGCGATATCTACTCGCTCGGCTGCACGCTCTACTTCATGCTCACGGGACAGCCGCCCTTTCCGTCCGGCACGGTGCTGCAAAAGCTGTTGCAGCACGAGGGCGATGCTCCGCCGGACGCGCGGCAGCTTCGCGCAGATTGTCCGGACGAACTCGCCAACATCATTCGCACGATGCTCGCCAAGAAGCCGGAGCATCGCTATCAGACGCCGGCGTTGTTAATGGGCGACTTGGCCGGATTCGCACAGCGAGCAGGACTCGGACCGCTGGGGGCAAGCGGCGCGACGGCGGTCACTACGCGACGGCGGCGCGAACTTAGCGCGGGGAAGCACGTGCCGTGGATTGCGGCAGTGGCAGTGCTGGCCGTGCTTGTGGTATTGGTCGACGCAACGTCGCGATCCGACGATGCGTCGTCGCTGTTTAGTCCGTATCCGAACTCGCCGCCAACTCAAAAGGCTCCGTCGACCGAAGACGATCCTCCCCAGGCCAGCCGACAAGGTGCGACGCCGCCCGACCGATCGGACACGGCGAAAGGGGGCAATGCGTCGCCATCGACAGACAGGCCAACGGACATCTTGCCGAACCGTAGCGACGATGGCAATCGCGTTGCCTCCGCCGACGGCCCGGACATTCGCCCGGCCGCAGCCCCGTCTGTCGTGGTCGACGCGCTGCATCCACTACGTGCGGAACTCGATAATGCGATTCGCGGCGCGACGCGCTCCGCCACGCCCGGCGTCTCCGCGTCAACGTCGGATGCCGGGGCACCATCGGTGGCCCTTAGCGCGAGAGCGGTCCGCGAGCGTGCGGGTCCGGATTCGGTCGCGTCCGAAGCAGCCGGTGCTTTCGTGGACGTGCCCGGTGTCGCAAACGTCGTCGTCGGTGCTTCGTCGGATGGCAGTCCAACATTCGCATCGCTCGACGCCGCGCTCGACGCGGCGCTGGAGCGCCTGGAAAAACGCTCGCTGCGTGACGATCGATCGACGGCCGACGATGCAATTCGCGACGTTGCAATTCGCGACGAGGATTGGCTGATTCGCGTCGAATTGCGATTCGACGGTCCGCTGGCGTGCGATCCCATCCGTATCGAGCGCGCGAACGTCGACATCTTTGCCAGCGACGGATTCTCCCCAGTCCTCGTATTTCGTCCGGTTCCGGCGGAAGACGCCGAATTGCCGGGCGCCATCACGGTGGTCGAAGGAGAGTTGACGATCGAGCGCGTCGCCGTGGAGTTAACAACGCCGCCGGAGCTTGCCGCGCAGGCGAGAATGTTCGAGGCCCAAGAGGCCGATCTAATTCGCGTTCGCGACTGCTCGTTGACGATCTCGTCGTCCGTATCGGAAGACGCGGCATCGCGGAAATTCGTTTCCAATGCCGCTTTCTTCGACGTCGCGGCGAGTCGCGCGGCGGCCGCCATTCGCGTCGCGCCGGACATGCCGGAGATGAACGGGGCCATGCCGCTGCTGACGATTCGCGTCGAACGCTGCGTGGCGCGCGGCGACGCCGATATGGTCCGCGTCGGTGGGGCGCGCAACGCGCGGCTAACTTGGTCGAACGGCTTGGCCGTGTTGGGCGGATCGCTGCTGTCGATCGAAGGCTCGCGACAGTCGCTGCCGGGCGCGCACGTGAGAGCGATGTTGACGCACGTCACCGCCGGTTTGCGTGGCAACCTGGTTTCGATCGCCAATGCCCAAACGACCCCGTTTCTGCCAGTCGTCGAAGTCGAGAGTTACGACGGCATCTTCGTCGGCACGGATCACCCTTTGATCGTGTCGCAGGGCGTCGACAGCATCGAGGACTTTCGCGATCGTTTTCGCTGGAAGGGCGAGCGAAACTTCTACGACAATTGGACGAGGTTGTGGCGCATTCACGGCGTCGGGTTCGAAAGCGAACCGGAGGAGATGGGATTTCGCGACTGGGTTTCTCATTGGGGGCGGGCCGAGTCGGCCCCGTCGCTCGGCCCGGTGATCTGGCGTAACCCAATCTCTCTGGCGAGACCGCCGCACGAGCAGCAGCTTTCGGACTTCGCGCTGGCCGACACCGACGCGAACCCGGCGCGCGCTTCCGGCGAGAAAGGTACGAACGCCGGTGCGTCGTTCGATCAACTTCCGCCGTTGCCGTGGCCAGGGCAGTTCGTCGACGGCTCTACGCGGTGACCGACAAGCTACGCGGTGCGCTACGTTTCGACCGACTCGCGGCGAGACAACGGCATCACGTTCGACGAAAACGCTTTCGTCACCGCTACGTCACCCGATCGAGGAGGGACGGCAAAATCCTCATAGTCGTTGGTAACTTTTTCTCCCTCAAAATTGATTGAAATGATTGCGCGCCTCGGTTAGCATGTAGGTTCGTACGTAATATAGCCCACATATATCTGGGCGGATTTTTGCGATTATTCGGGTGATTCCGTTCGACTCGCGTCGTCGAGTTTCCCGTTTCCGTTCATTTCTCTCTGGCTTCGTTGGAGGTTTTCCGTGGCTACTGCTCTGTCGACGCGCGACAATGCGCGCTTGCCGAAAGTTCGCTCGCGCGCCGGTGTCTACATGGATCGGATCCTCCGTGGCTTCAAGCGAGACGCACGGCGCAGCGCGAAACGCGGGCCGCAGGTGGAAACGCTCGAGCCGCGAATGGTGCTCGCCGCCGCGAACCTCGTCATCAGCGAATTTCTGGCATCGAACAGCGGCGGACTGCGCGACCAGGATGGGCAGGCGTCCGACTGGATCGAGGTTTACAACGCCGACGCCGCGGCCGTCAACCTCGACAACTGGTTTCTCAGCGACAACGTGACCTTACTCGATAAATGGGCGTTTCCAGCGGCGACGATTAACCCCGGCGAGTACCTGGTCGTGTTTGCCTCCGGAAAGGATCGGGCGGTGGCCGGCGGCGAACTCCATACGAATTTTGCGCTTTCCGCCGGCGGCGAATATCTCGGTTTGAGCTTTGACGACGCGGTCGACGGCTTGGGCGTCGTACACGAATTCAATCCCAGTTTCGAGCCGCAAACGACGAACGTCTCGCACGGTTTCGACCAGACATTCGACACCACGTCGCTGATTGGCCCATCGGCATCGGTCGAGGTATTGATCCCGTCGTCGGCCAACGGTGGCGACGCGCTGGGCAACACGTGGACGCAGAACGGCTTCGCGCCGACGGGATGGATCGAAGGCTCGAACGGCGTTGGTTGGGGCGACGACGGCGACTACGCGGGCTTGATCGACACGGACGTGAAATCCGAGATGGACGGCGAGAACGCGTCGGCATTCATCCGCCTTCCCTTCGGTGGCGTCAATGCGTCGACGGTTAGCAAACTCGACCTGTCGATGAATTTCGACGACGGCTACGTGGCCTATCTAAACGGCACCGAAGTCGCGCGTCGCAACGCTCCGGCCGTGCCGACTTGGAACTCCAACGCCACGGCAGAAAACGGCGGCATTCTCGAACAATTCAATTACAGCAGTTTCGATGACTTGACCGGACTCTCGGTCAATACGAATGTCCCGGCCAGCGCACCGTCCGTCGTCGGCGGCCGACTTCGCGTCACACCCGCCGTGGGAAGCCTCGGCAATTCGGTCTTTCGTTCAAACACCGTCGCGTTCAATCCGGCCCAGTATTCGTTTTCGACCAGTATGGCGATTGACGTCCATACGCCGGGCGGGAGCAGCGACGGCGACGGCCCCGGCGCAGACGGCATGACGTTCGTATTGCAGAGCGACGGCGCGGGCCGCGTCGGTTCGGCTGGCGGAGGGCTGGGGCTCGACGGAATCTCCACGTTCGTGGCGGTCGAATTCGATACGTGGCAGAGCGGTTCCTACGACCCAGACGCCGCTCTGCCAACGCATATCGGCATCAACACCAGCCTGGGCGGCAACGTCGCTCGCATCGCCGTGCCACGATTCAATGGCGGCGCTCAAGGCGTCAATCCTCGCTACGTGTGGATCGACTACGACGGCGTCACCGACACGATGGACGTGTTTTGGTCGACCACCGCGACCAAGCCGGGGACGCCGACCCTCTCGGCTACCGTCGATCTCGCGGCGGTCTTCGGCGGCGTGAATGGCCTGTACGCCGGCTTCACCGCCGGCACGGGCGGCGCGCTCAACGCCCACGACGTGCTGTCTTGGCAACTCACCAGCGGCAGCGGCGATCTCGGCACCGCGACGCAACAGATTGACCTCACCGAGTACGCGCATCTGCTCAGCCCGACGTCGAACGTGCTGGCGATCCACGGCATGAATCTATCGGCCAGCGACAATGATCCGGCTTCCACGACGGATCGCGACTTCCTCATCCGCCCGCAGCTCTCGGTCACGACCGTCGATCCGATCAATCTGTCGCTCGGGCGCTACTACACGACGCCCACGCCGGGCGCGCCCAACGGCATCGGCACCGACGCGCCCAGCCGCACGCCTCAGATCTCGCGCGATGGCGGCACATTCGTCGCGCCGTTCGATCTCACGATTTCCTCGGTGAATCCGGCCGCTCAAATCCGATACACCACGAACGGCTCGATTCCCACCGCCACATCAACGCTGTACACCGGTCCGATCACCATCACCAACTCGACGCAGATTCGGTCGGTCGCCATCGAGCCGGGCAAAGCGGCCAGCGCGCCGGTTTCTCGCAATTTCATCGCGCTCGATGCGACCGTCGCTAGCTTCCAGTCGAACCTGCCGATTGTCGTTCTCGACAGTTTCCGCAGCGTGGGCATCAATAGCCAGACGCTCACCGCGATCGGCGCATCGTTTATCGACACCGGCGCAGACGGCATCGCACGCATTACCGACCCGGCCGACTTCGCCGGACTCGGCGGCTTGCGATTTCGCGGTCAAACCTCGCAAGGGTTCCCCAAGCCCCACTATGCCTTCGAGTCGTGGGACGAATCCGGCAGTTGGCAGGTCAATGGCCAGGACCAGAACGTTTCGATCTTCGGCTTCGCCGAAGATTCCGATTGGGTGCTCAATAATCCCTACTCGGAAAAGCCGCTCATGCAGAACTACTTGTCATACAAGTGGTTTAGCGACACGGGCCAATATGCTGTCACGACGCAGTTCGTTGAAGTGTTCGCCAACCTCAACGGCGACCCGAACGTCCGCTACGATCTCACGTCTTCAAACCTTGGCAACACCACGCGGAACGACTATCTCGGCGTCTATCTGTTCATGGAGAAGATCAAGATCGACGACAATCGCGTCGACGTTCCGCAACTCGACGCGACCAACAACACGGCGCCCGAAATCACCGGCGGTTACATCTACAAACGTGACAAAGCCGACGAAGGGGCCGAGGTCACGTTTAGCAGCTCGCAGGGCATCCTCTACCGCGTCCACGATCCCGACATCGCCGACATGACGACCGCCCAGCGGTCCTACCTGAGCGGTTACGTCAACGAAATGGAGTCGGTGATCTACGGGCCGAACTTCACCGACCCCGTCAACGGCTACGCAAAGTATATCGACGTCGATTCGTGGATCGACCATTGGATCGTCGTCGAAATGACGAAGAACATCGACGGCTTCCGGCTCAGCACTTACTTCACCAAGCAGCGCGACACGGTCGATCCCACCACCGGCGAAGTGATCGAGCCGGGCCGCGTCATCATGGGCCCGGTGTGGGACTACAACCTGTCGCTCGGCAACGCCGATTACAACCAAGGTTGGCAAACGAATACGTGGTATCACTCGCAAAGTGCGACGCTCAACGGCACGGGCGGGCTCGGCAACGCCGATTACATCTACTTCCGCCGCTTGTTCCAGGATCCGAACTTCCAGCAAAGGTTGGTCGATCGCTGGCAGGAGCTGCGCGAAACGGTCTTCTCGGACGAGAACATGACCAATGATGTCAACGACGCGATTGCGTTGCTGACCAACGGCAATCCGAATCCCGTGGCCACGAACGACCCGGCGCTGTGGACTGACGCCATTACGCGCAACTTCAGCCGTTGGCGCACGATCGGCACGGACCTATGGCCGAACTGGTTCGTGGGTAGTACGTGGATGCAGGACGTCACCTGGATGCGCGATTCGTTCCTGTTGCCGCGGCTCTCCTGGATCGACAGCCAGTGGCTGGCCAAGCCGCTGGCCAATCAGAACGGCGGCCTCGTGCCCGAAGGGTTCCAGGTCACGCTCGCCGGTCCGCCATCGACGCCGGTGTACTACACGCTCGACGGCTCCGACCCTCGCACGGGCGGCGGCGTCATTCAGGGTCAGCCCGCCACCACGCTTCTACCCAGCGGCGCGCCGCTCAAATGGATTGTGCCCGCCGACGATGCGCTCGGCACGACCTGGACAGGGCGGACGTTCGACGACAGCACGTGGGGGAGCGGCACGTCCGGCATCGGTTACGAACGAAACAGCGGCTACGAGTCGCTCATCGAAACCGACATCAACGCCCAGATCACCGGGGCGAACGTCGGCGCGTTTACGCGATTCCACTTCAACGTCGACGATCCGGCGGCCGTGAACCGGCTAAACCTGCACGTGAAGTACGACGACGGTTTCGTGGCCTACGTAAACGGTGTTGAGGTCGCGCGGCGCAACTTTACCCCAGCAGTTCCGCTGTGGAACTCCGTCGCATCGGCCATTCACGACGACGGCCTGGCCGTCGCGTTCGAGGACATCGACATCGCGGCGTTCAAGAATCAACTCGTCGCTGGCGACAATGTGTTATCGATCGCCATTTATAGCGACCAGGCGGGGAGCAGCGACATGATCCTCGTCCCGGAGGTGCGCATCAACGGCACGCCGAGCACGACGATCCCGGCCGGGATATCCCCCTCGGCCATTCTGTACGCCGGGCCGATCACGATCGACGCGAATACGCGCGTTACGGCTCGTTCGTACCTAAGTTCGGGTGGCGAATTCAGCGGACCGTTCGAGGCCACCTTCGCCACGCAAACGATTCCGCTGGTCGTCTCGGAGATCAACTACAACCCGACGAATCCGTCGGCGGCGGAGATTGCCGCCGGATTTGCCGACAACGACGATTTCGAGTTCATCGAACTGCGCAACGTCGGCGCGACGCCATTGGACCTCGCCGGCATACGGATCGTCGATGGCGTCACCTTCACGTTCCCCGCGTCGACGCTCAACGCGGGCGATCGCGTTCTGGTCGTCAAGAATCAGTCGGCCTTTGCGTTCCGCTATGGCCTCGGCCAGAACGTCGCCGGAACCTACAGCGGCAGCCTCGCCAACGAAGGCGAGCACATTCAGGTGCTCGGCCCGGTCGGCGAACTGACGATGGACTTCACCTACAACGACGCCTGGCATCCGCTGACCGACGGCGGCGGCTCGTCGTTGGTGATCGTCGACGACTCGGCCGCACCGAGTACGTGGAACATCGCCACGAGCTGGCGGCCGAGCGACTACACCGGCGGTTCGCCCGGCTCCGGCGACGCGGGCATCGCACCCGCGCCCGATTCGCTGCGGATCAACGAATTACTGCTCGATACGGCCGGCGCTTCCGGTCAACGCATCGAATTGCACAACGTCTCCTCGTCGCCGATCGACGTCAGCGGTTTCTATCTCAGCGACACATCGGCGAACTTGACGAAGTACCGACTGCCGCTCAGTATGTCGCCGATTCTAGCCGGCGGTTTCCTGACGCTCGACGCCGCCACGACCTTCGGCGCCACGCTACCGCTGGATCTCAACGGCGGACAGTTAATCCTCCGCTCGGCCGACGCCGGCGGCGTAATTACGGGATTCGAGACCAACGAGACCTTCACCGCCGCCGCTCAGGAGGTCGCGCAAGGTTGGTACGTTAAGAGCACCGGCCGCCACGACTTCACGCCGCTCGCTACGCCGACGTTCGGCGCGGTCAACTCCGCTCCGTCGGTCGGTCCGGTCGTCATCAACGAGCTGATGTACTCTCCGCCCGTCGTTGGTGACGAGTTCATCGAGTTGTACAACGTCAGCGGCTCGCCGGTCTCGCTCGAGAACTGGTCGTTTTCCGCGGGCGTCGATTTCACCTTCGGCGCGACGACGCTCGGTGCCAGCGAATACATGCTCGTCGTCGGCATTGATCCGGCTGCATTCCGCACGAAATACTCGATCCCGGCCGGCGTGCAAATCGTCGGACCGTTTACCGGGGCGCTGGCCAATAACGGCGAGAACGTCGAGCTTGCCCGTCCGAACGCGACCGCCGGCGCGATTCGCATGGACCGCGTGAATTACAACTCGGATTCGCTGTGGCCGATTCGTCCCCAAGGGATTGGCTCGTCGCTGTCCCGGATCGCTTCGTCGGCCTATGGCAACGACGTGTCGAATTGGGGTGCGGACGTAACCGGCGGATCGCCGGGCGGAGAAAACTCAATCTTCGACGACACGCCGCCGACCGTTCCGACCGGACTCTCGGCGACGGTGGCGGCGGGGAATCAAATCGTGCTTTCGTGGTCGCCGTCCAGCGATCCCCAGTCGTCCGTGTCGCACTACAACGTCTACCGCAACAACGTGTTGCACGACACCACGCCAACGGCATCGTACGTCGATACGATCGACGACACGAACGTGACTTACCTTTACGAAGTGACCGCGGTCAATCCCTCGTCCGAGCAAAGCGGCCGCAGCGGACAGGTGTCGGCCCGCGTGCTCGTGCTTGGCTCCGCCACGTCGGCGGGCGAAACGTCGGTCAACGTCACGCTAAATTCCGTCGTCACCGCGGCGTCGGCACAGAACGTGGCGAATTATGTCATCCCCGGTTTGACCGTTACAGCCGCCACCCTCCAGCCCGGCGGCACTTCCGTCGTGCTAACGACATCGTCGCAAACAAATGGCCAGCCCTACCGTCTCGTCGTCAACGGAGTCGTGAGCAATTCCGGCGTGGTGATTCAACCGAACGGCACGTCGATCTTCACGCCCGGCGCAGAGCCCGGACTGCTCGGAGAGTATTTCAACGATCCGGTGACGAGCGCCCAGCCGAACAACGACTCGTTGTTGCCCGAGAATCTAGTGGCCACGCGCGTCGACCCCGATATCTTCTTCAGTTGGCTTGGCGGATCGCCGATTCCCGGTACCGTGAATGACGACTATTTCTCCGCCCGCTGGACGGGCAAGTTGCGTTCGCTCGACGCCGGTGACTACACGATCTCGATTTTCGGTAGCGACGGATTCCGCGTATACATTTGGCCGGAGGGCGAAGCGCAGCCCGCGCCCCTCGTCAACCGTTGGCAAAATTCAGCGTTCAACACGTCCAGTGTTGTTACGAACCTGGAAGCGGACACACTGTATAACTTCGTCACCGAATATTACGAAACGACGGGTAACGCTCAGGCGTTCGTCCGTTGGACGTCGCCGGGCGGAGCGTTAACGCCGATCCCGCCCAGTCAGTTCACATTGGCCGTCGATCTTGAAACAACGGCACCCCAGGTGTCCGAGATATTGGTAGCCAGTTCCCGTTGGACGCCGGGCTTCGTCAGCCACTTGCAATCGCAAGGTCTCGGCGACGGCGGCGTGGAGATTCCGCTCGGCGGCACGTCGAGCGTCCTGTCCTGGTCGAATCTCGATCAGGTCAAGATTCGCTTCGATTCCGACGTGTTCGTCGGTGCCGGCGATCTAACGATCGGCGGCGTGAATGTTAGCAGCTACGGGGTCGATAACTTCGAATACGACTACGCAACGCTGACCGCCACTTGGACGCTCAGCGAGCCGATCGCTTTCGACCGCGCCGACATCAGCCTCGCATCGAGCGTTTCCGACTTGGCATTCAACAGCATCACCGGACCGCTCACCAGTCGCGTGCGCGTCGCCACGGGCGATCTCAACGGCGACGGCACGGTGAATTCGGCCGATCGTGCGGCCGAACTCGGCAGTCAGTTTACGTCGATCGGCCACGCCAATTACCTCGCCGCGAACGACATCACGGGCGACGGCGTGATCAATCTCACCGACATGGTAATACTGCAACAGCGGTTCAACACGTCGCTTCCCGCGCCGTCTGCTGCGGCCGCTTCGGCGGTGCTGGTCCATCGTGTCGCCGCCGGTGCCGAGCAATCGACCGAAGCCCAGCCACTGCGGTTCGCCCGCCGGGCGACCGTCGCCCAGCGACAGTTGTCGGCGATAGACCGGGCGATCGACCGCCGCGAGGCCGATCATCGAAGCGAGGGGGCGGACCAGACGTCGAACCGGTTGACCGCGATTCGCGCACGACGGCTGGCTCGGCATTCGGCCGCCGTCGATACGGCGTTTTCGTCGGATTCGTAGCCTCCAATACGGCGAGGCGGCGCACGCCCAGGACATACGCCCAGAAAGCGGCGGGCGCCGAGACAAGAGCGACGGCCGTGCAAATGGCCGCTATCGCCCTCGCTGCCGGCGCGCTAGAATGAATACTCTCGCCTCGCGGCGGCGTCTTGGCCGCCTGCGTCCGTTCTCCGTTAGCGTACGGTTCCTTGCCATGAGTCTCCCCCAAGTCGTCATCGTCGGCCGCCCCAACGTCGGCAAGTCGAGCCTGTTCAACTGGCTCGCGCGCCGACGACTGGCCATCGTCGACCCGACGGCCGGCGTCACCCGCGACCGCATGACGCACACGCTCTGCGAGCGCGACCGCTACTTCGACGTCGTCGACACGGGTGGCATCGGCATCGTCGATGCCGATGACCTCTCCGACCACGTCGAATCGCAGATCGAAACCGCGATCCATTCCGCCGACCTCGTGCTGTTCGTCGTCGACGCCCAGTCGAGTGTGATGCCGCTCGACGAGGAAGTCGCGCGACGACTGCGTCCGGTCAGCGCCCCGGTGATCCTCGTCGCCAACAAGGTCGATCACGAATCGATCGAGCTGCACGCCAACGAATTCTTTCGCCTCGGCTACGGCCAGCCGTTGGGAACGAGCACGAAGCAGAATCGCGGCCGCGACGAGCTCGTGCGGGCGCTTGTCGAGCAATTGCCTGAGGAAACGAGCGACAACGTTACCGAGCTGGACGAGCCGATCATGAAGCTCGCCATCGTCGGCCGCCGCAACGTCGGCAAGAGCACCTTCGTCAACGCGCTCGCCCACGACGAGCGAATGATCGTCAGCGAAGTTCCCGGCACGACTCGCGACAGCGTCGACGTGCGGTTCGATATGGACGACAAAGCATTCATTGCCATCGACACGCCGGGCCTGACGCGACGCAAAGCGATCAAGACCGACTTGATGTTCTACAGCACGCACCGCGCTCACCGCAGCGTTCGGCGGGCCGACGTCGTGCTGTTGTTCTTCGACGCCGCACAACCGATCGCCCATACCGACAAGCAGATATGGAGCACGATTCTCGAGGAGCACAAGCCGTGTTTCTTCGTCGTCAACAAGTGGGATTTGTACGCCGGTGCGGTGGCGACCGAGGAATGGGCCCAGTACCTTCGCGACACGTTCCCTTCGCAAAGCCACGTGCCGATCGCGTTCATCACCGCCAAGACGGGCAAGAACGTCAAAACGCTCGTCAACCACGCGCAAATGCTGTTTCGCCAGGCGCGCGAACGAATTGCTACGGCCACGCTCAACAAGATCGTCCGTGCGGCCCTCGAACGCAATCCGCCGCCACTATCCAGCATGCACCGGTTGCCGAAGATTTATTACGCCACGCAAGTCGGCGTCCAACCGCCCACCATCGTCCTCGTCTGCAACGAGCCGACGGCGTTCGGCGAGCCCTACCGGCGGTATCTCCTCAACGCGCTGCGCGACCAGTTGCCGTTCGCCGAGGTGCCGATCAAGATGCTGATGCGCAAGCGCGATTCGACGCCCGGCGAGAAAAAAACCGCCGACACCGTGTCGATCGACGATTAGATCCCACAACGAGATTCTGCGATTAGTTTCTACGATTAGAATCTGCAACGGGCGGACCGAATTGGCCCGACGCGCGTTCGGCATTCACGGAGTCGATCAGCGACTGCACGCGCCGCCGCAGCTCCTCGCCCAAGCGCGGTACGTCGTCGCGCCCGCCGGCGCGTTCGATCCGCAACGGTTCGCCAAACGCGATGACGCCCCGCTTGCGCCCGCGAACGTTCGCCGATCGGACGCCCAAGAAATCTTCCTCGAACTTGTCGATCGTTTCCGCCAGTCGTTCGAGGCTCGGCTCGCCGTCGAGGTATTCCGGTCGATAGCTATAAAGCTGCACCGCGACGAATGCCCGTTCCAAGTCGTCGTCCAAACGCTTGCGCTCCTCGGCGTCGGTCGCTTCGCCGCGCCGCTCGACGATCGCCTGCCGAATCCGTTTGACGCGCTCCGGCAAGAACGTACCCTGCGGATGAATCCGCAACCGTTGCTCCAGCCCTTCCAACAACGCGGCTTTCAATCGCTCCAGCCGCGCCGATAGCATCGCCGATAGCATTGCCGAGCCCGCCGCCGAGTCGCCGCCCGCCGCCTTGCTTTCACAACGTTTGTCGTGCACGTCTCTGCCGAGGTATTGCCGTTCCCGCTCGGCAATCGCCGCTTCCACAAACCGCCGCAGCCGCTCGGCGAGCGACTCGCCGCTGCCAATCGCCAAACCGAGCCGCGCTTCCAGCCGCTCCATAACGGCCTCCAGTTCCGCGGTCGGATCTTCCACGAAGAAGTACTTAAGCGCGCACGGAAAGCACGCCACCGGCCGACCGCCGCGCCGTACGGCCGACATCGCAATCGCCAGCGTCCCGTCGCGAAAGTCGGTGACGAGGTCGTTAAGGTGATACACCTCCCCCTCGGGAAAAATCACCAGCGGCGCGCTCGTTCGCTGCAGGACGCGCACCGACCAGCGAAACGCCGTGAGATCGTTCGCTTCGCGATTGATGCTGAAACAGCCGTGATGCCGATACACCAGCCGTTGCAAACGGGGCAGCAACTCAAAGACTTGCCACGCGGTCATAACTTGCGGCGGTTGCGGAAGTCGCTCGAGCGCCTCGAACAGCAAGAAGCAATCGGCGTGGCCGGCGTGATTCGGCGTCACCAGCACGCCTTCGCCGCGGTCCATCGCCGCGCGAACCCGTTCCAGCCCACGGACCTCGATATCGACGACGCGATAATCCCGCCGCTGCTGCCACGTCCGCCACGGTCGCCACAGCCGCATCCAGAACCGGCTCGCCCGCGGAGACCACCACCGCGCAGGTTTGTCGTAAGGATAGCGGTCCACGTCGATCGTTCCCGGTGCATCGTCCTGGGCAAAATGCGCTGACCTGCATCGTGCTACGGCCGCCGGCCGATCGATCTCGGTGCCAGGCCGACCCGACCAGAATATCGCCAAAAAACCTCTGCCGCGAGAGGACCGCCGCTCCGAGCGTTGCCAGCGTCGATTGCGGAATTCGCGCCGCAAATTCCGCTTAATCGTCAAAGTTTCCGCATTTTGCGAATTCAGCTCAACGCGCAGACTCGCCCTGGTCGATAAACGCGGCGCAGATACTCGACCGCGTACCCGTTCACCAGGAATATAGGCATGTCGCGCAAACTAGCAATTCTGGCCGTGATCTCGATTGGCGGCCTGAGCGTAGCGGCAATGGTCAACGCTCAAAGTGCCCCCGAATCTCGCCCATCCTCGCTAACCGACCGGCTCAGCCAGATCCGCGATCAGCTTGTCGGCGGCGATGACGATGCCGGCGAACCGGCCGATGCGTCCTCGACGCAGCGTCGTCCGCGGGACTGGTCGGCAGGCCGCAAGTTCGGCACTTCGTCGCCGTCGCGTTCCACCGACGACGAGGTTCCAGCGGCGTCCCGAAGGCCTGCTGCTCCGACAGCGCCCGAAGCGCGAAACCAACCAACCCATCACGCCCCTGGCACGCGCATCGGCCCGCAGCCCAGCGTGCCCGGTCGTGCGGATAGTGAAGCGGCGGCAGCGTCTCGGCGATCCACGTACACCGCCCAGCGCGGCGGCCCCACAGACGCGGCACCGCGATCGAATCTCCCGCAAGACGCACGCGCCAACGCGGCGGCTGCTTCTTCGCCAGCCGCGACGACACCGCGCGTCTCCAGCGGCGGCGTTTCGTCCGACAGCCCCTTGAAGAACCGACTGCAAGCCCTCCGCGACGAGCGCTTCGACGAAGTCGTCAGCGGCGACAACCTCGCGCCAGAAACGATACCGCGGAAAGACACCACGGCCGCCGCCGACCAACGATGGCGAACCGCCGCGCCGGCCGCGCCAATCGACGCTTCCACCGGCCAGGCGGCAGCCCGCGCCGAATCGACCCTTTCTCCGACGTCGCCGTCCCCCACAACGCCGTCCCGCACAACGCCGTCACCCACAACGCCGCCTCATGCGGCAGCGCAATCGGCGGCCGCGGAATCGGCGAACGCGGTGGATGCGAAGCCCGCCGCCAAGTCCGGCCGATATTCCGACGACCGCATCGTCGCATCCCCCAGCACGACTCGCGAATCGCCAAAGACCACGACTGCCGATGACGCCGCCGCGCAGCGCCCGGCCGCGCAAGTCGCCCGTCGCGACGTGCTTCGCCCCAGCGTGCGAGACAGCATCGGCAACGCGACCAAGCCGGCGGACAAGCCGGCAACATCACCGACAACCGCCCACGACACCTCGGCGGACGATTCGGCTTTGCTTGCCAGCAAGAGCCCGATTCTCAGCGTCCGCACAGTCGGCCCCCGCACGGTGACCATCGGCAAGCCGGCTACGTACCAGCTATTGCTCGAAAATAGCGGCGACGCCGCCGCCAACGAAGTGCTCGTCACTGTCAAGCTGCCGGCATGGGCCGAGATCGAAACCGCCAAAGCGACGGCCGGCGCGGCGAAAGCCCCCGGCAAGGATGCGACCAAGAACGGCGGCGACGACCTGCAATGGCGCGTTAGCCGGCTCGACCCCGGAGCCAAGCAGCGTCTCGTCATTCAAATCGTTCCCCGCCAGAGCACACCGTTCCAGTTGGCCGTCCAATGGACGTTCGTCCCCGAAGTCGCCAAGACGATCGTCGAAGTGCAAGAGCCGAAGCTGCAACTCGCCCTCGATGGCCCCAAGGAAATGCTCTTCGGCGCGAGCGAAGTCTTTCGCATCACGCTCTCGAATCCCGGGACGGGCGACGCGGAAAACGTCACGGTCCTCACCAGCACGTCCGCCACGTCGAAGGACGGCATGAACAAACTTTCCGTCGGCACGCTTGCCGCCGGAGCGACCAAGACGCTCGAATTGAAGATCGACGCCGCCGAAGCGGGCGCGCTGCACCTCCTCGCCAAGGCCACGGCCGATGGCGATCTCGCCTCGCAAGCCGCCGCCGACGTTCTCGTCCGTCGCGCCGCGATCGAACTCGTCGCCAGCGGTCCGCAAGCAAACTACGCCGGCACGCAAGCCACGTTCGAGGCCCGCGTCGCCAATCCGGGCAATGCCACCGCCGAAAACGTCCGCATCGAAGCCGCGCTGCCGATCGGCGCGAAGTTCGAGAAATGCTCCGCCGGCGGCGAACCCAATGCCGACGGCACGAAGGTCGTGTGGACCATTCCCACGCTCGCCGCGGGTAGCGAAAGGGCGATCGAACTAACCTGCACGCTCATGTCCGCCGGTGCCAATCGACTGCAAGTCGCGGCCGCCGCGGCCGGTCAGCTTTCCGACGCCGCCGAAGTTTCCACCCGCGTCGAAGCGCTCGCCGACCTAAAGATCGAAGTCTCCGATCCGCGCGGCCCGGTCGCCGTCGGCACCGACGCCGTGTACGAAGTCCGCATCCGCAACCGCGGCACCAAGTCCGCCGAGCGGGTCAACGTCGTCGGCTTCTTCTCCGAGGGCATCGAACCGATCTCGGCCACCGGCGTCAAGTACACGATCGAGCCGGGCCAGGTGACGTTCGCCACGATCGACGCCGTCGATCCGAACGAGGAGATCGTCTGCAAGATCACGGCCCGCGCCACGCAAGGCGGCAATCACGTCTTCCGCGCCGAACTGATTTGCGAAAGCACGGAAACGCGGCTCATCGTCGAGGAAACGACCAAATTCTACGGTGACGGCCCCGTAAACCCCGCCGCGCACGTCGAGGACATTGAAGATAATCGCGGCGAAGCCATCCACAACGCCGACGGCCTCGTCCCCAGTCTCGCTCAGCCGACCGAAGGCGACGGCGAACTGCGACCACTCAGCCTGCTCGACGAGTAGCTCGACGCTGCAACCGCTCGGTAGTCCATGTAGGGTGGGTCGAACGATGTGAGGCCCACCGGTTCTTCGCGTCGATGGCGGCGCTTGGTGGGCCTCACTTCGTTCGACCCACCCT
>JAJDEG010000554.1 GCA_029259895.1 Planctomycetota bacterium
GCCATCTTGGGGCCGCCGTAACCGACAAATTTGACGTCGCCGCGACGCTTCTTCAACTGGCGAATCAGATTCGCGCCATGCACGTCGCCGCTCGGTTCCCCGACCGAAAAGAAGATTTCCACCGTGTGCCGCCTCCGTGCGATTGGTCGACCAAAACGAGCCGGGCGAAAGTATCCCACAGCCGGAAAACGCGGAGAAGTGCAGTTTCGCGCGGATCGTTTGACGTCATCGGGGCCGCTGCGCCACAATGGCCGGCGGTCTCAACTCCGCTCCACAGCCAACCGCCCCACACCAATCGCCCCGCCACTCGCGGCGTCGCAATTCTCACCGGGAGCCAGCCGCCATGTTCCTTCGTGCTAGCATGCCGATCGTTCTGTTCTTCGCGCTCGTCGGAACATCGCGGACCGAGACCCCGCACGACAATAACTCCTGGCAAGCCGGCGTCGCACGCGTCAACGTGACGCCGACCCAATCGATGTGGATGTCCGGCTACGGCGCACGCGATCGCCCCGCCGAAGGGAAACTCGCCGATCTGTGGGCCAAGGCGCTCGTGCTCGTCGATCCCCAGGGCAATCGCGCGGTGCTCGTCACCATGGACCTGATCGGCATCGACCGCGCCCTGTCGCAACGCGTAAGTGCCGAGATCGCCAAGAAGCGCAGCCTCGACCGCGCCCAGATCGCCCTATGCACGTCCCACACGCACACGGGCCCCGTCGTCGGCGAAAACCTGCGGCTGATGTACTTCTACGACGAGCGGCAGCAAACCCTCATCCGCGGGTACACGGCCGACCTCGAAAAGAAACTCGTGGCGGTCGTCGACGAAGCGGCCGACAAACTCGCGCCTGTTTCGCTGCGCTGGGGCCGAGGCAAGGCCGAGTTCGCCGTCAACCGACGCAACAATCCCGAAGCACAGGTGCCGGCTCTGCGCGAGCAAGGCAACCTCCGCGGTCCGGTCGATCACGACGCCCCCGTATTGGCCGTTTATGCGGCGGACGACGACACCAAGAAGTCGCCACTGGCCGTCGTGTTCGGCTACGCCTGCCATGCCACCGTCCTCTCGTCGTACGAATGGTCCGGCGATTGGCCGGGTTTCGCACAGGAGGAAATCGAACGCCGCTTGCCGGGCACAACGGCGATGTTCGTCGCCGGCTGTGGCGGCGATCAAAATCCGCTGCCGCGCCGAAGTGTCGAGCTTGCCAAGAAATACGGAGCAGAAATGGCCGACGCGGTGCTTGAGGTCGTCGCGATGCAGGGCAAAAGCACGTCCATGACGCCAATCGTCGACGGATTCGCTTGCGATTACCGAGAAATCGACCTGCCGCTGGCCAAAGTGCCCACACGCGAGGAGCTAGAACAAACCGCCGGTTCGTCGAACCGCATCGACGCCGCGTGTGCCAAGCATTTACTCGCCAAGCTCGACCGCGGCGAGAAAATCGCCGCGACTTACCCGTATCCCATTCAAACGTGGCGCTTCGGCGACAACCACGTCGACAAGAAGGCCGGCGTAAGCATCGTAATTCTCGGCGGCGAAGTCGTCGTCGACTACGCTCTGCGTATCAAGGCCGAAATGCCCGACAGGAACGTCTGGGTCGCCGCCTACGCCAACGATGTCGTCGCCTACATTCCCTCGCGTCGAATCTTGCAAGAGGGAGGCTACGAAGGCATCGGCGCTCAGTCGGAATACGGATTCCTCAGTCCCTGGAGCCCCGACGCCGAGCAGAACATCATCGAAGAAGTACGGCGGCAGTCGGGCGCGACGACCAAACGCAAGTAACCCTAAGCGTTCGCCGCCGGATCGCCTGGCGGCCGCCCGTTGCGAGTTGCGGCCGCCCTGAACTTGCAGAGCATCCACACGGTTTCGACCGCGCCGAGCGCGAGAACTGCGAATAAAATCGTGTGCGCGTGATCGAGCACTTTGGCGAAAGCCTCGATCGGCGGCCGGTCGGTGACGGGTGCCGTTTCGGCCAGCTTACGATAGGCATCCGTGTCCGGCGGCGCAACGGCAAGCCAAACGATGGCCGCGAGAACTGCCGTAAAACAGCACGTTTGCAAGATCAAGTACGCGCGCCGCGAAATCGGAAACAGGCCGTAGGCTCGAATCCTAATCGGCACATCGCCGGGCGTCTTGCCGGGTGTCGTAACAGCGGACATTTTCGCCTCGCGCGCCAAGACACAGCGCATTGCGGCCCGCTTCGCCCACAGGGCCTTTCAAATATGGTACCGCGGCCCGGCGATACCGTCCAACTCAATTCGCGCAATCCGCCAAGCGAATCGACTGGACGCTTGCCGAGTTGATCGCCGTAGCAGGCACGTTTAGACTGAATCCTGGGCTGCTCGACATCCTTGCCCGAAGCAGCGACTCGCGGCGCCCTCGTCGCAATACCGGCACAAACATCCGCTAACCGGATAACCAACTCCCATGTCAACCGGCCAATTACGTTGTTGTGGCGGCGCATTGCCAACCTTCGTCGCGGCAATAAGTCTCGCCGTCGCCCTCGCCGCCTCGCTGTCGCCCATCGCTCGAGCCGCCGACGGCTCCGCCTCGCCCCTGCCGGATCAGATCGAATTCAACCGCGACATCCGACCGATCCTTTCAGACAACTGCTATTTCTGCCACGGGCCGGACGAGAACAAACGCGAGGCGGATCTGCGCCTCGATACGCAGGACGGTTTGACGCACGTCGGCGACGACGGAGCGGTCGTGGCCGCCAGCAAGCCGAACGAAAGCTTGTTGTTCCAGCGGATCGCGGCCAAGGACGCCGACGAGCGCATGCCGCCGGCCGATTCGGGCAAGTCGCTCAGCCAACGCGACATCGAGTTGCTGCGCCTATGGATCGAGCAGGGAGCGAAGTGGCAAGGGCACTGGTCGTTTCAACCAATCGCGCGGCCGACGCCGCCGATTGTGAAAGAACCGCGCGCCGAAAACGCCGAACCATTTGCTCGCAATCCCATCGACGCGTTCGTCCTCGCCGCACTTGTCGAAGGCGGGTTGCAACCGTCGTACGAAGCCGACCGAAGCGCACTGATTCGCCGCCTCAGCCTGGACCTGGTCGGCCTGCCGCCGACGCCGGAGGAGGTCGAGGCGTTCGTCGCCGACACCGATCCGCTGGCGTACGAAAAAGTCGTCGACCGTCTGCTAAACTCGCCGCATTTTGGCGAACGGTTGGCAATGTGGTGGCTCGACCTCGTGCGCTACGCCGACAGCGTCGGTTACCACGGCGATCAGCAAGTGAGCGCTTACCCCTTCCGCCAATACGTCATCGAATCCCTAAACGCGAACAAGCGGTTCGACCAATTCACGATCGAGCAACTCGCCGGCGATCTGTTGCCCGACGCCACGCTCGAACAGCAAGTCGCCGCCGGCTACAACCGCCTGGGAATGATGAGCGCCGAAGGAGGCGTGCAGCCGAAAGAGTACCTGGCCAAGTACATCGCAGAGCGCGTCCGTAACGCCAGCGGTGCCTGGATGGGCACGACGCTGGGCTGCGCCGAGTGCCACGACCACAAGTACGACCCGTTCACGACGAAAGATTTCTACCGCTTCGAGGCGTTCTTCGCCGACATCAAAGAGCAAGGACTATACAGCGGCGCGGACGAGACCGGCAAATGGGGGCCGTCGATCAAAGCGCCCACGCCGAAGCAGTCGTTGGAGCTTGCTCGGCTGGCGGCGAAGATCGCCGAGTTGAAAAAGACGTTGGACGCGCCGACGGCGGAGTTGGCCGTGGAATTGGCCGCCGCGCAGCGCGAGTGGGAACAGCGCTACGCGCCGGTGGCGTGGCAAGTGTTGCGGCCGACGAAGAGCAAATCGGTTGCGGGAGCGACGCTGACGCTCAAGGACGATGGTTCTATCCTCGCGTCCGGCGAGAACCCGCCGACCGACACGTACACGCTGTCGTTCGACGATCCGCCGGCAAACATCACGGCGCTGCGGCTGGAAGTTCTGGCCGACGATTCGCTGCCGGCAAAGGGACCGGGCCGCGCGTCAAACGGCAATTTCGTGCTTACCGAGTTCGTCGCCACCCTCAAGCAAAGTGGGCCCGGCGACGCACAGCCCGTCGCCATCTCCGGTGCGACGGCAACATTCGCGCAGAAGGACTTCGGCCTGCCGGTGAATGGCGGCGAAGTATTCACCATCGCCGGCGTAATCGACGCCGACGCCAAGGGGCACAAGGCCGGCTGGGCCGTCATGCCCAAGTTTGGCCAGGCGCACGAGGCTGTGTTCGAAGCCAAGTCCGACATCGCAGGCGGCGAGGGAACGACGCTCATCGTCGAGCTGCTGCAAAACTACGAACCGTCGAAGCAACACACTATCGGCCGCTTCCGTATTTCGGCGACAACTGCGCGGCGTCCGATCCGCGCCGGCGGCGGGCTGCCCGCAGAGATTGCGACAATTCTCGCCGTCGCGGCCGATACGCGCAACGAAAAGCAGCGCGATGCACTGGCGGAATACTATCGCTCCATCGCGCCGCAACTCGAAACCATTCGCTCGCAACTTAAGCTGACCGAATCGGAGAAGGCGGCGTTTGAAGCGTCGCTGCCCGTCGCGCTCGCCACGGTAGCAGTCGAGCCGCGCATGGTCCGCATTTTGCCACGCGGCAACTGGATGGACGACAGCGGCGAGGAAGTAACGCCGGGCGTGCCCGCGTTCTTGCCGCAACCGACGACGAAAGAAGGCCGACTCACGCGGCTGGACTTGGCCCGCTGGCTCGTTTCGCCGGAGAACCCGCTCACGGCCCGCGTCTTCGTCAATCGATTGTGGAAGCTCTACTTCGGCGCAGGCCTGTCGCGAAAGCTCGACGACGTCGGCGCGCAGGGCGAATGGCCAACCCATCCGCAACTGCTCGATTGGCTCGCCGACGAGTTCATCGACTCCGGCTGGGACATCAAGCGGACCGTCAAGCTGATCGTCATGTCGGGCACGTATCGCCAGTCGTCTGCCACCGCGGCCCAACTGCGCGAGATCGACCCCTACAACCGCTTTTTGGCCCGGCAAAGTCGCTTTCGCCTCGATGCCGAACTCGTCCGCGACAACGCCCTGGCGATCAGCGGGCTGCTCGTCGAGCATGTTGGCGGGCCAAGCGTCAAACCGTATCAACCGCCGGGCTATTGGGCGTATCTGAATTTTCCGCAGCGCGAATGGCAAAACGGCAAGGGCGAAGAGCTTTATCGCCGCGGGCTGTACGTTCATTGGCAACGGCAGTACTTGCACCCGGCCCTGCTGGCGTTCGACGCCCCCAGCCGCGAAGAGTGCGCCGCCGATCGACCAAGGTCGAACACACCGCTGCAATCGCTGGTGCTGCTGAACGATCCGTCGTACGTCGAAGCGGCCCGCGCGCTGGCGGAGACCATGATGCGTCGCGGCGGCAAGTCGATCGACGAACGACTCGATTGGGCGTTTCGCCGAGCCACGGCCCGCGCGATTCGCGATGCCGAGGCGAAGTTACTCGCGGCACTCTACGAGAAACACCTGGCCGAATATCGCGCCGACGATAAGGCAGCGGCCGCCCTACTATCCGTCGGTGCCAAGCCGCCACCCACCGACCTCGATCGAGCAGAGCTGGCCGCCTGGACGAGCGTCGCGCGAGTGATACTCAACCTCCACGAAACGATCACACGAATGTAGCGCCACGCCCATTGTTGCGTCCGTCGCCGCATCCATCGCTGCGCCGCACACGCAGTGCGACGGCAAAGCGCCGCGCTGGTCCGCAATGCGAGAGCGGCGTTGTAACCGATTCGGCACCCGTCTCGTTCTATCGTGACAAGTTCTCTCGCGACAATAGGTCACGCCGGCCGCGCCCCGATCGTGCCTTCCTCCGGGCTGCTCGCCGTCGCGTAGAGCTTCTTGGGAATCCGCCCCGCAAGGTAAGCCAGCCGCCCCGCTTCGCAGGCCTGTCTCATCGCCGTGGCCATCGCCAGCGGGTCGCGAGCGTGGGCGATACCCGTGTTGAGCAACACTCCGTCCACGCCAAGCTCCATCGCAATCGTCACGTCGCTCGCCGTGCCGACACCGGCGTCGACGATCACCGGATACTCGGGATCGCCGTCCTTGAGGTATTCGAGGCAAATACGGATGTTGTTCGGGTTGAGCACGCCTTGGCCGGAGCCGATTGGGCTGCCGGCCGGCATCACGCTCGTGGCCCCAGCCTGTTTCAACCGCCGGGCGATGATCGGATCGTCCGTCGAGTAGCAGAGCACGGAGAAACCTTCGGCGACGAGCTTTTCCGTCGCTTCAAGTGTGGCAACGGGGTCTGGCAGCAGCGTCTTTTGATCGGCCAGCACTTCCAACTTCACCCAGTCCGCCCCAGCATTGCCCAACTCCGTGAGAATCTCGCGGCCAAGGCGGGCCGTGCGAATCGCGTCCTGGGCATTGAAGCAGCCGGCCGTGTTCGGCAACAGCGTGTACCGCTTGGTGTCGACGTGATCGAGCAAGTTGCGCCCCTCGCGGTCGAACAACCGTTCGCGGCGGACGGCAACGGTAATGCAATCGGTGCCCGACAGGTCCAGCGACTGGGCCATCAAATCGAGCGTAGCGTATTTGCCCGTGCCCACGATCAGGCGGCTAGCGAGGGTGTGAGAACCGATGCGGAAAGACATGGCGCAAGCTTCAAGCTAGAGGCGGGAGGCTGGCGGAAAGCCGAATTCAGCCTCGTTGCTATGGTTTTAGCCGGTTCGTTGGCCGGTGTCATTGGGCCATCCCTCACCGGCGCGTCCGGCGCCGCGCTTTGCTGCCGTATCGGCAAAGTTTACCTCGTTCGCGGAATTACGTCGGAAAGTGGGTAAGTTGTTCCGGCGGTGGAGGGCGGCGGTAAAGCGTCCCGGAATGCAGGTCCGATGCTAGTGACCGTAGGACGCACGCTTCGGCGGTCGGCGATCGGGCCGCGCCGCGACGTGCCGGCCCATCGCGACCCACCTCCACTAGCCCGCCGGAACCCCCCGCCCATGACGCTGCGTCCTCGGCTGTGTCGTTTGTGGACTTCGCTCGCGTTGGCCACGGTTGCTCTCTTCTCCGCGGCCATCGCGCCAGCGCCGATTGGCTGCCCGCGGGCGGAAGCTTCGGAATTGCGTCGCACGGAAATGGTCCGCGCCGTCGAGCGGGCCCGCCCCAGCGTCGTCAATCTGCGCGGGCAAAAAACCGTCCGTGAAGACGGAGCCGCGGCCCGCGAAGTCAACGGTATGGGCACCGGCGTCGTGATCGACTCGCGCGGCTACATCATCACGAACAACCACGTCGTCGAAGGCGTTCGGAAAATCGAAGTCACGCTCCACGACGGGACGAAGCAGATCGCGCGGGTCGTTTCGACCGATCCCAAGACGGACCTCGCCCTGATTAAGATCGATCGCGAAGAGAAGTTTACCGTCATCACGACCGGCACGTCGAGCGACCTGATGATCGCCGAACCCGTTGTGGCGATGGGCAATGCATACGGCTACGAACACACCGTCACCCGCGGCATCATTAGCGCGCTGCATCGAACCGTGCAGGTGAGCGACGAGCAACAATACGAAGACCTCATTCAGACCGACGCCAGCATCAATCCCGGTAATTCCGGCGGCCCACTGCTCAACGTCGACGGCGAAATGATCGGCATCAACGTCGCCGTGCGGGCCGGCGCGCAGGGAATCGGTTTTGCCATACCGGTCGACAACGCAATGGCCGTCGCCGCGCGGCTGATGAGCATCGAGCGAATCGATCGCAACTGGCACGGCGTCGTCGGTAAAACCGTCGAGAAGGATGGCAAGCATCGGCTGGTCATCGACAAAGTGGCCGATTCCAGCCCGGCGGCCAGCGGCGACCTCAAGCCCGGCGACGTCATCACCTCCCTCGGCGATCTGGCGGTCGAGCGGCCGCTCGATATCGAGCGGGCGTTGCTCGGTCGTAAGGCCGGCGAGGAAGTGCCCGTCGTGGTCCAGCGCGACGGCAAATCTGTCAAGCTCAGCCTCGTGCTGGCGGCGATGGGCCGCGGCACGGTCGGACCGGACGAGCGCGTCTGGGATACGCTCGGCATGAAACTGGCCGCCATCAGCACCCGCGAGCTTCGCGACCAACTCAACAAGTATCGCGGCGGGCTGAAAGTCGTCGCCGTAAAGGACGACGGTCCGGCCCGCAAGCAAGGCATTCGCCAAGGCGACATTCTCGTCGGCATGCACGTCTGGGAAACGATCTCGATCGACAACGTCGAATACATTCTCAACCGCCCGGAGATCGACCAGATCGTGCCCGTGAAGTTCTACATCGTTCGCGACGGCGAAACGCTGATCGGACGCCTGCCGATCGCCGGATCGACGGCGACCAAGTAACGCGAGACGTATCGCCTTTCGTTATCGTTTCACGCGAGGCGATCCCCTCCGGCGAGCGTCTTAGCGGATGCGTTTTTGATTGACTTTTCGCCGTTGGGCTGATCTAATAAGGCGAAGTTGATCCTTCCTCGATCGAGGGACATGCCGAGCCTTGTGCCGCCGCGATCCATCGTCGGTGGCCGTGGGTGATGGCTCCCGCCTACCTCGATTCCCCACGCGTGATCGCCATGCAGTCGGCTCGAAATCTAGGTCGAGATACCATTCGTGCTGCGCAGGCGGCATGGGCCGCCGCCCTGTTCGTTGGGCTAGTGCTCTTTGCGGTCGGCGATAAAGCCCGGGCCGACGAGTTCTTCGACGCCCAAGTAAAACCCTTCCTGGCAAAGCACTGCCTCGATTGCCACGATGGCGACGAGCCCGAAGGAATGATCTCCCTCGGCCAGTTCAAGGACACAGCGTCGGCAGCAAGCAAGGCCGACCTGTGGCACAAAGTGCAAAGCGTCCTCCGCACAGGCAAGATGCCACCGGAAGACGAAGAGCGGCCGGCCGAAGACCAAGTCAAAAGAATCGTCGCCTGGATCGACCGCGACGTGCTAAAGATCGACTGTGAAGGGCCGCGCGATCCGGGCCGCGTAACAATTCGCCGGCTCAACCGTACGGAATACACGAACACGATCCGCGATCTCGTCGGCGTCGAGTTCCGCGCTGCCGACGATTTCCCCGTCGACGACGCTGGCTACGGTTTCGACAACATCGGCGATGTGCTGTCGACGTCGCCGCTGCTTTTGGAGAAGTAT
>JAJDEG010000555.1 GCA_029259895.1 Planctomycetota bacterium
GGCAG
Source organism: Planctomycetota bacterium (assembly GCA_029259895.1). Classification (GTDB taxonomy): domain Bacteria; phylum Planctomycetota; class Planctomycetia; order Pirellulales; family PLA5; genus PLA5. Next base: position 6 of record JAJDEG010000555.1, read on the forward strand.
CGTCGTGAATGGCGCGGAAACTTTGCAGACGCCGACCAGCACCGCGCGGCGCTCGTTCATCTCGAATTCACGGCCGATGCGGATCGGTTCGCCGGGCCACATGTAGTGGTAGCCGTTCTCGTCGACCAGCACGGCGCTGGGTCGCCGCAGATCGGCGAGCGAGCCGGCGACGAATTCGACCGGCGCGCCGACGAGGCTGGCGTCGTCGAGGCCGTGGAGAACGACGTTGCGAAAATTGCCGTCCGCCAATCGGGCGCGGACCTGGCCCTTATAGAACTTGACGGCCCACTCGACGCCTTCGACGCCGCGAACGCGGAGCAGGTCCGTATCCGGCAGGCCCGGCGCTTCGTCGATGAAGCGGACCTTGTCGTCCATGACCCAGATGTCGGCGTCGCGGACGTCGTAAATCTGGCTGGCCGAACGCTTGACGATGCCGACGAACACGGAGACCTGTTGGGCCATGAGCAGCGTGGAGAAGGCAACGCCGAAGATGAGGCCGACGAATTTGGCCCTGTCTCCGGTGAGCATTTTTAGTGCTAGCCAGCTCATGGTCCTGGTCCGCATGGGAGACGCGAAAGGTTACCCGTCGTCAAAAATTGACGTTTCGTCACGACGGGGTAAAAAAAGAGACGATCTATGCGACTGCGCGTATTTACGGTGTTTGGGGCGTTTCGCGCTCATCGACGTAACTGCGTTTCGCTTTCTCGCAACTTCATGTTGCGCTGGCCGATGTTGGTTTTGTTGACAGGATTGTCTTAGTTGAGTCGCCTGAGGTTATTTGGGAGTCGGCTGGCTTCGTCTCGTCGGCCGACCACTCGGTTGCGATGCGCTCGGCCGTCACTTCGTAGTCGAATTCGGTCGACAGCGGTCGCCAATGGTATCCGTCGAGCAACCGGGCCTGATTCAGGGCCAACGCCCGGTGCGGCTCGCCGATGCCGATATCGACGAGCGACGTGCTGCTGGCGAGGATCGTCTGCGCGCCGAAACTCATCGACCACAGACCGAAAACAAGTTGTTCCGGCGTGGCCCCGTCCGGAAGCGTCAGGTCGCCGCTGGCCATCGCGTCGCGGACGATGCCAGAAACGCAGCCGACGCACTGCGACTCGCAATGGTGCATGAACTGCCGCCGCTCCGGCGACGTCTTCTCCCACACCGACGAGAGGCGCAACACTTGCTCTAGCCGAAAGTGATGCGGGTATAACCGAACGAAGAATTCGCTAGCAACGCCGACGGCAACGATTCGCTCGCGAGGCCGGCCCGGAAACGCCGCCGCGCGACGGAATAAGGCCAGGCGATCCGTGAGCGAGGCATTCGCGAGCGCCAGAATGATCTCCTCCTTGCAGGAGAAATGCTGGTACATTGTCCCCTTCGAGTATTCGAGCACCTCGGCGATGCGGTCCATACTCAGGCCGTGATAGCCATGCTCGATGAGCATTTCGCAAGCGACGTCGAGAATGCGTGACTCGCGGTCGCGGACTTCGCGTTGTTTGCGTGTGAGGACGGCCATACCAAGATTCTAGGCGGGAGGTCATTTTTTGACAAGTCGTCAATTTCAGTATCGGCAGATTTCACGGCAGCCATGATATGCCGGCGGTTTTCGCCCTCGAAACACCACCCAAATGGATGAATGTATTCCCTAACCTTGAGAATCGCGAACGGCAAGATATGATTCCTTGGCAACGCTCAACGGCGGAGAACGGGGCATGAAAGCCTACGAAGCGACGCAAATCTACTTCAATCGCGCGGCCGACTTGATGGACCTGTCGGACAATATGCGCCGGCTGCTGTCGATTTCGAGCCGCGAAATACAGGTCCAGATACCCGTCGAACTCGACAACGGCGAAATCGCCACCTTCGTCGGCTATCGTGTGCAGCACGACGACGCTCGCGGGCCAATGAAGGGCGGATTGCGCTATCACCCGGCGGTCGATCTGGATGAAGTTCGCGCACTGGCCACGCTGATGACCTGGAAAACGGCCGTCGTGAACATCCCCTACGGCGGCGCCAAGGGCGGTGTTGCCATCGACCCCCGGACGCATAGCCCGCGCGAACTGGAATTGATCACGCGCAAGTTCGTCGATCAGATTCACGATGTAATCGGACCCGACACGGACATTCCCGCCCCGGACATGGGCACCGGCGCGCAGGAAATGGCGTGGTTCTTGAACCAGTACGAAAAGTATCACGGCTACAGCCCGGCCTGCGTCACCGGTAAACCGGTCGAGCTTCACGGGGCCGAGGGACGCGAGGAGGCAACGGGCCGCGGCGTCGGCATTCTGGCTTTCAAACTCATCTCGCGATTGGGCCGCAAGCCGGCCAAGACGCGGGTCGCGATTCAGGGATTCGGCAATGTCGGCTCGTTCGCCGCGGCGTTTTTGGCCGAGTCGGACTTCAAGGTCGTTGCGATCAGCGATATCAGCGGCGCGTACTTTCGCGCGGAGGGGATCGACATCTCCGCGGCGTTGCGGCACGCGCGGGAGAATCGCGGCGTTTTGGAAGGACTTGCCGCAACCGAAAAGATCACGAACGCCGAGCTGCTTGAAGCCGACGTCGACGTGTTGATTCCGGCGGCGCTGGGCGGCGTGATTACGGAGGAAAACGCCCCGCGCATCAAGGCACCGATCATCATCGAAGCGGCCAACGGCCCGATCACACCCGGCGCGGACGCGATGCTTCACGATCGTGAAACGCTCGTTCTGCCGGATATTCTCGCCAATGCGGGCGGCGTGACGGTGAGCTATTTCGAGTGGGTGCAGAACCGGCAGCACTATAACTGGGGCATCAGCCGCGTCCGCCAAGAGCTCGACCGAGTGATGTCGGAAAGTTTTGAGCGGGTCTGGGAATTGTCGCAAGAGCGCGGCGTGAGCTTACGCACCGCCGCCTACATCATTGGCATCGGCCGTGTCGGCCGGGCCACCGTGCTGGGAGGAATTCGATGACGAACGCCACCGTGTCGTGTAAGCGTCTGCTCGCGGTCCCGCTGCTGGCGAATTTCACCGACGAAGAAGCAGAGCAATTGCTATCCATCGCCGAGTCGCTCGATTTCCAGCCCGGCCAAATTGTGCTGGCCGAGGACGAGCAGAGTTCCAACTTGTGGATCGTGATCGACGGGACGTGCGAAATCGTCAAGGAATCGGACCAGACGGGCCGTCAGGTCGTGCTTTCCGAATTGCGATCGAACCAGCACTTCGGCGAAATGTCGTTCTTTCATCCCGCACCGCACTCGGCGAGCGTGCGGGCGAAGACGCCGATGAAACTGCTGCGGATCGGCCGCGGTGACTACGAGAAGCTTGTGACGGAACAGTGCGCGTCCGCGTTCAAACTCGCTTTCAATGCCATTAGTGGACTCGCAGAGCGGCTGCGGCGTGCGACGGATCGATTGGCCGATCTCGACTCGGCGGAACCGCTCGCCAAGCCGCCAAGCGAATGGAGCACGTTTCGCACTAAGGTCGACGCCTGGAACCTGTAACCGACCGGCGGAGCGGGCGGTTACGTCGCCCGCCCTTGGGCCGTTAGCTCGATCAGGTATTGGGCCACGTTCGTCAATGTCGGCGATTCGTAGACCCACCAGTCGACGTCTTTGATGCGAACATCGAACGCCTGCTCTAGTTCGACGAGCAATTCCATGCCTTCCATCGAGGACAGCCCGACGCCGACGGAAAACAGCGGAGCGTCGTCGGGAATTGCATCGACCGTCGCAGGCACATTAAGTCTTGCCGCAAGTAGCTTGCGCACGACCGATTTCGTGCCGTCGAGTCCGAGTTGTCGCGCGTCGTTGGGCACGAGTGCCGCCATCGTTCGATCTCGCTTTCGGCTCTGTCCGACTAGGACGGAAGGATGATTCCGTCCCGCGTCGAGTTGAACGCCGTTTTCATACGCCCTCCCGCCGCGCCTTACTTGAAGCGTATTGCCAAGCCCGTGCCGACGAAGTAATCGTCGGCCGCGTCGTTAAGTCCGACGCCGGCGAAGACGTCCCATTGAACGTCGTCGTTGATTCCGAAGGTAAAGCCGCCGTCGAAATAGTGCTCCGTGTTGGCGGTGTCCGCTCCGTGGGGAAAGACGGCGTACCATTCGGTGAACGCGCCGATGCGATCGGTCAGCGAATAACCGATCGACCACGACTGTGCCCATTCGGTATAGGCGTTGCTCGTCGTTTCGTCGATGGACCGATTGAACTGCGTGCCGCCGGCCATCGACATGAAATCGTTGATGTCCCAGCCGTAAACCCAGTTGAGGCCCGGCAGAACCTCGTCGGCCGTGAAGGCGCGGGAACCCGTCGGCACGGTCATCTGCGGAATGATGGCCATCGAGGGCAAGATACCTTCCTGCGGCGTGAGTCCGATCTTCGCACCGAGGTACAGGTCTTCGCTGCCGGATGTTTGCACGCCGGCCGCTCGTTCGTTGGCGTAATTCCAGCCGAATCGCAATTCCAGCCATTCGGCGAGCGCACCGTAGCGGATCAGCGCCTCGGGATAGGAATGCGACCGGGTCGCCGCCGTGCCGTCGTTGTCGTAGGTGTAGCTCCAGCCGAATTCGAGTTGCGTTACGCCGAGGCCGACGGTCGTGCTCGACTCGGTGAAGTCGGGCCGGTCCGTCACGAGCGAATCGTCGAGGTCCGGTCCACCGGAGAAGCTCGTGCCGTAACTCCACTGGAGCAACGTCATGCGCGGTTGGCAGAATTCTGGCCCATAACAGCATTTCTCGTCGTCTTCGTCGTCTTCCTCCTCGTCACAGGCTTTGGGGCACGGATCGAAGCATGTGCCGCGAACGCAGGAGGCGAATCGAGCACCGCCGGAATCGGTCTGCGCGAAAAGAGACACGTCGCAGGGCATGCCAGCGACGACGGCCAACGCCAGCGTGCGTCCGAACGGGATTCTGAGATCGAACTTCATCGCGCCCCTCCTCGGTCTGTTTTTCTTCGCCCGTGAACCGCAGCGCGCGGAACTCGCTGGGCAATGTTTTTATCGCCAAAAACAACAATTTTGATTATGCAAAAACGTAATATTCGCCCACAATGTTTGCGTTCAGTCGCGTATGTTCGCCTATCGGCAGGCCGCGCGGTTTGGTCGGAGCTTGGCCGCAAAATGCACGGTCGCAACGGTCGACGTTGACTTGGCCGTCGCGCTTGGTGATCGGCATTGCCTTGCCGGCGCGAAGGCGTTAGGGCTATATCGGTTGTTCAGCGTCACGGTTTTGAACGCCACGGTTTCTCAGCGCCACGGTGGCGGCAACCGACCTTCCCGCAGCAAAACGAACAACGCAGCGGCGATGAGGTCCGCCGTCGTGCCGGGATTGCGGCGATGGCCGTCGCCGCGGAGCCAGAAATCGAAATCGGCGAGCTCCGCGAAATAGGTCTCCGAGTTCGGATCGCCGGCGTCGAGGACTCGATTCGCTCTCGCGGCCGCCGCCTCGGACACTTTTTGTCCGCACTTTCGCGCGATGAGACTATCGCCGTGCCGGGCGATCGTCGTCACATGGGCGTGGATGATAGCGAACGTCGTCGACATGCCGGCGCTTCGCGCATCGGCAATACACGGCGAGATTTCGCCCAACACCTCGGCATACTTGTTGGCGTACTGCCTTGCCACAAGATCGCGATCGGCCGCGGCTCGCATCGCGGCAAGCAAGTCGTTCGGGGCCGATCCGCTCACGTCGTGTTCCTCGGTCTGGCCCAATCCGCCGGGTCGGGCAAGCCGAATCGCTTCATAAACGTTCGTGGCGTCGGCGGCGTCGAGGCCGGCCAATACGTCTGCGACACCGTCCGCCAACTCGACGCCGTCGGGCACGAGCGCCAACGGCGCGACGAGCAGAATCGTGCCGAGGTAGGCGTTGCGGTCGCAAACGGCATTCATCCCGTCGACGGCCGCCAGCACCATTCGCCCCAATCGCCGTTCCGCCGAAGGTCCGCCCAACGCACCATCGATCGCCGAACCAATCGCCACGGCGCTCGTCGCCAGATCGACGAACGTTAAGTCCTCGAAATCGGCCCCGCGATGGACGTTTCCCGGCTTGGGGGCGGACGCTTCGAGCAGGCAGGCAAGCGTCGCCATGCGGCCCGGCGAAAGCCCAGAAACGAGCGAATTGTTAGCGTCTCGTGATTTCACCGCGCATTTCCGCACACGGGTTTGGGTAACTCGGCCGGCGAAGCTACGATCGAGGCAACGACGACTACGAAAAGGTACACTAAAACAGCACGCCGCGCTACCGCCGTCGCGTCGCCGAACGCCACGGCCAAAACTTCCTAACATCGACTTCCCACGATTTCGCACGACCGTCATGGCCCAGACCTTTCCCAGCGATACGTTCATCAATCGCGAACTGAGTTGGCTCGAGTTCAACGCCCGCGTTCTCGAAGAGGCCGAGGATGCGTCGACGCCGCTGCTCGAGCGGCTGAAGTTTCTGGCGATCTTCAGTTCGAACCTCGACGAGTTTTTTATGGTCCGCGTGGCGGGCCTCAACGAGCAGGCGTTCGATGAGAGCGTGCCACAGGATTACAACGCCGACGGCATGAGAGCCGTAACGCAGCTCGAGCAGATCGGCGTGCGGACGCGCGAGCTGATCGCGGCGCAATACGAGTGTTTCGCCGAGGGTATCGTGCCGCAGTTGGCCGAGCACGGCATCCGCATCGTGTCGATGGACGATCTGAGCAAATCGCAGGCGAAAGAGATCGGCACGTTCTTTCAGGAGAAAGCGTTCCCGATCCTCACGCCGATGGTGGTCGATCCCAGCCATCCGCGACCGCGGTATCACAACCGGGCTCTCTACCTTGGCCTGCTGTTGCGGCGGCGGAGCGGCCTGGGGCCGAAGCGGCTATTCGCCGTCGTGCAACTGCCGCAGGTGTTGCCGCGTCTCGTCCCGGTCGAGCATGAGGGCGAGCAGCACTTCGTGTGGCTCGAAGACGTCATCGCTTCGCGGCTGCCGGAACTGTTCGGCGGTTTCGACGTCGAGGCCTCTGCGCCGTTCCGCGTAACGCGCGACAGCGATCTGCAGATCATCGACCAAGAGTCGGACGACATGCTGCGCATGATCGAAGAGCGGCTGCGCGCGAGACGCCGCGCGGACGCCGTTCGATTGGAGATCGCAGCCGGGGCCGATGAAGCCATCGTCGAGCGGATCGTCGAACAGGAGGAATTGCAAACCGACGCCGGTCGCGGCACGCAAGCCTATAGCGAAGTCTATTCCATTCCCGGCCCGCTCGACCTGACATCGCTGATGTCGCTGTTGAAGTTGCCCAATCGTGAGGATCTGCGCGACAAGCCGTTCGTGCCGCAAACGCCGCGCGGCTTGCGCAGGCACGGCGAAGATCTGTTCGCCGCCATCGCTCGCCGCGATATCCTGCTGCACCATCCTTACGACTCGTTCTCGCCGGTCGTCGAGTTCGTCAGTCGTGCGGCCGACGACCCGAAAGTGCTCGCCATCAAGCAGACGCTGTACCGCACGAGCGGCGATTCGCCGATCATTCGGGCGTTGATGCAAGGCGCGGAAAACGGCAAGCACGTCACGGCGCTGGTCGAGCTACAAGCCCGCTTCGACGAAGCCGCCAACGTGACCTGGGCCCGCCAGCTCGAACGATCCGGCGTGCACGTCGTCTACGGCTTCATGGACCTCAAAACGCACAGCAAAGTCTCGCTCGTGGTGCGGCAGGAAGGGGACGGCGTTCGCCGATACGTCCATCTTGGCACGGGCAATTACAATCCGGCGACGGCGCTGGTCTATACGGACGTGGGGTTGTTCACCGCCGATCCTGACATTGGCGAGGACGTTTCGGCGCTGTTCAATTTGCTCACCGGCTATTCGCAAGGTCATAAGTGGCGAAAGCTCATCGTCGCACCGAACGATTTGCAAAATCGTACGATCGAGCTCATCGAAGAGCAGGCCAAGCTCGCCTCGAAGGGCAAACCGTCGCGAATTCTCGCCAAGTTCAATGCGCTCGTCGACTACCGCGTCGTAGAGGCCCTCTACCGCGCCAGCCAAGCGGGTGTCCCTATCGAGTTGATCGTTCGCGGCATCTGCTGCCTGCGGCCCGGTTTGCCTGGCATTTCCGAAACCATCAAGGTCTACTCGATTGTCGATCGTTTTCTCGAGCACAGTCGCATCTTCGTTTTCGGCCCGGACGACGACTGCCAGGTGTTTTTCTCCAGCGCCGATTGGATGCCGCGAAATTTTTATCGCCGCGTCGAGGTGATGTTCCCGATCGAGTCTTCCGCATTGCGCAAGCGAGTCCTCACCGAGATATTTCCGGCCTACCAGTGGGACAACTGCCGCTCTCGCACACTTCGTAGCGACGGCACATACGAAAGGGTCGTGCCCGCGAAGGACGAGTCCGCTTACCGCTGCCAGGAGAAGCTGCTCGAAGCGACGCTCGCCGACGCGAAAACGCGCACCCAGTTTCCCACCAACGGAACCGGTGGCGCTGCGACTGCGCAGCTCGCCGCGGCAGAAGACGACGGGTAGCTCGCACGCGAATCCCGCGAAGTGCTTTCACGCTTCTGGCCGAAGCTTGGCGATTCACTTAAACTACGGCGAGCCGCGTTTCGCCTTTAAGGAACCTTTCTCGCGACGGATCGTATCGCCATGAGCGCTCGCTCGTTCGTTCACCTGCATTGCCATAGCCACTACAGCCTGCTCGACGGGGCCAGTTCGATCGATCGGCTCGTCGCCAAGGCGAAAGCCACCGGCATGAACGCCTTGGCGCTGACCGACCACGGCAATCTTTACGGCGCGCTGGAGTTCTATCAAAAGGCCAAGAAGGCCGGCATCAATCCGATCGTCGGCTACGAGGCGTACATCGCCCCGGCCAGCCGCTTCGAGCGTGAAGCGGGCAGCATGAAAGAGGCCAGCTATCACCTGACGCTGCTGGCCCAGAATCGCACGGGTTTTCGCAATCTCATCAAGATGGCGTCGTCGGCTTTCCTCGAAGGGTTCTATTTCAAGCCGCGGATTGACAAGGAATTGCTGGCGGATCACAGCGAAGGGATCATTTGCCTGTCGGGCTGTGTGAGCGGCGAGTTCAGCCGCCGCCTGCTCAAAGGTGGCGATGCCGAAGCCAATCTTGCCGAGGCGATGGAAACCGCCGCCTGGTTTCACCGTACGTTCGGCGATCGGTACTTCGTCGAGATTCAGAACAACGGGCTGGACGTGCAGCGGTTGGCGATGGATGGAGCGGTCGAGGTCGCCCGGCGGATGGGATTGCCGCTGGTGGCCACCAGCGACGCCCATTACGTCAACCGCGAAGATGCGGAAGCCCAAGACGTGATGCTGTGCATCAACACCGGCCGGTTTCGCACCGACACGAACCGCATGAAGATGGAGGGCGATCAGTTCTTCCTCCGCGAACCAGAGGATATGTACGCGGCATTTCCGGATTACGAGGATGCCGTCGCACGCAGCCAGCAGATTGCCGACTCAGTCGACATCGAGCTCGATCTCAAGCAGCGTTATTTTCCGGTCTACACGCCGCCGGATGAGAAGACGCCGGCCGACTACCTGCGCGAGTTGTGCATTGAAGGTCTGAAAGAACGTTATGCCGGGAACGAGGAAATGCTGCCCGGCGGCGAACTGGCCCCGGTTGCGATGGAGCGGCTGGAACGCGAGTTGTTCGTGATCAACAAGCTCGGTTTTCCGAACTACTTCTTGATCGTGTGGGATTTCGTCCGCTACGCGCGGAGCCGCGATATCCCGGCGACGGCCCGCGGTTCCGGCGTCGGCGCGCTCGTATGCTATGCGCTGTACATGAGCCACGTTTGCCCGCTCAAGTACGATCTGCTGTTCGAGCGGTTCCTCGATCTTTCGCGCGAGGAAGCGCCGGATATCGACATCGACTTTTGCAAGGACCGTCGGGCGGAATGCATTCAATACGTTAAGGATAAGTACGGCGAAGCGAACGTGGCGCAGATTGGCACGTTCGGCACGCTTGCCGCTCGGGCGGCGATTCGCGATGTCGGCCGCGCCCTCAATATGCCGCTGGCCCAAGTGGACAAGATCGTGGCCATGGTGCCCGATTCGCTGGGCATTAAGCTGGCCGACGCCATCGAGCAGAGCGCCGAGCTCAAGCAGGCAAACGAAACGAATAGCGAAGTCCGCGAAGTTCTCACGCTGGCCAAGAAGATCGAGGGCCTGGCGCGGAATGTCGGCACGCACGCCGCGGCCGTGGTGATCGCCGATCGGCCGCTGGTCGAGTACGTGCCGCTGGGGCGCGTTTCGGGCAAACAGGACGTCATCACGCAATGGGCGATGGGCGACGTTGAAAAGGCCGGCCTACTGAAAATGGACTTCCTGGGTCTGAAGAACTTGACGGTGCTCGCCAAGACGGTCGAGCTAATCAAGCAATCGCGTGGCGAGACGATTGACCCGCTCAAGTTCCCGCTCGAAGACGCGCCGACTTATGCGCTCTTGTGTCGCGGCGAGACCAAAGGCGTGTTCCAGCTCGAAAGCGGCGGCATTCGCGACTTACTCACGCGGATGAAGCCCGACCGATTTCACGACATCATCGCCACGAACGCCCTCTATCGCCCCGGTCCGCTCGAAGGGGGCATGGTCGACCAGTACGTCGAGTGCAAGCACGGCCGCCGCGAGCCGGAATATCCGCATCCGGTGATGAAGGACGTGCTCGAAGAGACCCACGGCGTGATGGTCTATCAAGAGCAGGTGATGCGGATTCTCAACAAGCTTGGCGGGATCGATCTTGCCGACGCCTACAAGTGCATCAAGGCGATCAGCAAGAAGAAGCTGGAAATCATCGCCAAGTACCGCGAACAATTCATCGCCGGTTCGACCGAAAAAGGCTTGTCGAAGAACGGCGCGGTTGAATTGTTCGGCATGATCGAGAAATTCGCGGGCTACGGCTTCAATAAGAGTCATTCCACGGCGTACGCGCTGATCGCCTATCAAACCGCGTATCTCAAGGCACACTATCCGGTCGAGTTCATGGCGGCGCTGCTGAGCGGCGACATCACTGGGCGGAACTTCAAGAAGAAAGATTCGCTGGTCGAACATCTCGAAGATTGCCGGCGGATGGAGATCGAAGTCATCCCGCCGGACGTCAACTCGAGCGAAGCCGAGTTCGCCGTCCGCGACGGCAAGATTCCGTTCGCGCTGACCGCGATCAAGGGTTGTGGCGAAGGCGCGGCACAGGCGATCGCCGCCGCCCGCGCTGCGGAAGGCCCATTCACGGATGTGTTCGACTTTTGCCAGCGGGTCGACGCGCAGCAAGTCTCCAGCGGCGCGATTGAATCGCTCGTCAAGGCCGGCGCGATGGATTCATTCGGCGCACGGCGAGCGCAGGTCATGGCCGTCGTCGAAAAAGCGATGCAGAGCGGCGCTTCCGCGCAGGCAGATCGGCGGGCGGGCCAAAAAGGATTGTTCGACGACATCGAGGACGAGCAAACGACCGCGGCAGCCGCGCTGCCCGACTTGCCGGAGTGGGAAGAGCGTGAGAAGCTTAGCTACGAAAAGGAAGTGCTCGGCTATTACCTCACGAGCCATCCGCTGGCCGAGTATCAGGCGATGTTCAAGACGTATTGCACGCACACGACGGCGCAGCTAGCCGACCTGCCGCACCGCGCGGAAGTTCTCGTCGGCGGCATGCTGGCTTCGCTCAAGTTTTCCAACACCAAGAACCCTCGCCCCGGCACGACCAACACTCGCTACGTCATGTTCGATCTCGAAGACATGGACGGCATGGTCCGCTCGATCGTTTGGCCAGAGGAATTTGCCAACAGCGGCCACCTCGCCCAGGCCGACGCAATCCTCGCGATTCGCGGTGCGATCGACCGCCGCCCCGGCAGCGAAGAAGTCAACCTGATCGTCAACGAGCTGATCCCGCTCGACGAATTGGCCAAACGCTACACCCGCGGCATGATGATCCGCGTACAGGAAGCCACGCACGGCCAGGAACGGCTCGACCAACTCTACGAAGTCCTCCGCGGCTATCCCGGCGATTGTGAAGTGCAGCTGGCGTTGTGGCTGGCCGATGGGGCGAAGGTCTATCTCAAAAGCGAACGCCTCCGCGTCGACCTCAATCCAGAACTCCGCACGCGCGTCGACGATCTCCTCGGCCCCGGCAACGTCAAGCTGCTCTCCGCACCCCCGAAACCGAGCGGTAACGGCAACGGAAACGGCCGGGGCCGGCAGTACGCCCGCCGCAGTTAGCGACGAAGTGCACGACGCCCGCTACTTGCCCGCTGTCCTCTTCGCCGTTCGCCGACGCTCTTCCTAAATCGCCCGTTTTCCCCGTTTTGAATCGATTCGTGGATACATCGGGTAGGCGCGGTTGACCATTCCGACGGCGCGGCGCGAACTGGACCGCAGCCCATTGGGCGGCCGAATTATATTGTCGTGCGGCGCTGGGATCGCGCCGGCTAGGAACGCTCCATTGAAGGGACGCCGCGGTGTCGTTTGTCGATCGAATCAAATACGCTCACCTCGCATACTTTTCCAAGCCCGTCGCCGATCGAGCGATTTACCGGGCCATTCGCCGAACGCGACCGACGACGATCGTCGAGGTCGGCGTGGGAACGGCCCACCGGGCCGCGCGAATGATCGCGCTCGCAACGAAGATGCGCAATGGCCAGCGGATCGGCTACACGGCCGTCGATCTGTTTGAGGCGTCGCCGGCCGCTCGGCCATCGCTCGGATTGAAGGCGACCCACCAACTGCTTTCCACGACCGGGGCGAAGGTCCAACTCGTGCCTGGCGATCCCTTCTCCGCACTGGCCCGCATGGCAAACAGCCTCACGGGAACGGATCTATTGATCGTCGCGGCCGACCAACTCGGCGAATCTCTGGATCGTGCGTGGTTCTACGTGCCGCGAATGCTCCACGACGCGTCCGTCGTCATGGTCGAAGAGCCATCGAGCGACAAAGCCCGACCCACGGCCTTCCGCCAATTCGCCAAGAGCGACATCGTCGCCCGCTACGTCGGCGATCTCAAACGCCGCGCCGCATAACCCACGGCGAACCAAGCGTCGTATCGAACTCCCGCCGCAGGCCGCCACCGCCGTCATCGCGTCGACCGGTCGCGGATCGCACCGCAAACCTCGACGCCCCACGGCACGTCCGCTACGATGCGCCGGTTTCCCTCAGTCTCCAGCCCCTAGTCCCCAACCTCCAGCCCCCGCCCATGCACCCTTGGATCGCCGCCCGCACCGCCCGCTTCGATAGCTCCGGCATCCG
>JAJDEG010000556.1 GCA_029259895.1 Planctomycetota bacterium
TTCGCTCGTATTGATCGCGGCGACGGCCTTCATGGGCGTCGCTCCCGCGTTCGGTACGTGCGAAGCGACGGGTCGCGAGTGTGGGGCGAAAAAGTGTTGCGGTGCGTGCTGCGCGAAATTGAGCGCAGCTGGGCATACATGCTGCTCGAAATCCGAGCAGCCGCAGGTTTGCCAATGCTCGGTCGATCATGAGCGTCCCGTCGCTCCGCAGGAGCGGCGAGGTTCCGACGAGCGAAATATGGCTCGTTGCGTGGAATGTTGGGCGGAACTGTCGTTCATTACGGACGTCGAACCGCCTAGACAAGCCAGGGACGACGTCTCACTTCTTGCATCGCCGCAACGCCCTCGCCGGCAATCCCTTCTCTGCTGCTGGCTGATCTGATCCGAACCGCACGCTCCCTCTGCGCGCGGATGGTGCGCGCGGCGTTCGGTTGATTTGGACTGCGCGGTGGCGAACCGCCGAGCAGGCCGTCTCAAGATACGGAAACTCAGGTGGCATAGGAACGATAGGCGAGGTTGTCATGAACGAATCCGAACAGACTGCATCTCCAGGCCCCGCATCTCCAGCCCCCTTGAAACGGGCGGCATCTGGCAATGAATCGTCGCAACTGCCGAATGCGACGCAGGTTGCCGATGACGGGCGAGTGACCGCCCGCGGCGAATCTCGCTATGGGTGGATCAAATTGTTCGTTCGACCGGCATTGTTCCTGGCGTGCGGCGCGATCTTGATCGCGGGACTTGGAGTTGCGCAGCGATTGGGATTTATCTCGGCCGGAGGCGGCGCTAGTCACCGCCAGGAAACGGCTGGAGCCGCCGAAACGCGGTACATTTGCCCGATGATGTGTACGCCGCCGCAAGCGGAGCCTGGCAGGTGTCCGGTCTGCGCGATGGAACTCGTGCCGGCCGCCTCGGCCGGCGGCAAAACGGACTCGCATTCGATCCTGGTTGATCCAGCAGCCCGCCGCGTCGCCAACATCCGTACCGTGGCGGTCCGATCGATGCCGATGACACGTACGATTCGTGCTATCGGTGAACTCAGCTACGACGAAGGCGGCTTGAGGACAATTTCGGCTTACGTCGATGGTCGCTTGGATCGGCTGTATGCCGACTACACGGGCGTGGTGGTAAAGAAGGGCGACCATCTTGCCCTCGTGTATTCGCCGCGACTGTACTCCAGTCAGGTCGAACTACTCTTGGCCAAAAAGGCGCGTGACGAGGGTCGCTCCTCGACGCTGCAACGCGTCGTTCGATCCAGCGACGACTTGTACTTGAGTGCTCGGCAGCGGCTGATCGAACTGGGCATGACGGAATCGCAAATCGAACAGCTCGAACAGGCCGCAGAGGCGAACAGCCGCATGCACTTGTGCGCGCCGATCAGCGGCACGGTCATCGAGAAAATGGCCGTCGAGGGTCAGTACGTCAAGGAAGGCCAAGCGATTTACCAACTCGCGGATCTTTCCACCGTCTGGCTGATGCTGGAACTATTTCCCGAGGATGCGGCGGCGGTTCGTTATGGCCAAAAAGTCGAATCGGTTGTTCAGTCGTTGCCCGGACGCGAATTCGTGGGCCGCGTGGCGTTTATCGACCCGAACGTCGATCCGAAAACTCGCACGGTTGGCGTGCGAGTCGCGATGCCGAACGCGAACGGACTCCTGCGCGTGGGAGACTATGCGAAAGCGACCATCAAGGCGCCGTTGTCCGATACCCAACCGTCGCTTACCTACGATCCCGAACTCGCCAACAAATGGATCAGCCCTCGCCATCCACACGTCGTTTCGGACTCGCCCGGCGTCTGTCCCATCTGCGGAGTCGAATTGCAGCCGGCCTCGCAGTTCGGCTTTACGGACCAGCCCGATACCAGCAGTGTGGCGTTGGTCGTTCCGCGCGATGCCGTATTGATGGCCGGCAGCAATAGCGTGGTTTACGTCGAGACGGAACCTGGCCGTTTTGAGATTCGCCGCGTAGTGCTCGGCCCAAGCAGCGGTGATCAGGTCGTTATCCGAAATGGGATCGCGCTTGGTGAACAGGTCGCGACGCGCGGAAACTTTCTGATCGATTCGCAGATGCAGTTGGCTGGCAATCCTTCGCTAATCGACCCGACTAGGTTGGAACCGCGGACGGGTGAAACGATGTCCGCCGAGATGATTGCCGCGCTGTCCGCTCTTTCGGCCGCAGATCGCGCATTGGCCGAAAGACAAAAGATTTGCCCTGTCGCGGAGTATCGACTGGGTTCGATGGGGACGCCCAAGAAAGTGGACGTAAACGGAACCCCGATCTTCATTTGCTGCGAAGGCTGCCGTGATAGCCTCCTGTCGGATCCGGAAACGTACTTGGCGAAGCTTGCGGCAATGCCGCACGAAACGCCAGCGCCCGATGACGCGTCGACGCAACCTCAGATGGATCTACCGCCAATTGGCATTCCTCAACTCATCGAGCCATTTGAACCCGAACCGGCGGCAACTAGGGAAGCGATCCAAGACGACAGCAATAACAAGCCGACGGCGAAGCGCGTCACGACGTCACTCAGGGAGGTGGTCCGATGATCAAGTCGATCCTCGATTTCTGTATTCGCGAACGGTTGATCATCCTGATCGCTTCTATTGCGCTCGTGGCATTCGGGTGGTACTCCGCGCGAACCGTGCCGCTCGACGCGATCCCCAATGTGGGCGAGAACCAGGTGATCGTGCTGACCGAGTGGCCGGGGCGATCGCCGAAGGACATGGAAGATCAAATCACCTACCCGTTGTCGGTCGCCCTGCAAGCCGTGCCTGGCTCGAAAAGCGTGCGCGGCAAGAGCATGTTCGGCTTCAGCTTTGTTCAGGTGACGTTCGACGACGACGTGGATTTCTATTGGGCGCGATCGCGCGTGGCCGAGCAGCTTACGACCGTGTCCGGCTCGCTCCCCGCAGACGTTACGCCGACGCTCGCGCCCGACGCCACGGCGCTCGGGCAAATCTATTACTACGTACTCGAACCGCCGCCGGACATGGACCTCGCCGAACTGCGGTCGAAACAAGATTTTTTCGTCAAATACGCGCTTCAGTCGGTCGACGGCGTGGCCGAAGTGGCCTCGATCGGTGGCTACGTCAAGCAATACCAGGTCGACGTCGATCCGGACAAACTCCGATATCACAATATTCCGTTGAGCAAAATCATCGACGCGGTGAAAGCGTCGAACATCGATGTCGGCGCGAAGACGGTGGAGTCCGGCGGAATGGAGTTCATCGTCCGCGGCAAGGGGTTTATCGGTTCCGGCAAAACCGAGCAACAAACGATTGACCAGATCAGCAACACGGTCGTTCTGACCCGCAGCGGTGTACCGGTTCGCGTGCGCGACCTCGCTCAAGTGCAAACCGGCCCGGCATTTCGTCGCGGCGCGCTCGACCTCAACGGCCAGGAAGCCGTGGGCGGCGTGGTCGTGATGCGCTATGGAGAGAATCCCCGCGACGTGATCGAGCGCGTGGAAGCCAAGGTCGCATCGCTGGAGTCCGAACTCGGCGGCATCAAGATTCGCGGCATTTACGACCGCACGTTGTTGATCGACGAAACCGTCGCCACATTGACCGAGGCATTGGGACAAGAAACGTTGATCACGATCGTGGTCGTCGTTCTGTTCTTGCTGCACGTGCGGGCCAGCATTACGATCGCCATTACGCTGCCGATGGCCGTGCTGATGGCGTTCGCTGCGATGAAACTGTTCGGCGTCGACGCGAACAT
>JAJDEG010000557.1 GCA_029259895.1 Planctomycetota bacterium
CTGCCGAGCGACCTCCTTGAGGATCGAAACCTGCGGCCCGGTGAGTTGGTACTCGCGAAGCAACGCCCGCGAGTGAACGTCCGTCGCGTGGGTGATGCGTCGCAGGGCCGAGAGCGACATTTCTTCGACGTTCATGCGATACAGCACCCTCCGTATGGCGACCCGTTCGCAGCCGGCCCAGTCGGGTCGGCGTCAATGCCCGTTCTCTGTCGTAGCCCGCTCTCCGCGGAACCGTATTCTCAGCACACGAGGAAATGTAGCACACGCGGCGAATGTTTTCAATACGAAATATGTGTGCTATAACTTTTACGACGCGAAGCACATTCTTTCGAGGGGGGAACCTGCGAAATCGCTACGAAACACCGTATGATGTCGCACGACGATCCTCCCGATCGATCCAAACCTCGGGAATCTCAACCTCAGGAACCGCACCAACCGTCGCCCAAACGGATCGACCCCCAAACGGATCGACGCCCACGGCACTTTCCCCACCGACCATCGGCCCCACCGACCATCGGCCCACCGACCATCGCCCGCTGCGGAGCAACCCATGAAAGACGTCCTCTCGATCATCCTTGCCGGCGGCAAGGGCACTCGCCTCGAACCGCTTACGCAAGACCGCAGCAAGCCCGCCGTCCCTTTTGGCGGCGCATATCGCATTATCGACTTCACCCTCTCCAACTGCATCAACAGCGGACTGCGGCGCGTTCTCGTCCTCACCCAATACAAAGCCGCCAGTCTCGACCGCCACGTCGGCATGGGCTGGAATTTCCTCTATCGAGAGCTCAACGAGTTCATCGACCTCGTGCCGCCCCAACAGCGGATCGATGAGAACTGGTATCTCGGCACGGCCGACGCCGTCTACCAGAACATCTACATGATCGAGCGGCATCAACCGAAGTACGTGTTGATCCTCTCCGGCGATCACATTTACAAGATGGACTATCGCCCGCTCATCGAGCAACACATCCAATCCAAGGCCGCTGCCACGCTCGCGTGCATTCCCGTCGAGCTCGAGCACAGCCGCGAATTCGGCGTCATCGAGGTTAATGATGATTGGCGCGTCAAGAAGTTCATCGAAAAGCCGGCCAAGACCGATCCCATGCCCGACGATCCGTTGCGCTTCCTTGCGAACATGGGCGTCTACGTCTTCGACGCCCGCTTCCTCTACGAGCTGCTCTGCAACGATGCCAACAAGCCCGAAAGCGCCCACGACTTCGGCCGCAACATCATCCCTTCGATCATCGACAAATTCCGCGTCCAAGCCTATCCGTTTCGCGATGAGAGCACCGGCCAAACCCATTACTGGCGCGACGTCGGCACGCTCGAAGCCTTCTACGAAGCCAACCTCGACATGGTCGCCGTCAAACCGGAACTGAACCTTTACGATCAGGTCTGGCCGATCCACACGTACATCCCGCCCAGCCCGCCGGCCAAAACGGTGTTCATGACCACCGAAGGTCCAGACCGCCGCGTCGGAGAATGTCTCGGCAGCGCCGTCTGCAGCGGCTCCATCATTTCCGGAGGCCGTGTTCGCGGTTCGCTCCTCGGCTACAACGTCCGCGTCAACAGTTGGGCCGAAGTCGACGACTCCGTCATTTTCGACGACGTTCAGATCGGTCGCCACGCCAAGGTTCGCCGCGCGATCATCGACAAACACGCCCGCATCCCAGAAGGCGGTCGCGTTGGATTCGATCCTGCCGAGGACATCGCCAACGGCTACACCGTCACCGACGGCGGCATTGTGGTCGTCCCCAAGGGACCAATGGACCTCGGCTAAGCCCCGACTCGGCTAAGCGATCGAACGACATTGGTCGCACGCCGTCGCAATGTCACGGCGAAGCAAGCGCACCACCCGCATCCGCCGGCGCCACGGGCAGCCAGAACCCAAAGCCGTCCCCGCCGCCTCCGGGAAACTTTCTGATTTCCAAGTCGTGGATATGATCGTGCGCTTCGGGAAACGGACCGGACGACCGCACGCCACCAGTAACAAACACCGCCGGCAGCACTTGCCAAACGCCAAACGCCATCGGTATCGTTTGCCGCGTCGTCATCTCGATCCCGTCCTTCGTCGGCGACAGCGTCGACATGCTCGGCTGCAAGTGCGGCAGAATCGCCCCCGCCGAGGGAAATGCCGACATGTCGATGTCGACTCCCTCGCGCTGAATCATGCCCACGAACAGATTCGCCATCACCTGCGCCACGGGGTATCCGACCTTAAACAACTCCTTACTGTCCTGATACGCCAGCATCGTCGGCGGATTCTCGCTCGCCAGCGCCGCCGCCACTTCCGGCACGCTCGCCACGCTCTTCGCGTCGCTCTTACGACTGAGATAACTCTTCACGTGCGACGGGAACGTCGACACGATCAACTCCTTCTCCGTCACGCACCACGCCGGCGACACGGGCGATTCGTCCCCCACGAAGTTCATGAAGTAAATCTTGTTGCCGTTGTAGTCGAAGTGCTTGATCGTCACGTGCCGCGGCACGCGTCCAAACTCGTTCGGCTCCGCGCGGGCCTCGGCGGCTTTCTGCGCAGCCGCTTCGATCTTCTCCGCCGCCTTGGCCAACCGCTCGCCATCGCGCACGTTCACCACCGCCGTCAGCCCCGTCACGATCAAGCCGCCGTCGCCCGGCGAATTGTAAATCCGCCACGTATCGCCCACCGCTTGAAAAACATCCTTCGACAAGTCAATGTCCAGTTCCTCGCGCACTTCTTCGAGCCCGCTGTTGAACTCCGCCAAGGCCCGCGGTTCGACCGCTCCAATCGCTCCTTCGATCGTCCGAAACACCTGCTCCGGATCAAGCCGCATCGCAAACGCGATCGACGCATCCGCTGGAATCGGCGCTAGGTCTTCGGCGGTGAGCGGCTTGCCCGTCGCCAACTTGAAAAACCCTTCCGCCTCGCCGTCGATCGCCACGTGCGACCGGGTCACGCATCCCCGCTCGTCCAACCCCGACACGCTCGCAATGTGCGTCACGTTCGCCAGTCCCATCGCCTTGATCGCCGCGGCCACCTGAGGCGGCGCGCCGAACTGCGCCGGCAGCCCCGCCAGCTTCTTCGCGTTGATGTACGTAATGCTCGACACACGCGGCACCTTGTTTCGCTCGCGAATCGTCGCCAGCCACTTGGGCGACTCGCCCCGCGCTCGCTCGACGATCTTCTCGACCGTCCCCTCGCCGATGCCCACAATGAAATACCGCCCCTTGAAGCCCCACAATACCTGCGGCGCGCCCGGCGGCGTCAGTATTTGCTTCCACTTCTGTCCGCCCGCTTCGACTTCCGACAATTCGCCGATTGCGCTTTCCAATCGGGCGACCGACGTCATCAACGCCGCCGTGTCCTCGCCCGTACTAACGATCAGCCCTGCCTCGACCGTCGGTCCGCTCGCCCCCAGGCCAATCTCCCCCACATAAGCCGCCGTCGGCTTTGTCAGCAGCGCTTTGATCAGCTTCGGCATCTCCGTGGCGATCAGTTTCCGGTCCTCGCGTCCCCGGGCTTCGCTCATCAGCCCAGCGCCAATCGCCTTCTCCACCGCGGCAACGAGCGTCTGCACTTCCGGCTCGGCTAACAATCGTTCCGTATGATTCCCGCTCGCCGGGTCCGGTTTCGCCATCCCCGCCCAAGACAGATAGAACGAGCAATCGTCCGGCGCGATCTTCGCCAGCAACGGATCTTCCGCCGCCGGCGGAATCCCCACTGGCAAACCCGAGCCGCCAATGCCAAACAACGCCAGAATCACAACTTCCCAAGCGCCAACGCCAATCATGGTCGATGCTGCCACGATGCAGCCTCCGTAAGGTCAGTCCGTTAGGTCAGATTGAATTTCAAAATCTCAGGCAACGCGACAGATCGAATTGCGCACCCGGCCGCCGCAGTTATTCGCCGCTCGAAGCCAATTCTTGACCCAAGCGACAACGTATTTCGCACGCCCCGCACCCGCGCCCTTCGGAAAAAGCTAGCGGCCCGCGGACGGCTCCACGATAAGACACGCTCTCCCGACTGTCTACAAGCGAAACCGAACCAACGCGTAACGGAGTTCCGCTCCGTGCACTCCGTCTCATCTATAGCGCATCGAACAGCGTCAAACCAGGCAATCCGCAACCCCAAAATCAGGCCATTTCGCTCGCTCGGCGGCACCGGATCTCTTGAACGAACGCCTGGGGGCCCCAGTACCTGCGCTCACAAACTCCCTCGTCCGGGCCATGCGACGAGCAACGCTATCGAAGCCCGCCGCAACGCCGGAATCGGTCGCCCCAAATTGTCAAAGACCAGCCGCAAGCAACACCCGCGGACCAACACGCTTACCACAAACGCTGGCCTGATTTCAACCAAAAACCACCCCCGGAAAGCGTTTGCCGCCGTCCCATGCATTCGGTTTGGCCCGATTCAAGTTGGCCTCATCCAGTTCCGCGCAATAAGATGCAATGGAGCAACCTGATCGGCACGGTGCCCGCTTGCCCTCGCCATGCCGTTTGATCGTAGGCTGAATCCGACGGCCGTCGTCGATTCGCTTTCCCCACACCTTCCACAGGGTCGTTTGCGATGAAGCCGTCGACGTTTCCGCATCGCCCGCTGCTCGTCGCGCTTCTCATCCTCCTACCGGGCGTAACCGCTGGCCCGCCGCGTGCCACGGCTCTCTCGCCCGGCGGTGCGAACGCCGCTTCGCCATCAGCCACCGACACCGCCCAACAAACTCGAGAACGAGAAGCCACGGCGCTCGCCGCCAAGGTCGCCAAGCTTCTCGAGCAGCTCGACGCTCCCCGTCTCGCCGACCGCGACGCTGCCGAAAAAGCTCTCGTCGCTCTCGGCCCTTCCGCGCTCGACGTTCTCCCTCGCGGCGACGCAAAGTTATCGGCCGAAGTCAAACAGCGGCTCACGCGCGTGCGGCGACAGCTCGAGCTCGCCTTCGCCAAGTCGGCGGCTAAAGCGTCGCTCGTCTCGCTCGCCGACGCCCAGCGCCCACTCTCGGAAGTGATCGCCGCGCTCGCCCAGCAATCCGGCAATCCGCTCCTCGACGGCCGCGCTTCGAGCGACCCCGGCGCGCCGCCTCCGCCGGACCCAAGCATCCGCCTCACCTTCGACGAAACGCCATTCTGGCAGGCCCTCGATCGCACGCTCGACGCAGCCAATTGTTCGCTCCTCATCCGCGACGCCGCCGCAACCGAACCGCTAAAACTCGTCGTCGTCCCTCGCAGCGACGGCGAGCATCCGCGCGGCCAGCGCGCTGTCTATCGCGGACCGTTACGATTCGACCTGGTCGACGTCGCCATCAAACGCGACGCGCCCGCCGCGGACGACGCCAGCGGCCTGCTTCGCGTCGTGCTCGAAACCGCCTGGGAGCCGCGTCTTCGCCCCATCGCGTTCTCGCTCTCTGCCGGCGACCTCACCGCCACCGACGACCAAGAGCGGCCGCTCGCCATCGCCACGCCCCAAGCGAAGTGGGGCACCACGTCGCTTGGCGGCCAAGGATCGATGCGTTTGAGCCTGCCGCTGATCTCGCCCCAGGACGACGCCCGCAGTTTCGCGCTCCACGGCCGAATGACCGCACTGCTCCCCGGCGAGAACGTCGTATTTCGTTTCTCGGACTTGTCCGCCAAGCAGCCCAACGCCAAGACGACCGCCGCGCAAAAGATCGGCGACGCCACCGTCCGCCTCGAGTCGTTCCGCCGCCAAGACGACCGCTGGGAAGCCCGCTTCCGCGTGATCTACGACAATCCCCAAGAATCAGTGCAATCGCACTTCGATTGGCTCTACAAAAGCCGCGCCGCGCTCACCCTTGGCGAAGCCCGCCGCGAGCCGGTCGAATACGACGCCCAAGCCGCCGAAGAAGGCGTCGTCGCCAGGTACGCGTTCGCCGCCCAAGAAGGCGACGATCCAGCCAACTTCTCACTCCTCTACACAACCCCGGCCGTAATCCTCTCGCTCCCCTACGAATTCAATTTCCAAAACATCCCGCTCCCAAAGTGAGCCGAAAAGAAGCGGAAAGTCCAAACAGCCACGCGCCCGCCGACCTTTGCGTCTCCGCGCCTCGGCGGTTAAACGCATGTTGAAAAAGGGGTCTGACCCTCTCAAGCACGCCGCAGTCTCCGGCAAAAACGAGGTTTCCCCAAGGGTCTGTCCCCTTTTTCAGCATGTTGTTAGACGCCCTGATCCTGGCGGTCGTCCCCCAGCAATCCTCTTGAGAATCAGCATCGTCTCCGGCGCTGGCACGCAGGCGGCGTGATGCCTCGAATCGAGTTCTTCTCTGCGTCCTCTGCGAAACCTCTGCCGCCTCTGCGTTAGAAAAGCACCAGCTCGTTATTCAATTGCGGCCAAAGGCTCCTCCGTGACCTCCGTGGTTAATCGAACCCAGCCAAAGCCAAGCTACCGCCCCACGCCATCCGCCGCCGCAAACTGAACGGCCCCGCCCGCGCTCAACTCCGCGAACACCGCCTCGACCGTCGCCGCGTCGATGTGTTCCAATTGCTGACCCGCTCCGGCCAATAGCGACAAATCCGCCAACTGATTCACGCGCCGCGCGACGCCGCCCGACAACTCGTGCAGCCTCGTCAGCGCGCTCGCCTCGAACACGTCGTCCGACGCGCCCGATTCGGTCAACGCACGCTGCACGTACTGCGCCGTGTCCGTCTCGCTCCACGGCCCAAGATCGACCCGCAGATCGGCCGCCGCCAGCAGCCCACCGCCCTGCTTTCCGCCCAATCGCTCCACGTCATCCGCATTCGTCGCCACCACGATCGTCAGCGTCGCCTCTGGCGTCGCCTCGCAGTGCACCAATCGCTCCACCACCGCCAGCGCCGCCGGCGTCGCCCGATGCGCGTCGTCGAGCAGCAGCAGCGTCGTCATTCGCTGATACCGCAATTCGGCGATCCGGTCGGTCAGCGTCCGCCACAGCAGAAACGTCGGATCGCCCGCGCTGGGATTCGCGCCCAATTCGGCCGCCGCCTGCCACAGCAACTCGTCGGCGTCGATGGCGATCGCGTTCACCGCCGCCACCGTCCCGCCGCCAAACGCCACTTCCGCGGCCAACCGCCCCAGCAGCGTCGACTTGCCGCCGCCCGGCTCGCCGAGCAGTAATCCCAACCGCCGCCGCTCCTCGACCAGAAAGCCGAGTCGCGCCAGCGCTTCCTCGCCGCTAGGGTGTTCGTAAAAGAAGCGCCCAGACGTCGAGTTGGCGAACGGCGAGCGGCTCAGTTTCCAGTGTGAACGATCCATCGCGGCGACTCTCCATGCGCGGTCCGCGGTCGCCGCCTCGCGCCAATTCCGGCGCGCGCAGCCTCCGCGTCGATACCGTGTCCTCGCTACAATCGGTAAAATCGCCACAGTTTGTTGAGGCCAAAAGCCGCATGTCGGCCGAATAGCGCCGCGACATAGCGGACGCGGGAGCAAGGAGATAGGAGACAGGAGGTAGGAGAAGTGCGTTGCGGTTTCGAGTGTGGACCGTTCGCCGGAATGTGAGCGAAAGGCCCATCTCCCCAGCGTTTTTCTCCCGGCTACAGTCGCCTTGCTCCTATCTCCTAGCTCCTGTCTCCTTTCCCCCAGCTATCGCCGCTATCGCACCCAAGCCGCCGCCTCCCGCCAAACCATTCCGCCACACCGCCATGTCGCAGCGCTATTACTCCCCAACGCCCATCACCGACGACACGGCAACGCTAGCAGACGCCGAAGCCCGCCACTTGGCGCGCGTCATGCGAGCCAAAATCGGCGACGAGGTCATCCTGTTCGACGGCAGCGGCGCGGAATTCTCCGCGCACATCGAGCGCATCGCTAAATCGTCCGTCGACCTCAGCGTCATCGAACGCCGCGAGATCGACCGCGAGTTGCCCTTCGACCTAACGCTGGCCGTCGCCCTCCCCAAAGGCGACCGCCAACGCTGGCTCGTCGAAAAAGCCGTCGAGCTCGGTGTGACGCGGCTCGTCCCGCTTGCCACCACACGCGGCGTCGCCGACGGCGCGTCCGCCCTCGACCGCCTCCGCCGCGCGGTCATCGAAGCCTCCAAACAATGCGGCCGCAATCGCCTCATGGAAATCGCCGCCGCTCAGCGATGGAAAGAATTTGTTCCCGCCAAAAAACACGCCGCCGCGACCCGCCTCTTCGCCCACCCGCACGACAACGCCGCCGCAAATACCGAGACCGCCACGCCTCCAGCAGCCCGACCCGTCGTCATCGCCATCGGTCCCGAAGGCGGCTGGACCGACGACGAGGCCGCCCTTGCACGTCAACACGCCTGGCGTTTCGTTGATCTCGGCCCCCGCATCCTCCGCGTAGAAACCGCCGCCATCGCCCTAGCCAGCGCCGCCATCGCCCTCCGCTCAGGCGTCGCAAACTAGCCGGTGTGGCCCAGCCATCGCGTACCAGTCCGCCGCCACCGCGATTCAAATCGAATTCGGATCGGCCCCAAGCAATCCAACCTTGATCTTGTTCTGCCGCAGCACGCCCGTCGCCTTTTGGTTGATGACCAGCAGCACGATCAGACCAATGCAAGGTATCAGCGTCAGAATCCCCAAGATCACGCCCGCGCCGGTGCCGTAAACCTTCGTCGACAACAGAAACACGAACACCAAACCGGCGATCGCCGCCACCAACACGCCGCTAGCTACGATCAGCATGATTTCCGGCGGCACCAGCCGCGAAACGACACCCGACACAAGATAAATCAGAATGCAGATCAGCAATCCCCGCTGATACTTGGCCACCAGCCGCAAATCTTCCCGACTGCCGCTAAGCACGCCAACCGCTTCCGCCATGACCGGCGCTTCCGGCGAACGATAAGGATTCTCATCCATGTAACACCTCGGCGATTTTGGGCGCGATCCATGCCTTACGCGGCTCGCCGCCGAGCCAACGCGACACGATTGCGGCGAATTCTACCGCCTAGCTGGGCGGTTGAAAGCCCTCCACTACCGCAAGTGACGGTCATTTCTATTGGCTCCGGCCCCCAGCGCCAACGCCGCCAGCACCCAACCCGAAGGTTCCGCAACCGTCGCAGACAATGCCGCGGACGAAGTCGCCGGGGGACCAACCGTGTCAAAGCCAAACCGCCCTTGCAGCATCACTGCATCCGCGAGCGTTGCCAACCCGTCGCCATCGAAATCGAGTCGCAATCGCGGTTCGTCGGCACATGCAAGCTGGGCAGCCGCGCGAGCGGCACCTTCCAGTCGAGTCGTTGCACAGAAATGTACGGAGCCTAACGCACGGCGCCTAAAACCTCCGACTCCGCATCCCAAACGTCGGTCTAATTACGGATGTCTAATTACCGACCGGCCGCGCGTGTAGCAATCCGTCAAGCTCGATCCCCCTGATGGCATTGCGGATCGTCGGAGGAACGGCAATGCGTTGGGGTATTTCCCCCATTTTTCGTCGGTTATTGACCTAAACTTCTTCGACGGTACGCCCCGCCGTCGCAATTCATCGGCTTAGCCCTTGCCCCGGAGCCTAACCGTGTCGACGTTGTGCGACGATCTTCTACCGCTATTTCTAGAAGAATTTGACGAACGCCTGACGTGCATCGAAGGCATCCTCCTCTCGGACGATAGTACGAGCGAAGTCTCGATGAAGACCGTCAAACGCGAGTTGCACACGATCAAAGGCAACTCGGCGGCGGTCGGATTTCCGTCGTGCTCCAGCTTGTGCCACCACCTCGAAGACTACATGGACCATGCCGCCAGTCCGGCGGAACTGGTCGATCAACTTCTCGATGGAATCCAAATCCTGCGTGGTGCCGTTTGCAGCATGGCCGAAGGCCGCGACATCGACGACAGCGCGCAGCTCGCGCTCAGCAAAATTGGGGCCAAGCAAGAGGCGGCCGATTCGCATCCCGCCGCCGAGACGCACCGATTGGCACCTTCGACAGCTTCGACGAGCGAGTCCGTCGAACCCGAACCACTCAAAGCAAACTTTTCGATTCTTCTCGCGGCATCGGACGAACTCGCCGGCAGCGCGGCAAACCTCGTTGCCGACTACGGCGTCCGATCGCTGCCGCTCTCTGCCGTCATCGACGCCGACGCCCAAATGCTCGGCGACGGCATGGGCGCGAGCCACGC
>JAJDEG010000558.1 GCA_029259895.1 Planctomycetota bacterium
CCGCGGCATCAAGGCCACCCGCGAATTCCTCGAGCGGAATCCCATTCAGTTCAACCGCTTCCTGCCACAACTGAATTACACCGCGCCCTGGTTCGTAATACCGTAACAAACACGGAAGTTATTTCCCGGCCGATCCTAACGCAAGTTGGCAGTTCCGTGTATTGGGTAGTGGGGCCGTCTTGCCGCGATTGTGATTACGGCCTAGCAAAATACGACGACGGTCTGATTCCTCCTTACAGAGGTGTGCGCAGCTTCGGCGAGGAAAACGACGACGCTCCAAAGAATCTCACGGATGTTGATGGGACGCTCTACTTTGTGAACGGCGACGATGACGAACATCTCTGGCGAAGCGACGGCACGACGGAAGGGACCGTGATCGTCCCGCACGACGGTGAAGAAATAGAAGAACTCGCCGGCGTTGACGGACATCTATTTTTTTCGGATGAAGATGGGCTTTGGGTTATTCGGTCTTTAGAAGGGGACTTCGACCGCGACAGCGTCATCACGGCCCGCGATATCGACATGCTGTTTGCGGCCATCGGCGCGGGCGCAAATGATCCGTTTTACGACCTAACCGGCGACAGCGTCGTCGATCATGCCGACCTGACGCACTTAGTCGAGAACATCTTGGAAACAAGCGTTGGCGATGCGAACCTGGATGGCAAGGTTGATCGCGAGGACGTGGCGACCGTCGTTCGCAACTTCGGCCGCGCCGACTCGCCGGGCTGGCGGGATGGCAATTTCGATGGCGACGAGCAGGTCGACGTTTTGGATCTAGTGCTGCTGCAAGCCAGCCTCGACCCGCCGTTGGCTTCCGCACCGTTGGCGTTCATCGCATTCCAGTCGCGGCGAGGATCAGACGCAGCATTGCGTGCGACCGACGCCACCGCCCAACGCGCAGCGATCGCGGCCGGCAGAGTGAATGCCCGCGTTGTCGAGACCACCACGAGACGAACATATCGTCGCGTGCGGCTCGACGCCCCGGCGGCGGAAACGCTCTCTCATGCCGATCGTTCCGTGTTACGCGCAGTTCGCACCCGGCTGGAGGCCTTGGCAATTGCTCAAGGAGGCATTGAGAAAGCGCTTGCTCTCGACTGACGGCAGAGCAAGGATGTCGAATCGCGAATGGCCGACTGCAACTTGATGGGTCGCCGCGTTTGCTCCGCAAATTGCACCATAACCTGCCGCACGTTCGTCAATTTCGCCCCGGCAACCTATCGAACCCAACCCTGGACTTTTTGCAAACCAGAGGGAACCCAACACCTTATAACCCACGGCCGTGGAGAGACAGAGACAACGGAGACTTTGGCCGAGATCGGGGCGGTTTGGTGGCCGCCCGCCCGAGGACACCTGTCGCGCGCGACTCTCGGCCGACGAGACAAGTGGACGCCCCGCGTGTTCGCAAGTCTTTGCCATTTCTGGCGATAGAACGAAAAAGGCCAAGGCATTTCGGCCTTGGCCTTTCTCTATAACCCGTGGGGCCGGTTTGCTCGAAACCGGACGGGCAAGTGGCGGGAAACGGTTTCTAACCGGTGACTGCGGGGTTATGCTTCGCGGCCCGCTTTTCGTCAAACGCTCGACGCCAACTTTTCGCCCGCCGAAGTCTGGCGTCGTTGCTGCGTTTCGCGGAACTCAACGTGGTTGCAGGGGACGACGGTGCCGGTATTAGGTTGCTTGAATAATCAGCGGTTTTAGCCGACGATTTGACTTACATCCACAAAGGTTGGGTATAATGGGCGGCGGTGACGAGAGAGGCCGTGAAACGTCCCGTTAATCCATTCTCGATTCCTCTCCACGTCTCGGCAGTCGCGCCCGCGGGAATCCACGAACGAATCTCCTGCGCGATTGCACCATGCCCTGCCTTTGAAAGGAGCGTGGCTCATGACTTCGGATCGCCCTCGCGGACGCGCAAGATCGACGAGGCACCGGGCATCCATTCGTCGAGTTTCGACGTTGTGGAAACGACGTTGTTCGCTCGAACGACTTGAAGGCCGTTTTCTCTTGGCCACTTGGTCGGGCACGCTTGCGGACGGAACCATCTGGGGCGCGACGCCCGGGGAAGTCGAAGTCGTTACCGGCAATCTCGATGTGCCTGCTGGCTCGACGCTCACGATTCTTCCCGGCGCGATTGTCAAGTTTCAGTCGACGCGGCGATTGGACATTGCGGGCACGGTGGTTGCGGAAGGAACGGCCAAGCAGCCGATCCACCTGACCAGTTACACCGACGACAGCGCCGGCGGCGACACCAACGGCGATGGGTCGGCGACGGGGCCTTCGCCGGGCAACTGGGGCGGAATCGGTTTGACCGCGGAAACGGCCGACGTGCAGCTTACGCACGCCAGCGTTCGCTTCGCTGGTTTTTTGCGTCCCTCGATTCAAGTGGTGGGCGGGCAGTTCGGCCTCAGCAATGTGTTCGTCGGCGACAGTTCCGGCACAGCATTGCAGTTTGGCAGCGGGGCGACGGGCACTTACGACCTGTCGGACGTAAGCCTTGCCGATATCGGAAGTTCATCGAGCCATTTCGGCGTGCTCGTGAGTTCGAACGACGCCACGATTAACTCGACGAACCTGACGATCGACAACGTCGCCGGCCGGCACGTCCAGGTCAGCAATGCCGGCCGCTGGAATAGCACGGGAACATTGCTTTCCGGCACGGGCGTCAAGGCCATCGCTTTCGAAGGCGGCACGATTACGGACGTCCGCGCGTGGGACGATACGGCGGTCTACTATTTGAGCAACGCGGTATCGGTCGCCGAGGGCGGTTCATTGACCGTGGCCGCCGGCGCTGTCGTCAAAGCCGACATTTTCGGTCGCCTGATCGTCGACGGGGAATTCAACGTCGTGGGTACCGTTCTGGACCCGGTCGTCTTTACATCCATTCACGACGATTCCGTCGGCGGCGACACAAATGGAAATGGTGCGGCAACGACGCCGGCGCCAGGAAACTGGGCGAACATCACGATCGACGGTTCGGCGGGCACGGCTCAAGTCGAATACTTGCACGTTTACTTCACCGGTTTTGGCAGCCGATCGGCAATCGAACTGAGCGCAGGAGCGCTCACGCTGCGCGACTCGCTGGTTGAAGACTCAAGTTCGCACGGCGTTGCCATCGTCGGCGGCAACGCCGTGCTGGAACGAAATCGAATCCGCGACGTCGGCGGCTTCGGTCTGAACATCCAAACGCCGGACGGCGTCGTCACGCTCACCGACACGATGGTTGAGAATGCGGCCGGCGGTGCGTACATCTTCGATCCGAAGACGGAGCTGATCGCTACCGGGACAATGTCCACCGACTCGGGGCGCGCCGATGCGATCGTGGTCGACGGAGCGGGAATTTCGCACGTGCAGGAGAACTTAGTCTGGCAGGAAGACCTCACGTATCTGGTCCTCGATCAAGTATCGATTCTGAACGGGGCGAGCCTTACCGTCCTACCCGGCACGGTTGTCAAGCACGGCTTCTCGTTCAACACATTTACGGTGGCGGGTACGCTCAACGCCCTGGGCACCGTTGCCGAACCGATCATCTTCACGTCGCAAGACGATGACACCGTCGGCGGCGATACGAATGAAGACGGCGGCGCCACCACGCCCGGCAACTCACGATTCCGGATCGTTGTCACGGGCGCTACCAACCTCGATCGCGTCGAATTGCGCCATCTCGGCTTTAGCGGATTTCGGGCGATCGACGTTCTGGACGGAGAGTTGCGCCTGACCAACAGTCTTGTCGTCGACACGTCGACCGACGGCGTGACGATCGGCGCCGACGTCGACGGCGTCGATCTATCGGGTACCACGATTCGTGATGTCAACGGCGTAGGCGTGGTCGTGGCCACGACCTCGAACGCGCCCGTGTTCCTGAATGGTCTCTTCGTGGAAAACGCGACCGGCGTCGGCGTCCGGATGGCAAGCCAAGCGAACGTAGATTTGACCGCCGCCACGTTTGCCAATACGAGTCGCGATGGCGCGGTCCTGATCTTTCCGCCGTCGCCCATCAACGTCACGCGAACTTGGACTGGCGGCCAGACGTATGTGATCGGTAGCGGGCTTGGCGGTAATCTCGTTGTCGATCCCGCCGGCCACCTCACAATCGGCGCTGGTGCGGTCATCAAATTCAACCAATTTCGCGGTGTGCAAGTCAACGGAAAGCTCACGGCCATCGGAAGTGAGTCGGCGCCGGTGTTGTTCACTTCCCTTACGGACGACACCGGCGGCGACAGTAACAACGACGGAAATGCCACCGTGCCCTTTGCCGGCGACTGGTTCAACGTCTGGCAGCGCGACGCGTTCGCAACCGGAACGGCCGTGGCCGACCTACGAAACGTTCAGATTCATTATGCCGGCGGCGAAAACGCCTTTTCGTCGACGCCAGCGCTGTTGATCGACGCCGGTAACGTGACGCTGTCAAGCGTTGAGATCTGCCACGCCCTAGATGTCGGACTGCGCTCGCGCCGCTCTGGCGACACGATCGTCACAGGCGAAGACGTCACGATCTGCGACACGGGGGGCGCGGCGCTCAGCTTCGGCGAGACGGCGGTCGGTGGCGGCAACATCTCGCTGGTCGGCGTTCACTTGCAGGATATCTTCGGCGACGCCGTGCGAATCGATCCCGAACTAGTCACGTTGCACCTCGATGACGTCACGATGGAGAACATCGGCGGTCTGCCGGGCGAGCGCGTGATCGACAGCCCGGTGCGGAAGGGTCTCGCGTTGGGGCACACGGGGCTTGTCGTGCTTCAGCAGGGCATCGACGTGCAGGCGGGCGGCGCGATCGAGTTCCTGCCTGGCACGATTGTCAAGGTGGCCGACGACAAATCGATCGTGGGGCGCGACGGTCGCGTCACGGCCAACGGAACGGCACAGCAGCGCATTCTGTTCACCAGCATTCACGACGACACCGCCGGCGGCGACACCAACGACGACGGCGTGGCGACCACGCCCAGCCGCACGGACTGGGGCGGCATCGAAATGCGTGTTTCCGGATCGCGGCTCGACCATGCCGAAATTCGTTACGCGAATGCGGTCGGGGCGGCGATCGTCGTCGACGTCGACGACGGGGCGACGGCCCCGTCACCCGGCGGCCCCGCAGCTGGCAACGCCCTCCACACTCCTCCACCGCCATTTGACGTTACGATGCACGGCGTGTTTACGACCGACGTGTACGCGTTCGTGGGCCGCGACGGAAACGTCAGCATCACCAATTCGCTGATGTATCTCAACGACACGAATTCGAGCGTTTTCGATTGGTTCAATAGCGACGACTTGTGGCTAACCAACAACACGATTCACGGTGGTGTCGTCGGCGCCAACATCGAGTGTCGCGTCAGCTTCGATGGTTGCCAACCAGGCGAGGCGCCGAAGCTCGTCTTCAGCAACAACAACACGACCGGGTATGCGCAGGCAGGTATACGAATCGACTCGGACCAACCGGCCGAGCTCGTCACGCGAAATAACAATACGTTCAGCCCGTCGAGCAGCACGACGATCGACGACGTACAGGGAAACGTGTTCCACGACGACCACGGCGGCAACATCTCGGCCGATCCGCTGTATGGTAATCCGGCTACGAGTAACTTCAAGCTTGGCGCCGGTTCGCCGTCGATCGACGCCGCCCACGGTGGCGACGCCCCGCCCCGCGATGCGTTTGGCAACCTGCGACACGACCACACGCTCGTCCCGAACACGGGCAGCGGGATCATTCGTTACGCCGACATTGGCTATGTCGAGAACCAACAGGAGTCAGCCGCGCAAGTCATAGTCTCGGCATTCGATTTCGCGGACTTGCAGGACGGCACGATTCAACTGACGGTTACGCTGCGCAATGACGGAACGGGGGCCACCGATGGTCCATTGACCGTGGATCACTACCTTGCCCCCGTCGTTTCCTCCGGGACGCCCGCCTTGCTGATGGGAACTTCCGTCGTTTCGGCGACGTTGAATCCGGGCGAGGAAACAACCGTTGTCGACACGTTTCCCGTTCCACCGCGACTGCGGACGGGAGAGTACAACGTCGTAGCGTCACAGACGCACACGCAACAGACTTTCCCGGCCGCATCTACCGTCGCGCAGAGCACGTTCGATCATCAGGCCGACTCGCTACCAACGCCGGGAACAGTCGACCGCGTCACGGAGGCGACCCACTTATTCGAGTTCACGGTGCCGCCGCGCACGACGTTGCGGATCACGTTCGACAGCCCAACGTCGTCGGCGCTGATCGTCTCGTCCGTCGATCGCGGCAACGCCGGAGCGCGAGAGCTAGTCATCGGCAATCCGCTCACACCTGGCATCGGTGGCACGGGACAAATCGTCGTGCCGAATGCGACCGACCTGCCGTTGACCGGGGTCGCCGTGGCGAGGTTTGCCAACGTCGGCGTTCCGTACTCCGTCGCAACGGAATTCGTGGCCGATGTGCTAAACGCCCGGCAGAACGCCGTCGGAAACGTCGGCGAGGTGACCGTTCAGTTCGACAATGTCGTACAGAGCGTGACGGACATTCAGGCGCAACTCGGTGCTGGGATTATCAGGACGATCGCATTTCGTCAGTTTAACGACGGCGCTCTAGCGGCAACGTTTGACTTCAACGACGCGGCACCGCAAGCGGCAACTTTCGTCGCGACGCTGGCACCTCGGTTTGAGTCGACGGATACGGGAGTCGACGTTGGCGGAGCATTCACCGTGGGAGACGCCAACGGCGACGGCATCCTCGACGTTGTCGTCGCGTCGCCGGCGGGAATCGACGTTTTTCAGGGCGACGGCAACGGCAATCTGAATGTCGGCGAGCGGGTAATCGCGAACATGCGTCCGATCGTCGCGCTGCGAGTGGCTCACGCGGACGAAGACAACCGACCGGACATCATTGCCGCCTATTCGGACACGTTCGGCGGAGAAGTCGTCTACTTCGAGCAGCACGGCGACGGGACGTATGCACCCGCTTCGACGATTGGCAACAACGTCCATGCAATTCGCGTGGAACTGGCCGATTTCAATTGTCAGCAGACGTGCGACCTGGTGGCGGTGGACACATTTGGCACACGTACCCTGCTAACGAACAACGCCGACGGCACGTTCGGTCAGCAGCAGGTCAACAATGGGCCGGCCGCTACGGCCGATTTCGACGGCGATGGCGATCAAGACGCTTTCGTCAAGGACGACACGGGCGGTGTTTCGATCCGCGAAAACGTTGACGGCGCACTGGGCGATCCCCAGTCGCTGATTCCGCCAAATCCGGATCGCGTGATACGCCAGATCCTGATAAAGGACATCGACGGTGACATGCACGATGACATCGTCGTCGTCTCCGAGGGCGCCGACGAGGTCGGGGCGTTCATCGATTGGTATCGCAACGACGGCAGCAACCAGTTCCCGTTTCCGCCCACACAGATTGCCGAAAGCGGCCTGTCCGACTTTATCGACGTCTCGGCCGTCGACAAGGATGGCGACGGCGATTGCGACATAGTCAGCGACACGACGAGCAATCTTAGCCTTGAAGCAGGACCGACGCAAACAAGTATCGAGTGGTTCGCCAACGATGGAACGGGGAAGTTCTCCGACGGCATTTCTGCAAGCACGGGTGTGGATACGGTCAGGTTCGCAGACCTCAACAACGACGGACGATTCGATTTTGTGGGTGTCGGCCAAAACAGGACTCTCCACGTTGCTCTGAATCCGGGGCCGACCCAGGCGACGACTCAAATTGCCGTCATCGACGCGCACGGTCCGGACATCACGTGCAGTATCGATCAGACGCCGTCCACCGTTCGCGTCGATCGGCTTGTCCAGGCCAACGTGTCTTGCACCAACTTCGGCAACGTGGACGGGCAGCCGCCTGTCCTCGTATTCGACACGTCTCAAGATGTCGACCTCATCATGGGAACCGACCCACTCGGGTTTGGCGTTGGCGAGCCGATCGTGTTGATGTACGACGCGTTCTCCACGGGGGCGGACAATTTTCCGCTCGGCGCAACGGTGGAGCAATCGTTCTTGTTTGTGCCCACGACGCCGGGGCCGTCGTCGGTGGATGTCTTCGTCGTTTATCCGACGAATCCAATCCTGTCGCAAATCGGCACGGATTGGGACGCCGCTCTGCGTCAGTCCCTGCCGGCCGGCGCGAAGCCGGAAGACGTGGACGCCGTCGCCAGCGGTACACAGGATGCGCTCGGCGATAGTTTTGGCGATGTGTACCAGGAATGGGTCGAAAACGTGAACGAGCGCGACTTCGCTCGGCCGCGATTGGGGGACCAGGCCGACCATGTTTTCAATGATGCGCACCGGCAACATGGCGCGGGCGAACTCAGCCAGCTGGTTTCCGACACGGCCTGTACGAGTCTTCCCGATCCGCCGCCGGATGACGCGTCGAATAATCTTCATCGCGATTTCGTGTTGATCATCGCGCCGAAGGATTCAGGCGGAACAACGAGGAACGACGATCGCAATGCCTCGGTCCAATCCCTGTTGAACTTCTATGAAAACCACCTCAATATTTGCGGCGAAAACATCTCCGTTCTCGTGGAGAATACCGAACTCGCCGATATCAAGGCCGAGTACGAACGCTTCGTCCGCGCGTCGGACGAAAACGACAAGATCAAGATTCATTATATCGGGTTTACGGACGTCGACGTCGACATCGTCAAAGGCACTGCGGAAGCCGTACTGGTCGGTCATCGATTTGACGAAACGATCGCAGTGAGTGACTTGGCGGCAATGTTTACTGATACGCCGATGCCCGGCGAACTGCTCTTCGTCGTTGACGGGCGAAATGACTCGCGCAACGTCGCGACGCAGCTTGGCGAGCGGCACGCGATACCGCGTTTGCGGGCTGAGTACTTGAATGATATTCCGTGGGGGCCGCCGGGCGGCGAGCAGCGGCGCGACCGCTACGTATCCACGGATTGGGTGCGTGCCCAAACGGACCCCAAGAACGATTGGCCTACCGACGGCGACGACGATGTTTATCTCAGTGAAGCATTGCTTGGACTGGCTAGAGATATCGAGACGTCTGCGGGCGCTAGGGGCGACAAATCGGTTGATCAAAAGCTTCACGACGACGTGGGGGATGCGGCACGAAAGAGCGTTGAGCAACCGACCACGGACTGTCCGCCGGTTCCAGGAGAATCGCCTCACGCAGCGCTTGGGCCAGGTGCTGGAAGTCCCGCGGTGACGACGCTGGCCAACTGCCTGAGAACGCATGCGTCCGCAACCGATACGCGAGAATTGAACGTCGTCGGTTCGTTCGACCCCAACGAGAAGGCCGGTCCGGTCGGCATCGGGCCGGAGAATTACACGGCGGACACCAGGCTGTTCCCGTACACGATCTACTTCGAGAACGATCCCGCGATGGCCACCGCGCCGGCCCAGGTCGTGAACATTACCGATCAACTCAGCGCCGATCTGGACTGGGGCACGTTCGAGTTCGGCTCAGTATCGTTCGGCGACCGCACGATCCGGCTGCAAGGCGGACGCACGTTGGCGACGGCCCGCGTATCGCTCATCGAGACCGGACTGGGTGTCGACATCGAAGCCCGCTTCGACCGTCTTTCCGGCGTGGCCACGTGGACGTTCACGACGATCGACCCACGGACCAACGCCTTGACGCAAGACCCGTTGGCCGGTTTCTTGCCGCCAAACGTCACCAAGCCCGAAGGGGAGGGAAACGTACAATATCGCGTCAGCCCGCGCGGCGACGTGACGACGGGCACGCAGATCGCCAATGCGGCCTCTATCGTGTTCGACACCAACGATCCCATCATCACGAACACGCACATCGTGACGTTTGACTTCGCCGCGCCCGAGTCGGCCGTCGATCCGCTGTCGGCCACCGTCGGGCCGTCGTTCGTCGTGTCCTGGAGCGGCACGGATGCCGGCTCCGGGATCGCAACTTACGACATCTTCGTGTCCGAAGACGGCGGACCGTTCACGCTGTGGCTCGACGACACGACCGACACATCGGGCGCATATGCTGGTCAGATCGGCCGCGCGTACGGATTCTACAGCGTGGCAACCGACCGCGTCGGCCACATGGAAGCGTTGCCGGCGGCTGCCGACACGGAGACCACTGTGCCCGAGTTGCCCGCCGACTTTAGCGGCGACCTGGCCGTCGGCTTGTTGGATCTGGCGATATTGCAACAAAATCTCGGTGCCACCGGAGCGACGCTGGCGATGGGCGACTTGGACGGCAACGGCATAGTCAACCGGCTCGACGCTGTGCTGTTTTCGTGGCATTACGGGCGCGCGGCCTCGCCGCCATCACCAGCCGCGGCGGCGATTGTCGATCGCGCAGTGACGGAATTGAGCTTTGTCGCCTACCGCGCTGCATACCGTTTCGGGAAGGCAGAAGTGGGAATTGGCGTACGTCCATCGTACGACGACGCCTCGTCGCGCTTGCGAGCCAAACGCACCGACAGGAGACCGATTGAAACGCGTGTCTCACTATCGTTCTTGGAAACCGCCATCAGCGCTGCTCGCCGTCGCCGCTTGGCACGCCCGCAATCCGGCGATGGACGGATGGTCGGCGCTTTAGGATTAGGAGGCTATGGCTCATGAACGTGAATCGGTTTTGTATTTTGGGGCTGGCCCTGCTGGTTTCGTTCGCAGGCAGTTTCGCGGCGCGTGCTTGCTCGACACACGGTCTGGTCCAGGCGGCGACCTTAGACTCGGTTTCCTACGGGCCCGTTAACCCCAACGGTCCAGTCGCTTTCTGGATCGGTATCGAGGACCGGTTAGTCGTGCCGCAGACAAGTGGCCTGCTATTGATTTCCTGATCCATCGGTTATGAAGGTCTTTAGCCCGTTGGGCAAGGAGACCTTTTCGATGACGACGAAACGACGGAAGCGGCATTCACCGGAGCAGATTGTTCGCAAGCTTCGAGATGCGGACGC
>JAJDEG010000559.1 GCA_029259895.1 Planctomycetota bacterium
TTCGAGTCTGGGGTTGCGTTCAATAATTCCTCCATTCGCCCCCAGTCGAGCCGCGCTCCCTGCGGCCAATGAAACGAAGCGTCGGGCGAACCAATCAAGATTTGGCCAACCAAACGCCGGCGGTCGACCGAGACGTCGACCTATCGAACTGACCCACGAGCCTACCCGATTCGTGGCCCGTTTTCCACGATGAATCAGGCCACGGGCGAAAGGAATTTCGCCCAGCTCGCTGACTCTCGCTGTCGTCCCGCCGCCTTCGTGTACCGCCGCGCCTTGCCGACCTTACTTGACTAAAGTCTTGCTGTGAACGATCTATAATCGATGTTCGGCGGATAGCCACGCCACGACTTACTTTACGGCTCGCAGGCAGGGCTCCGAGTGGCAAGCAAGAGATCGTGAGCACTTGCTTCGGTAATGTTGCCCTTCACGTGCTCTTATAATTCAGTAAGTCGATAGGGTGTTATCAATGGAGGGTCATGAGATGAACGCAATGAGAACGTTCTTCGCGCTGTTTGCTGCTCTTGTTATCGCGTCGCAAAATCAGTGTGCTTTCTGTGCTGAAGAATCCAAGGTAGAACGGCTTGACCGCCTTTTGGGCGTTTACATGAAGCAAGGCGAGAAAATGCCGGCGACTTACGAGGCGGTCAAGGCACACAAGTCGGCTTTGAGGGGCATACTTGAGCTGGCGGAGGACGAGCAGATGGCGGGAGTGGTTGCCGAGCGATTATGCGAGTGCCTTGCCGAAGGGCGTACGTTTCGTGCAAGCGACTATTATATACTGTGGTTAGCTGGCAAGTTCTTGGCGCAACACGCAAGAGTCGAGCGGATTGTGTTGGCCCGCGTGGTTGACAAACTGGAGTCCGTTGCTGGTGCTCCGATACCACATGACCTACGCCATGAGTTTGTTGGTCTGGGGGCCGAATTCATTTCGAGTCATGTTGACTACGACGGCGATATTGTTGGAGACGATGGGCGTCTCGGCTCCGAGTGGAAGGCGTTTCGCGTGTGGTGGGATAATAATCGCCATTTGCTGAAATACGACGAAACGAGTCGCCGCTGGAAAGGCAGATAATGCCCCGCCCATAGTTGATAGCGTTGTGGCGGCTCCGTGATGTGACCTGTGGGCGTATTCGTATACCGCTCCCCGGTATGATCTTGGACGTTTTCGGCGACGTCGGGTAGGTTGGTCCGCGTCTTGTGCGCGGACGTTGAATCGTTAGAGGGAAGAGCGAGCGCGCGGCTCGTTGGCCGAGTTGCAGCGGACCGTCGCTCAATTGCAGGCGACGATGGACCGGCAGCAGGCACCTGTCGACCGGCTGACGGCGGCACCGGTCGCAGCCTTCCGTTGCCGCCATAGTTCCTCGTGAACCTTCGGCCGCGCTTCGGTGAACAAGATGGCGACGACGACGAGCAGACGACGAGCAATTGCATCGGCATGACGCATTCAAAGTTTCCGCCCTGCAGCTAGTCTTCGGGGACGAGCCAGCAGCAGCGACCAAGCTAGTGGCGACCAAGCTAGTGGCGGCCCGGCTCGTGGCTGGGACGCGGCGTTAGCGGCCCTTTTGGCGCTTTTTGTTCTTGTTCTTCGATGCGCTGCCGTTGCTCGACGATTTCGTTTTGACCGGTGGTGGCAGCGCGGTCGCTTCGCCTTCTTTGGGTGCCGGCTTGGGCATCAGCTTCCGCTCGGCCAGGCCCCACGTGCTGGAACAGATGAAGTATAGGCAGAGACCGCTGGCGACTTTGTAGAACAGGAAACACATGATGACCATCATGTACTTCATGATTTTCTGCTGCATTTCGGCTTGTTCGTTCGTCGGCGGCGGCGTGAACATCTTTTGCTGGACGATCATCAGCGCGACCGTCAAGATCGGCAGCACGTTGAGAAACGGTCCCATCGCGGGGGGCAACATGCTAAACAGGCCGCCGTTGATGACGAAGTCCGGCATCCAGCGGCTCCAGTCGTGGAGCATGTCCGGCGCGGAAAGATTCGAGCACCATGCGAGGCCGGGAATCAACGGCGCTTGCCGCAATTCGATATCGACCCACAGCGAGTTGTAGAGTCCGATGAAGATCGGCAACTGAATGAATATCGGCAGGCAACCGGCGAGCGGATGGTAATTGTGTTTGCGGAATAGCTGCGACAGGGCGCGATTGCGAGCTTCGAGATCCTTCTTGTACGTCTCGTTGATCCGCTTCATTTCCGGCTGAAGCTCTTGCATCTTCATCGCGCCGAGCACTTGCTTGCGGCTGAGCGGGAACATGATCAGCCGCACCATCACGGTGAGCATCAAGATCGCGAGGCCGTAGTTGCCGACGACCGCGTAAAACGTATGGAGTACGCCCTGCAACACTTTCGCAATCCACGCCCACGCCCACCAGCCGTAGTCGACGGTTTGACCGATGCCGTACTCGGTCAATAGTGTGGGACGCTTTGGCCCGGCGAATAGCTCGTATTCGTGCTCGATCGTTTCGCCGGCCTTGGAGAGCGTTTTGCCCTGCGTGGTGAGGCGGCACGTGATGTTGGTGAGGTTCTCGTAGCCCTCGATCGGTTTGCCAACGACGATCGGCCGCGACATCAACTGGTCGTCGTGCAGCGGAATGATGGCCGACGCGAAGTATTGCGAGTTAACGCCGGCGAAAGCGATGTTCCGCGGATCGTTGCGAATGCCGTCGTTTTCGTCTGGCCGCTTCGCAATGGCGACACACTGCGTCAGGTGGTAATCGACGACTTCGTCTTCCTTGAGCCCGACGAAGTAATCTCGCATCCCCATGCGCGAGTACCACCAGCCCTCGGTGGGCATGCCCGTCGGACCGTCGAGCCGATAGGCGATCTTACGTTCGGCGTCGACCAATTGCTCGATGGTGACCTTAAGCTTGAGGTGATAGGCTCGGGCATCGGCGTGGCCGTTTTCGCCGTTGTCGAGCTTGGCCAACTCGTACCGCTTCGTCACGCGGAGGCCGAGCTTTTCGAGCGTGAGATGAAACTCGGCGGAACTTTCGTCGTGGGCCGCGACCTGCCAGACTTCCGCGCCGAGATCGACGTCTTCCAGGTCGGCGTCGCCAACCTTGGTCAGGTTAAGGATGAACGATAATGGGTCGTCCGCGCCGCGATTGGACGGTTCGGGCGAGACTTGGCGGTGCCGACGATTTTCCAACTCGGGTCGCACGATTTGCATCGGATGGCGTACGAGCGTCGCGCTGAGCGTTGCCGGCTTTCCGTCGCGGAGAATGGCGAGTTCGATTTCCTCTTCGGGGCGCGTACCGGCGAGGATCGTTTCGATCGACGCGGCACCTTCGACCTTTTCGCCGGCCAGTTCGACGATCGTGTCGCCCGGCTTGAGACCGGCCGCGTTGGCGGGCGTGCCCACACCGACGACACCGACGACCGCGCCGCCGCCCTTGGCATCGGTCGGTGCGAAGTGGCCCAGGTATCCGCTGTCGTCTTCGAGATCGTGGTAGCGGTGGCTCGCGAGTTCGATTCGTTCGACCGCCGCCCCGCGACCGTCGAACGTCACCAACTGACGAAACGCACCATCCGGGTCGATCGAGCCGATGGCCACGTGCTGACGGGCGACTTTTTTCGCCGGCGCTTCGACGATCGCATCGGGTTTGTCGGCGGGCGGTTCGTCACCGGGAGGCGTGTCCACGGGTTTGTCGCCCGGCGGTTTATCGGCCGGTGGTTTATCGGCCGGTGGTTTATCCCGCGGCGGATTCTCGGCGACTTCGACTTTCTTTGGCTGCGGGCGTTCGGCTAGTTCAACGCGATTGAGGAGATTCGCTTTCGTGAAGAGAACGCGCGGCTTGGAGAGGGCCAAACCGGCCGCCGCGTCGCCGTCGAGCGTCAATTCATACTCGCCGATGGGAAGTTGTCGAGAGACTTCGCTTTCATCTTCCGCAATCGTCGACAAGTCGATTTCGATCTCGTTGCCGGGCGACTTGGCGACGATCTTCACGCCATCGCGGGCGACGCCCTCGGCGATTGCCAATTCCAACGTGCCCATGGGCCGCAGGTAGTTGACCAGCGCCATCCAACCGACCAGGACGCCGAACGAAAGCACGAGAAAGGCGGCGAAATTCCGTTGCACGGCGAGTGGTCCTTCGCGCCACGGCGGACGCTAGATATTTGCGAGACTCAAAAAGACGGTCCGGTGGCGGCAAAAACGATGACGGTGACGATGCGGCCAGATCGGCGGTACATCGGCCAAAAATCTAGCGATCGATCACGATCAAAGGGCGCAGCCGCCGGGCGACGAACGTCAGTATGACGGCGCGGGGCAGAGTTGTCTTGGCCTCCTCGGCCAAAGGTCGATTCGGACGCGAAGGGCGAATCTTGGCCGCCCGTGCGTTGGAGCCAGCCGCGTTAGCGTCCCTCACGCAGACGGTCGCCCAGGAAATTATCTAAATCCGGAATGTCGTATATTTTTTGGATCGTTTTGTCGCGGTCGTAATCAACGCGACGGTAGGTCACCAAATCGTCTTCGAGCACCACGTAGCACGAGCGGGGGTCGCCGTCGCGTGGCTGGCCGACCGATCCGACGTTGAACATCGCCCGCTCGCCGCCGAGACGATACTGGTGGCCGGCTTCTTCGGGCGTTTGAAATTGAAGGCCCTCGGTAAACACGCCCGGTACGTGCGTGTGTCCCTGGAAGCAGTACTTTTCAATCAGGCTGAAAATCTTCTCCATCTTTCGCCGATTGTAAATGTCCTCGGGAAAGACGTACTCGTTGAGCGGATTGCGCGGCGATCCGTGAACGAACAGGAGCGCGTTCTCACGATGGTGGCGCGGCAATTCGCCGAGGAAATCCCAACGCTTGGCCTGCAATTCGGGATCGTCCGTCGGTTTTTCGAGCTGGTCGCGGGTCCAGAAGATGGCTCGCTCGGCACCCGTATTGAATCCTTCCGGGTCGAACAGGGCGGCTTGATCGTGGTTTCCCAGGAGGCAAATCTGGCACTTCATCGCCAGATCGATGCACTCGCGTGGGTTGGGGCCGTAGCCGACGATGTCGCCGAGGCAATACACCTCGGTGATGCCTTGCGAGGCGATGTCGGCCAGCACGGCCTCGAAGCCTTCGAGGTTACTGTGAATGTCGCTGATGATCGCCCGCTTCACGCCCAATAACCCTTCGTCGCTGGTGCGTCGCGGCGGTGATGTCGTTCAGCGCGAAGCGTAACGATTTCGCCGCGCCGCGAACGATCCTGCCATCCGCGCCGCAAAAAACGCATGCAATACAAGCTTAGCTGAGAGCAGCGCGCAACGTCCGCCACGGCCATCGTTTACGGCCGCCGAAAGCACCCACTCGCGGCAAACCGGAAGTCTAAGGGTGAGGCTAATAAGGGTCAAGCGGGCTTGCGGCCGGCCGCTACCATTCGCTTGGGGGGGCGACGGGCGGTCCACGACCGCTGTCCCCCGCGTCGTCGCTTGTCCGCCTCCTTGTCGGGACGGCCCGATTCGCCCAAGCTGATGGACGAGCGTTTCGCTCTTTCATGACTCGCTTGGCGGGTGTTAGCTCGTCGCCACGCCGGTTGATGGAGCGTTGGAATCAAATTCTTGGGGCCGTCCGACGCATGCACGCGGAACTTCGCATCCTGGCGCTCGAAACGACCGGACTTTCGGGCACGGTTGCCGCGCTCGTCGGCGACCGCGTGCTGGCCGGGCGGGAATTGGCCGCCGGCCGACGGAGCGCTCAGTCGCTTGCTCCTGGCATTGCGGAACTGTGGCGGGACGTGGGGTGGAAAGCGACCGATGTGCAGCTAATCGCGGTTACGGTTGGCCCGGGCTCGTTTACAGGGTTGCGCGTGGGCGTCACCACGGCCAAGACGTTGGCCTATGCGACCGGCGCGTCGGTGATCGGCATCGATACGCTCGAAGCGATCGCGGCCCAGACGCCGCCGCCGATCGACGACGTGTGGGCGACGTTCGACGCGCAGCGGGGCGAGCTTGTCGCCGCCCATTGGAAGCGACAGGGACCAACCGACCCGTTCGCCTGGGAAGCAATGAGCGAAGCCACGATCGTCGACGCGAAAAGTTGGGCCGCA
>JAJDEG010000560.1 GCA_029259895.1 Planctomycetota bacterium
TCACCAAACAGTTCATACGCTCGGCCGAGGCCGCCGATCGTGTTGAACGGGACTTCTTCTAAATCGTCCTGTTCGATGGCGAGGCTGCTGGCGATGTGGTCCTTGATGGCGTCGAGCCATTTTTGTTGGTCCGTGGTGAACGTGATGCCCGCGGCCAGCTTGTCGGCGAGCCACTGGCGATAACGCTCCTCGACCGTCATGCCGACGGGGGCGAGCGGCGTGGCGGGGTCGATGGCGTGGCGCACCAGCGCGATCACGTCGACGAGTTGCTTGCCGCCGCGGCCGCGGACCTGGGCCGGCTCGACCAGTTCGTAAGCCTGCCAGAGCCGCGTGAGCGATTCGGGCCGCTGTGGGTCGACGTAGAACGGCGGCCCGTTGAGCTTGGCGGCCAGTTCCTTGACGTGGCGGAACCGCAGGCCGGCACGGTAGGGGACGCTGTAGAGCACTTTGAGGGCTTCGATCTCGTCCTTGTTTTCCTCGATGAACTTGCGGAAGCTGTGGAGCATCGACTGAGCTTTGGCTCGCGCCGCGGCGTCGAAGCCGGCGCGGACCAGTTCGTCGGGCGTCTGCTCGTCGATGACCTGTTCGAGCGACCGCTTGGCCGAGAGGATGGCTTCGCGGAGGCGGGGGTTGTGGAACGGAGCGAGGGCGGCGGCCATCTGGTCGCGCTCGATAGTC
The DNA here is from genome assembly GCA_029259895.1 of Planctomycetota bacterium. Classification (GTDB taxonomy): domain Bacteria; phylum Planctomycetota; class Planctomycetia; order Pirellulales; family PLA5; genus PLA5. The sequence continues at coordinate 679 of JAJDEG010000560.1, forward strand.
GCGATCTGCTCGTCGGTCGGTTCCTGTTCGGCGGGGAGGTTGAACTTGGCGGCGGCAAGCCCGGCGTTCGTGTCGGGGTCGATGCTGGTGAGGAGCGTGCCGCCGAGTCCGGCGAGCGACTTGCCGCCGGAGGCTTGTTGGATGGCGGCCTGTTGCGGCTCGTCGGCTTGCTGATCGAGCCGGGCCAAGCGGGCGGCGAGCGTGGAGACCACGTCGTCGCTGGCCGCGCCCGCGGCCACGAGGTTGAGGATCTTGTCGAGCGGGACGGACGGCTTGCGGTCGAGCGGCTTGGTGGCCGACTTGTCTTCCTCGCAGACGCCGACGGCGTCGACGATGACGAAGTGGGTCTTGTGGCGGGCGTCGGGCGTAACGCGCTCCAGATCGTCCGGTTTGATAATGCGGCAGCCGCGGCCCTTCATCTGCTCGAAGTAGGAGAGCGAGCGGATGTTGCGCATGAAGATCAGGCATTCGAGCGGTTTGACGTCGGTGCCCGTGGCGATCATGTCGACGGTGACGGCGATGCGCGGGTTGTACGTGGTGCGAAACTCGGACAGCGCTTCCTTGGGCGTCTTGCCGGTGGTCTTGGACGTGATTTTCTGGCAGAAATCGTTGCCGCGGCCGAACTCTTCGCGGGCGATGCGAACGATGTCTTCGGCGTGCAGGTCGGTCTTGGCGAAGATGAGCGTCTTGGGAACCTCGGTGCGGCCGGGGAAGATTTCGCCGAGCTTGTCCTTGAATGTGCGGATGACGAGACGGATTTGGTTCTCGGACACGACGTCGCGATCGAGCTGGTTGGACGTGTAGGTGAGATCGTCGTCGAGTTCCTTGTACTTGCGGCTCTTGGTGCGGCGGTCGCGGTGCGGCACGAACACGCCTGGCTCGCGGGCAAGCTTGGCGCCGTCCTTGGTGATCTTGGTTTCGATGCGGTAGACCTCGTAGCCGACGTTCACGCCGTCGACCACGGCTTGCTCGTGGGCGTAGTCCTGGACCAGATTGCCGCCGAAGAAACCGATGGTCTGCTTCGTGGGCGTGGCGGTGAGGCCGATCAGGTAGGCGTCGAAGTATTCCAACACTTGCCGCCAAACGTTGTAAATGCTGCGGTGGCACTCGTCGACCACGATGAAGTCGAACGTCTCGATTGGGATGTGCGGATTGTAGACTACGGGGAGCGGTTCTTTAATGAGGGATGTTTCGGTCTCGAACAGCGAGGTTTCTTCGCGTTCCTCCTCGAACTCCTCCTCGCCCTTGAGCATCGAGTAGAGCCGCTGGATCGTGGTGATGCAGACCTTGGCGGCCGGGGCGATCGTGTTGCGCTTGAGGTGCTGGACCGGGTATTCCTCGGTGAACTTGTAGCCGTTGACGGGGCTGACGAACTGCTGGAACTCGTTTTGCGCTTGCTCGCCGAGGTTGTTGCGGTCGACGAGGAACAGGATCCGCTGGGCGCCGGCGTACTTGATGAGCCGGTAGCAGAAGTTGACGGCAGTGAACGTCTTGCCGCTACCCGTGGCCATCTGAATCAACGACCGGGGGCGGTTTTCGGACAGCGAGCGTTCGAGATTCGCAACGCTTTCGATCTGGACGCGCCACAGGCGGCCGGCGTCGAGCGACGGCAGGTGGCGGAGCCGCGTGCGGACCTGCTCGTCGAGGCTGGCGAGGCGGACGAGTTCCTCGGGCCGGTGGAACGTGAAGACGGCGCGGCTGCGGGCGTGGGATTCGAGCGTGTTGGTGAACTGCGTTTCTTCGCCGGTCGATTCGTAGGCGAACGGCAGCGGCAGCCGGTGGCTGGGCAGGCCCGCTGGGAGGCCGTCGAGGTACTTGCCGGACTGCGTTTCGACGCCGGTGAGTGTGTGGCCGGCGGGCTTGGCCTCGACGACGCCGATGGCCTTGGCGTCGGCGTAGAGCAGATAGTCGGCGAAGCCGGTGGTGAGCGGGAATTCACGGACCGCGACGCCGCGGGCGGCGGCGATGTTGAGGTCGCGGTAGTTTTGGACCTTCCAACCGGCTTGTTTCAATTGGCGGTCGATTTGCTGACGGGCTTTTTGTTCGGGAGTCATGGGGCGACCTCCGAACGGCGCGATGGCGCGGCGGCGCAAGCCGTGGGCGGCGCGAGTTGGACTTTCGGAATCGTCAACATTTCGCGGAGCGTCGCCTGCGAGCCGATCGTGTCGTTGCCGGGAGCGGGATGCGTTGCCCAGCCGGCGGATTGCGCCTGGAAGCTATCCTACTACGCTGGGGGGTGGTGTCGCAATCGGCGGCGAGGGGCGGCGGGTTGTTCGCCCATGCCATGGAAAGACGTAAGGCGGATTGAAGCGGCTGGGGCACACTGCGGGGTGATGCTTGCCCTGCCCTCGTCGACCGGTGCGGCGCGATGCCACCCAACCGGAGTCGCTAGCCGACGATCAAGAGCGCGATGTACGGCACGACGTTGAAGAACAGAAAGAACAGCTTGAACAGGCCGATGAAGGCGTAGAACGTTACGGTGAACGTCTCACGCGGCATCGGGAACCAGCGGCTCTGCGTGCGGTACACGACGTCGGGGGCGAGCATCGCGCAACCTGTCCAGAGAAACAGGATGCCGCCGTTGATGATCGTACACCACATGAAGAAGGCCGTTAGCGTTTGCGTGTCCATGATTCCGCTCCTTGTTCAATCGCCCGCTCATGCGTGCGGTGAGGTTGCGCCGGATGTCGACGACGGACCGCAAGGCAACGGCGCGGCGGATCGACCGCAGCGATTACTTGCGCAATGCATTGACGGCGAAGGCCAGATTGACGAATCCGACGACCAACAAAACGATCGGCACCGCCAACCTGGCGGCGTGACTCTGCCAAGACGGTCACGAGCCGCGTGCGCGTTGCACGAATGGATTGCCGCGACCGCCAACCACGCCTCGCCACAGACCGATGAGCTTCAAAATGCCGAAGGGAATGAAGACGGCGGCGGCCACCAGTGGTCCGAACCAGTCGATGAAGCCGTTCTTGGCGACGCCTCACAGGAATCAGGGGCGACCAGCGCGAGGTTGTACCCGCTCCGCCAATACGGCGACGCCGGATCGTCGCAATGGGCTTCGCGGTGGCCGTTCGCGCCGGCTTTCTTCGCCTTATCTTTGCAGCCGCAGAACGCCCAGATTTCATCCGCCTGGACCCGCTTCGATGCGAGGCCGCGAACGTAAACGTCGTGGTAGTCGGCGCAAAGTTGGCCGGCGTCGGCCAAAAGCCGCAGGACCGTGATTTTCGAGACGCTGCACATGCGGGCCGTGGCGTTGATCGAGTTGCCCTCGACTAACGCGGAAAGAATCGTGGCTCGTTTTCCCGTGGATAGCTTTCTCATGGCCCGATTGTACCAAGCCCTCGGCAAGCATGCAACTGAATGACGGCAAAAAAAGATGCTTGCCTTGCTAAGCATGCGTGGCTAGAATCGGACGTGGCTCGATGCTTTCTATTCACTGGAGGAATCCCATGTCAGAATCTCGCGTAAACGAACATGCCAAGGCGTTCTCGGAATTGGGTGCGTCGAAAGGTGGCCTTGCTCGTGCGGAAAAGCTGTCCGCGCAAGAACGAAGTGCTATTGCCAAGAAGGCAGCCGAAAGTCGGTGGGCAGACAGGTTGCCACGCGCAACCCACGGGTCACCGGATCATCCGCTTTGCATTGGTGACATTCAGATTCCCTGCTACGTGCTTGAGGATGGCAGGCGGGTTCTACACCAAAGAAGCATGGTCGCGGCAATCGGCATGTCTCGCGGAAGCAGCGGCGGGACGGGTGGTGACCGACTTGCAAAATTCGTAGCCGGCGACCGCCTTAAGGCTTACGTGTCAAACGAGTTACGCAATGTGACCGAAAAGCCGATTCGGTTCCGAACGCCCCACGGCGCTCAGGCTTACGGATACGAGGCCACCGTGCTCGCGGACATCTGTGAAGCCGTCTTGGCCGCACGCAAGGCAGGGCTACTTCAAAAACAGCAAGAGCACATTGCGGAGCAATGCGAAATCCTCGTCCGTGGATTCGCGCGAGTCGGCATCATTGCCCTCGTCGATGAAGCGACGGGCTTCCAGTATGACCGCTCACGGCGGGCGCTGGAGGAAATCCTTGAGGCGTTCATCAAGGATGAGCTGGGGAAATGGGCAAAGCGATTCCCCGATGAATTCTACGCCGAGCTATTCCGCCTTAAGGGTCTTCGATGGCCGTCGCAGAAGAATCCTCCGCAATACGTCGGGCATTGGACAAATAACCTTGTCTACAAGAGGCTGGCCCCAGGTGTACTCGAAGAATTAAAGAAAAAAACCCCCAGGACTCGTCGCGGGCACAGGAAAAGCAGCTTCCACCAATGGCTGACCGACGACGTTGGCCATCCAAAGTTACAGCAGCACATCACCGCACTGATCGCGCTAATGAAGTCATCGGACGACTGGGAGGATTTTGAGCGACGGCTAAACAGAGCACTGCCGCCGTTTAAGCCGGTCAAGCCGATGCCGTTGCTG
>JAJDEG010000057.1 GCA_029259895.1 Planctomycetota bacterium
GGACGACGTGAGGCGTGCGATTTGGGCGCGACTAGCAGCGCCGCTTCGGCGAAGGAGGCTTCCCATTGCTGGCGTTGAACGTGTATTCCCGCCGCTAGCGCCAGGAGAATTGGATCGTGCGACGCCCGCAGGGGCGCGAGATCGTCGACCCCCAACTCGCGTTTCGCCGCAACATCGTCGACCAGATCGTTCTGGAAGCCGCGATATACGTCGGTCAGCGCCGTGGCAAGTTGTTTCGTCGTCATTCCGCCGGTCACTTTCGCGACGGCGACCGCATAGTCTTCGCGGTCGCGCGATGCTTGCTTCTCAAGCCGCGCCGCGTCGTAGAACGCAGCCAGAACATCGGCTACTTCATTGTCGCGCGCAAACAGTTGAACACCGTCGGAAACTAATCGCCGTTGATCGTCCACGAACGGCCGCAGACCGTCTTCGACGTGACATCGAACGCAGGACAACATCGGCACGAGCACGCCGTCGCCGTGCGGATCGCTGTCGTCCTTTGCCAGGCGGTCCGGAACGGAGTCCTGTCGTTTGCCTTGCGCATCGAACAGGGCGAACCAGTGCAGGCCATTCGGTTTGGCGGCGATATGTTCGCTGGCGTCGTATCCGGCGGTGAACGTGGGGTCGCGAAGCGGGTCTTTTCCGGGGTCGTCGCCGAAGGTGTCGTAAGTTTGCCAGACTCCGCCCGCCGGCCCTTGCCAGCGGGAGATGCGGCGCGGCTTGCGCGTTACGCCTGACGCGAATAGGTTCGCACCGCGATTGGTTCGCAGCGCGAGAATTGCTTTCTTGTCGACGCCGACGAGCGCATGCCATTCTTCAAGCGTGGCGCCAACGCCGGCAAGGCGGTAGTAGTGCGGCGGTGTCGTGGCCTTGGCGATGAACCAATCGGCGCGAACGACCGCGCCGCCGCTTTGCGTGGCGTCGCGGAGCCGACGAGCCAGGTCGAGGTCGAGCCATCCGCCGTCGGTGTAGACGGTCGTTCGCTTCTTCGTTCGTGGATCGAGAACTTCGGTCGTGATGTGCCAATACGGCTCGCGATCGGAGATGAGCGATTCCCAAACATCGGCCGGGAGCCTCAACTCGTCGAGATTGAAGCGAAGTAACGCACAGTGCTCGTCGATAACGTCCTGCGGCGCGATGAGGCGGGTCTGCCGGGATACGCTGTTGAGAACGAATGACGCGACCGCCCCACACGACGGCCGGTCGTCCGGCGGCACGTTGTAAAAGGACAAATAGCGCGTTGAGGGCCACTTCTGAGGCGCGACATTGGTTTGCAGGTCGTCGAGCGCGGCCACCAACTCGCTCGCCGGACTGGCGGCAAGCAAAGGCAGCGTCGTGGCGACGATTGCCGCGACATGCACGATTCGCAAGCCAAGCATCATGATGGCGTGTCGCGTTACAGCACGTGGGCGTGGGGAATGAAGACGGTGATTCCTGGCACGTTCGCCGGTGGATCGACGTCCGGAGGTTCAACGGACGGTGGCGGAGCAGGTGGCGCCGGAATAGGCGGTGTCGGCGGTGGCGACGCGTCGGCGAGCAACGCATCGGGATTGATGAGGCCGAAGCCGAATGAAGGGTCGTGTCCGACCGGCCCGGCGTCGGTGGTCGTGCGACGCAGATGTTCGCGTAGGTCGCGAGTATCGCGGATCGGCGTCGCGCCGCCGCTCTGGCGGTGCTTGGCGAGCATCAGCGCGACGACGCCTGTGACGAACGGAGTGGCCATCGAGGTGCCCGAGAGCTTGGCGTAGCGGCCGGCAGGAAACGTTGACAAGACGTCGGTGCCGGGAGCGCACACGTCGACTTGCGGGCCACGGCTCGAGAAGCGGGCCAAGCTTCCTTGGCGATCGACCGCGCCGACCGCGATGGTCGAATTCCAGCGAGCCGGGTAGTTGACGGCGTCGTCTCGGCCGTCGTTGCCGGCCGCGCAAATGACGAAGCGCCCCGCGGCGACGGCGCGGTCGATGGCGGCGGCGATGCTGGGGCTTGCGTCGGGCGATCCGAGACTGAGCGACAGAATGTCCGCGCCAGAGGCGGCCGCCCATTCGATGCCGCGGGCGACCTGCTCGCTCGTACCGCTGCCGTCGTCGCCGAGAACTTTGGCAACGAGCAGCCGGCACTGCGGCGCGACGCCGACGACGCCGCGATCGTTCTGACGCGCGGCGATCGTTCCGGAGACGTGCGTGCCGTGACCTTGCGAGTCGGCGAAGCCGTGCGACGAGCGCGTGAAGTCGCGTGCATCGTCGACCGCGCCGTCGAGGTCCGGATGGTTCGCGTCGAGACCGGTGTCGAGGACGGCGACGCGGACACCCTGGCCGCGCGTGGATTTCCAATGCTCCGGAACGTTATACGTGGCCAATCCCCAGTCGATCGTCTCGCCCAGCGCCGCGAACGTCGCTTCGACTCGCAACGGCGGCAGGCGAAAGATTGGATCGGCGGCCGAAATCGAATGTCGGCTCATTTTCGGCCTCGCAGCGAGCGGAATAGCTCGATCAGCTCGAGAACAATGGGCAACCAGTCGGCGAGCGCCTTCGGCGAGAGCACGACGTCTGCATCGACGCTGGTCACGCGAAAGCCGTTTTCGTCGCTGCGAGCGGTCGCGGCATCGGCGGCGAGTCGAATGAGTGCGAGCACGACGCCGAAGACGGCTTCGTTGTCGATGGCCGACTGCAATCGGTCGATCCAGACGCCGTCGAGTCCAACGAGCCGGCCAATGGCGAGCGCCGCCTCAATGGTCTGGCGAAGGCCCGCCGGCGACGTGATCGGCTCGGAAATGCGCCCCAGTCGCGAAAGCAGTTCGACGAGTTGTCGCAATGAACCGAAGCGGCCGAGGAGTAGTGCGTTGGGCGATGGCGAAGCGGCGAGCATGTTCGGAAACTCCGTAAAGAAGGAAGTGAAATCTTGGAAGCGCGCACGGCGATCGGACGATCATCGGCGGTTCGACGTCGAAAGACTGGTTCGACGAGGAAAAGCCCCGATTGCGCCTGAGTGGCGTTGTGGGCTTTGAGCAGATACCCGATTTTGAATCGAGCTCGCGAAATACCGTTCAAGGTTGCACGTACATTAACAGAAACAGTGGCCTGATTTCAAGTGTCTTTTTTTCAACAAGAGCAATGCGAACCGCGTAGCGATTGCAACGACGTAACAGCGGGCGAACGGCGGCGACTCGGTGCGAAGCTCGTCGAGATTTGAGCGCCTCGCCGAACGAGCGCGTGCCAAACGAGCCACTGTCACTGGCTCACGCCCGCAGCGTAGAATGTGGAGATCGCCCACGGCCTGTGCGTTTTGAACCACGCGACAACGTGCTTGCCGCGTCGGCGTCGAAGTAAGATTTCCAAAGCGGCGACGCTACGCCGCGGTCCGAGAAGCCGACGGACTCTTTGCGGAAGAGAGTTGCCCGCATGAAAGCACTGAATCGCCGCGAGCTAGCGGAAGAGAATGCGCGGCAGCAAGCGCGACTGGCCGAGGTCGACGATGCAACGCGCTCCGGCACGCGAAACGACGCCGACGACGCGGCGCTTTCTGTCGCGGAACGGCGGCGATACCGGATTCTCACTGAGTCGTCTTTCGACGTGGTATGCGAGATCGACGCGAGTTCAAACTTTCGGTATCTGAGTCCTAACTATCGGGACGTGCTCGGCTGGGATCCCGAGGCAATGATCGGCACGAACGTGTTTGACGTCGTTCATCCCGACGAGCGCACGGCCGCCGGGGAGCAGATCGAGCGGTCGTTCGTAACCGGTTGGGGAAAGCTGAATCTGCGCGTCCGCCACAACGACGGTCAGTGGCGATGGTTCGATTGCATCGGCCGACGATTTGAAGCGGCCGACGGAGATCGACGTGTGTTGGTCATTTCGCGCGACGTTTCGGACCGCGTCAACACCGAACAGCAATTGATCGACGCACGCAACGAGCTCGATGCCCGCGTCCAACAGCGGACGAGCGAGCTGGCGGAAGCGAATGCCAAGCTGCTTACTGAAATCTCTGAGCGCGAGACCGCCGAGCAGCAATTGCGGAGTAGCGAGGAGCGATTGCGACGGGTGGTCGAGAACGCGCCGGATGTCGTACTCACGCTCGACCACGATGGGCGCATCATGTTCATCAACACGCCGATGAAGGCGGCGGGCGTGGATAGCAGTTCGATCGGCGCGATCGCGTACGACTTCGTTTCGCCGGAACATCGGCATCGCATGCGCAATGCGATCGAGCGCGTGTTCGCGACCGGGCAGCCGGGCGAGTACGAAGTTCAGGATATCGAGAACCGCGACTGGTTTCGCACTCGCGTCGGACCGGTCGTCGCCGACGGCGAAGTCAGTGCCGTAGTCTTGATCTGCTCGAACGTGACGGCTCAGAAGAAGGCCGAACGCGAGATGCGGCAGTCCCAGATTCTGCTCGAACGCCGCATTATCGAGCGCACGCAACAGTTGGCGTCCGCGAACGAGCAACTCCGTCTCGACATTCTGCGGCGCGAGGAAGCCGAGCGACAATTGCGCGAAAGCGAGGAACGGTTTCGCGCGATAGCCGAGGCCAACCCGGTGCCCGTGTTCATCTCGCGATATTCCGACGGGCGATTTTTGTACGTCAACGACCGGCTGCTGGAGATGCTCAGTACGAAGCGCGAGAAATTGCTTACGCAGTCGACGACAGAGTTTTACAACCGGCCCGAAGATCGAATGCAGTTGATGCGAGCGTTATCGCGCGAGGGGCAGGTCAAGGACTACGAGCTTAGGGCGAAATGGCCCGATGGCTCGCCGATGTGGTTGTGGGTGTCGAATCGCCGAATCGCATATCAGGGCGAATCGGCAGTGTTGACGAGTTTTCTGGACATCACGGAGCGCAAGCGCGACGACGATCGGCTGCGGCACGAACGGACCGTCCTCAAGCAGATGGTCGATTTGCAGGACCGCGAGCGGCAGTTGACGGCCTACGAGATTCACGACGGCATGGTGCAGGACATGACGGGCTCGCTGTTGTATCTGGAGGCCGCGCGTGGGGCGAACTCGAATCGCGAACGCATGCAGAATCTCAATAAGTCGCTGTCGCTGTTGCAAGGCGCAATCGGCGAAGCGCGGCGACTGATCAACGGCTTGCGTCCACCGATTCTCGATGAGGAGGGCGTCGTTCCGGCGATCGAACATCTAGCTGCCGATATGAAAGGCCTCGTTGGTCTCAAAGTACGTTTCAAGCACAATGTGACGACCACTCGGCTTACGCCAGAACGCGAGAATACGATCTACCGCGTAGTTCAAGAAGCGCTGACGAACGTGCATCGCCACAGCGGCGTGCTATCCGCGACCGTGGAATTGGTCGAAACCGAAGGTAGACTTCGCATTACCGTGCGCGATCGCGGCCAAGGATTCGATCCGGCGGAAGTCCCAACGTCGCGGTATGGATTGGCGGGCATTCAGGAGCGGGCGCGATTATTCGGAGGAATCGCCACGATTCGCTCAAAGCCGAGCAAGGGCACGACGGTGGTCGTCGAGATTCCGGTCGACGATGCGATGGACGCGGACGACAAGGATTAAACAGAGCCGTGCGGCGTGCGGCAATTCCGACGTCAATTCGTCATGCCGTCGATCGCCGATTCCATTTGCGACCAGCGTTGTTCGAGGCTGCCGCTGATGCCGATCGAAAAGCGGACGAGGCCCGGCGAGATACCAGCGCGGTCCATATCCTCCGGCGAAAGTTCGCTCGACGTGCTGCTGGCCGAAACGGACATGAGCGTGTCGAAATAGCCGAGACTGACGGCGATGTAGCCGAACCCGCGTTCGTTCTGCAAGCGTTCGAGGAGCAGGTTCGCGCGGTCGGCGGTTTCCATGTCGAGGGAGAAGATGCCTCCGTAGCCATAGCCGGGATTGGCCAGCTCGCGCAGCAGATCGTGTTGCGGATGAGACGGCAGGCCGGGATAGGTGACCTTGAAGCCGCGGGCCGCGAGCCGCTCGCTAAAGGCCAGCGCTCGGCGGCCGTGCTCGGCCATCCGCACGGCCAAGTGCGGCAGTCGCAGGCTGATCTCGAACGCCACACGCGGGTCCATCGTGGGGCCAAGCAACATGAGTGCGCCGGTGTGCAGGTCCATCATCTGCGCGATCAGGTTGTGATCGGCACAGATCGCGCCGGCGATGATGTCGGATGCGCCGTTGATGAACTTGGTCAGGCTGTGAATCACGACATCGGCACCCAATTGGGCCGGCGAAAGGACCAGTGGCGAAAACGTGTTGTCGACGACGAGCTTCGCACCGTGGCGATGGGCGATGTCGGCTAGTTTGGGAATATCTGCGACGACGAGTGTGGGATTTGAAATAGACTCGACGTACAGCAATTTGGTTCGCGGCGTAAACGCGGCTTCGATGGCCGCGAGGTCGGCAACGTCGACGAACGACGTCGCAACGTTCGCCTTCTTTGGTAAAAAGTCGTGTAGCAACGCATAGGTGCCGCCGTACAGCGCATCGGACGCAACGACGTGGTCACTCGGCTCGCAGCATTGCATCAACACGGCCGATACGGCGCCCATGCCGCTGGCGGTGCAATAGCCGGCGGCCGTTCCTTCCAAAGCCGCTAATTCCCGGCCAAGGACGTACACCGTTGGGTTGAAGTGCCGGCCGTAGAGATAGCAGCCGCCGACATCCGGCGAACCGGACTCTGGGCCAATCTCGCCGCGAAACAGCCGCGGCAGCGAACCGGCCTCGAGCACCGTGAACGTCGTGCTGGCCTCGATGGACATGTTTACGCCGCCGTGTTCGCCAAATTCGTGGCGAAGTTTGGCGAGCGATTCGTGCGGATCGAAACGGTTTCGAGAGGTCGTTGTCATGGTGATTCAGCAATAATGGGCAAGCGGGCGGGGCAACGAACGAATCGGCCACCCTGGCGCGCGGCAGAATCGCATTCTCCAGGCTCGACAAAGAGCATATCGCGAGGTGCGACGGCAGCGAATCCCAAAAGAGCGCCCTTCACCGTCGCAATTAGGCTTTTCGACGGGGCGCGCGAACCTTGCAGTAGTGATTTGACGTCGATCCCCGTAGAGTGGCCGTCGTCGCATCCCGGAGATTTCGCGACGGAACGGCTGATTGCGCACCGCCCGCCCTTTGACAACCTTTATCTGCGACGGCTAAAGTTTGTCGCAGCGGGGCGCGATGCAAGAGGCCGTAAACGCACCGCCGAGCGAGCACAATTGGGTAATCCGGAGGAGTGGCCGAGTGGACGAAGGCGCCTGTCTTGAAAACAGGTTTACCGAAAGGTAACGGGGGTTCGAATCCCTCCTCCTCCGCTTTGTGGGATGCATAAATCGCCGCCGGCGCATCGACACGGTTAGATGTGGCGACGCGGCCGTGATCCTATTGTCGCGGTCTGATCGGCATCGTCGCGCCGGCGGTGTTATCGACGGCCTTCGGGCGGCATACGTCTGCGGTCGTCTCCCTTATTGTCCGACAAGTGAGATTCCTAATCCGACATCCGTGACATGCAGCGTTCCAGTGTGCTTGGCGGCTGCGGGCACGACGAGTCCCGGTTTGGCCGCGGCGAACGCGCATGTATGCGCCGCACGAATCGTCGGATCGGCCGCCTCGCCCGTGTCGCAGTCGAGGCCGCTGGGCACATCCAGTGCAAAGATTGGCACACGGCTGGCGTTCAATTGCCGAATGACGGCATCGAGCGGCGGACGTGGGGCCCCCGTTGCGCCCGTCCCCAACAGCCCGTCGACGATCCAGGCCGCCCCGCGAAGCGCCTCGGTTATCCGTTGATCGACGCCAGTAGCACAGCCCGCGTCGTTCTCGTCGTCGCACAGCCATGAAATCGGGATACCGATCTTCTCCAAGATTCTGGCATTTGCCGCCGCGTCGCCGGAGAGCTGCGGCAGCGTCGACCACGTCAGCACGCGGACCTGGTGTCCGCGCAAATCGAGATGCCGGGCCACGACGAAGCCGTCGCCGGCGTTGTTCCCCTTGCCGCAGCAGATGACGACGGGCCCGTCGATGCCCAGAGAGCACAGCAAATCCGCCGCGCCTCGGCCTGCGTTTTCCATCAACACCAACGAACTAACGCCATAGACTTCCACGGCGCGGCGGTCGAATTGGCGAACCTGCTCCCGCGTAAGCATGAGGCCGGGCGTCTTGCCAGGCGCTGACGATTCGCTTTCCCGCGACGGCGTCATGCGGTACGCTCTCCGCCGGTTTGGTTAGGGTCGTTGCGAACGGCACCGAATTCTTTAACGTCGAGCTCATTACCGTCGACATCGGTGGCCGCACTTTCCGGCGGTTGCGTCCTATTGCGTCCCAAACGCTTGGCGGCGCGCATGGACACGTCGGCCCGCTGAATCACGGCATCGCCGGCGTCCGTGGCCGCGATCGAGCACCATCCCGCACTCGCGGTCACGCAAATCTCGTCGCCGCTGCTCGATGCGATCGTCGACGATACGTCCTGCCGTACGCGCTCGACGATCTTACCGGCTTGCTCGGCCGTGGAATTTCCCAGAATCAATCCAAATTCATCGCCGCCGAGTCGCGCGACGAAATCTCCCTCGCGAACGCTCGCCGCCAGACGTTGCGCCACGGCGCAGAGTATTTCATCCCCCGTGGCATGCCCTCGGGCGTCGTTGACGAGCTTAAAATGATCGACGTCGAAAAGCGCCACGCAAACCGCCGCCCCATCGTCGCGCACTCGCCGACATGCGGCCGAAAGCCGCGCGTTCCACGCCCGCAAGTTCCCCACGCCCGTCAACGGATCGGCGAGGGACAAACGCCGCAGCCGTTTCTCCTTCTGCGAGCGCGCGTCGAAACGTCGTCGCCAGCGGATCGCATCGGCGACGAGTACACACGCGATCCGAATCTCCCGGGCGGTTGCATCGGCCGGCAGCATGACGGATTCGCACGACGTCGATTCCACGGGCGAAGCGTGCGATGATTCGGGCGATGATTCGGGCGACAACGCGACGCCCACGCATACGTGCCCAACGCGACGCCGTCGCCGCGCCAGCACATCGCGAATCTCGTCCATGGAGACGATGCGATCGGATAGCACGACGTCGGTGGTCGACGCGACGTCTATCCCGTCATCGACGCGCCGGACCCTTATTGGCGGAAAGTCGTCGAGCGCTGCGGCTGCGCGCGCGATCGCGTCCAATTGCTCGCCGCCGAGCACCAGCACCTGAGTCGGTCGTTTTCGCCGCCGCGGTTCCATATCGGCAGATTATACGCCGAATCGTGTCGCGACGCCTGTACGTCGTGCGACGATTTCTTGCATACGCGCTGGCACGTTGGAAATGATGCCGTCGAGGCCCATGGCCATCAGTTCGACGGCCCGCGCTTCGTCGTCGACCGTGAAGTCGAACACTTTGAGTCCATATCGATGGGCCAACGCGATGCCGGGTTCTGTGAGATCGGCGTCGGCCCAGCCGATGAATTTCGCGCCGAGTGCGACGACCTCCGCGAGTTTGTCGGCGGTGATTTCGTGCCTACCGAGCGCCCCGACGAGCAGCCGCGGCGCCAGTCGGCGACACTCGGCCAGGAAATGCCAGTCGAACGCCTGCACGATCGTTTCGCCGAGACGGTCGTGCTGCTGCAATGCGGCGATCAACGTGGCTGCGTCGCCGCTTTTGCGTTCGATGAGCGCGATGCAACCGCCGGCACGGATCGCCTCGATGGCATCGACGACGGTCGACAGCCGGGTTTGGGCGAACTCGGCGGAGAACCAGTTCCCGACATCGAGCTTGGCGAGTTCGGCCATCGTTCGATCCGCCACCGCTAGGTTTGCCGAGCCGAACAGGGCCGCTGCGTCGGTCGTACGCTCGAGCGTGGCGTCGTGAATCACGACCGGCACGCCGTCGGCCGAGCGGTGGTAGTCGAACTCGACCATATCCACGCCCAACGCCGCGGCGGAACGAAAGGCGGGCAGCGTGTTCTCCGGCGCGACGTCGCTGTTGCCGCGATGTGCGATGACGAGCGTGCGCTGGACTGCGAGAAGCTGTTCCGCCCGACTTGGCGCGACCGGGACGATCATAGTCGCTACTCGACTTGGCTGCGAAACGTTGGCCGGTAAGCGACGCTAGGGCCGCAAGGGCGGAATCAACTGACCTGCTACGAAAAGCATACCGCCGAGAACGGCCGCGGCGGCAATTAGCGATGCCCCGCATCCGATCCCGCCGGAGTGACTCGCCACACCATACCGCCGGGCGATCTCTTCGACCTCTTCCTTCGATTCCTTCAAACCCTTACCGGTCGCTTCTCGGTAGCGCTTGATGGCGTCGATCTTGCGACTATTCCGCATGAGATCGACGACGGCGGCTTCGAGCGGATCGTCGGGTGTAGGCGGCGTCGAGGTCGATCGTGTCGAGGCTGCTAGTGCCGATCCATCGCCGGAGCTCTCGTCACTCGAAGCTGGGACGTCGAGCCAAGCGCCGCAACTCGCACAGCGCTGCGCCGCTGGGGCGTTTTCGTCGTGGCATATTTGGCACTTGGACATCGCGGCAAACCTCCCTGTATGCGGCGTACTTATAAGGTGCAGACGAGCACCTTATCGAACGTCAATCGTCCATCACGTCTTTTTCGCGTGCCTTGGCCAGTTCCTCGACCTTCGTCTCATACGTCTTCGTCAATTCTTGAATCTCGTCCTTGAGCTTGTCGCGCTCGTCTTCGCTGAGCGACTTATCTTTTTCGGCTTGTTCGGCCGCCTTATTCCCTTCGCGCCGGACGTTGCGTATGGAGATTTTGGCCTCTTCCGAAAGCTCCTTAATCCGTGCGACTAGTTTCTTGCGAACTTCCGTCGAGAGCGGCGGGATGTTGATGCGGATCAGTTTGCCGTCGTTTTGTGGGGTGAGCCCCAGTCCGCTGGCAAGGATTGTCTTCTCAATGTCCTTGAGCGTGCCGGGATCGTAGGGCCGCACGACAATCTGTGTCGGCTCGGGAGCACCAACCGATGCGAGTTGCTTCATCGGCGTGGGCGAGCCGTAGGCGTCGACGCGCAAGGAATCGACGAGCCCCGGGTTTGCCCGACCGGTGCGGATTCCGGCGAGGCTGCTCTTGAGGTGGTCGACGGACTTCTCCATCCGTTCTTCGGAGTCCATCAAGATATCTTCGGCGCTCATGGCATCTCACTCAGTTTTCGCGACGCGGCGCGAGGCAGTCGAAAGGAATTTGAAACAGGTTTGGTCTCGGTGCAGCAGGCCAAGTGTACTACGGCTTCGACAGTTCGGCGTCGCCCAGATCGGTCGTGGCGTTTGGGCAACGCGCTGTCGGACGGCCACGCAGCAGTAGCAATTCTGCAACATTTTCGGCCCCACTGCAAGCGGTATCAGCGACGCGCAAGGGCTGTTACCATAAAGACTTGCGGATTTTCGGCACCGTGCCGTTCGGCCGCGGCATTCGCCGTGCGTAACGTGCTGTCACTCGAATATCGTGGACATCCCTAGGGCACCGAGGCAATCATGGATAATACGCTGCTATCGCTGCAGACTTGGCACCGCGCGTTTCTCGTCGCCATGTTGGTGATCGGCTGTTGAGCGGATCGTCGCCGCGCGGCGGCCATCGATTGAGAATACTCGCTGGCCGATTGGCGGCAACGGCACAAACGACGGGCCAGCGTAATTCGGCAACGCGAAATTACTGCACGAGCCGCACGGTTCCCTACTTATCGTTCTCAGTACATCATCCTACGTTCGGTCCCTAGTCAGCCGGAAGACCAAACTCACCGAGGTACGCAGCATGTTCTTGCGGATCTTCCGCTACCGCGTCAAACCGCAGATGCGCGATCGCCATCTGGCTGTGCAGGCTCGCGCGGCGCGGCTATACGAGCAACACGTTCAGCATAGCCCGAAGTACTTTCGCCGCTCCGGCGACGCGAATAGTTGGGTCGAGCTTCATTGGTACGCCGACAAGGAGGAATGCCAGAGGGTGGCGGCAACGGTGGCCGACGATATCGAGCTAACGCGGCTGTGGCGCGATTTTCAGGAAACGCTCGATCCGGACTACCCACCGGCGCTCGAAGAATTCGGCGAGTACGAGCTTCCGCGACCGGTGAACGCGTCGCCGTTCTCGCAGCCTCCTATCGACGCGCAGGAATCGGAGCCGCGACGGGAAGCTCCGGAACGGCCGGCGGCCACAGCCGCGCCGATCGCTGCCGAGATTGCCGACGATGTTGCCGACGAGCCGGCTGCTGCCGCGCCGCAGGAGTCGCCGCAGGTGCCGCCCAAGGTGCAGCCCGAGGAGAGCGGACGCATCGACGATGACGGCGCAGGCCATTCCGCAAAGAACGGCGAAGCCAAGAGGCAAGAAGCGTCCGCACCGCCCCCTCCGCAGCGCGACGAAGACACCGTACCGGACATTGGCGACGATGACTTGGCGACGCAGCGCACGATGTGGCCTCGGCCACCAATTCCGGCCGACATCGCGCAGGACGACCTCATTATCGAAGACGACGCGCCGAGCGAAGAACGCGAAGGCAACTCGCTTTCCTTCAACGACGGCGTGTGGATAGTCGAACCCGAGGAAAAGCCGCGTGCGCCGCGCGGCGACGACAACTAGTTCTCGAAGTTTTCATCTAGTTCTCGTCCGTATCCAACGCCATCGCATCGCCGTCGCAACGCATCGCCATCGCATCGTCGTCGCAGCGATGCCTTCTGACGCAACGTGTCGTTGACGGGACAGGCTTGACGCGTTCGCTTCCCGCGTCACGATAAGATCGCGGCACGCTCGTGCTGCGTCTCGTCTTTCTCGTTTCCTCGTCGCCTGCCGAAGGAGTCTTGTTATGTGGAAGGAGTTCAAGGAGTTTGCCGTCCGGGGCAACGCCATCGAACTGGCGATTGGCGTGATCATGGCCACATCGTTTCAGCCGATCATCAAGTCGTTGGTCGACGACGTCATCATGCCACCGATCGGCATGGTCGCCGGCAAGGTTGACTTTAAGGACAAGTACATCGCGCTGGACGGAAAGGAATACGAATCGCTCGCCGACGCCCGCACGCAGTCGGCTCCAGTGATCGGCTATGGCCAAACGGTCAACGCGGTCATCAACTTCGTGATCGTCGCGTTTTGCGTGTTTTTGATCGTCAAAGCGATGAACCGAGTGAAGCGTAAGGAAGAGGCCGCACCAAAGGCCCCACCAGCCGAGGAACGGTTGTTGACGGAAATACGC
>JAJDEG010000561.1 GCA_029259895.1 Planctomycetota bacterium
GGGCATTCCTTGGCCGGCGCCGGTCCACCGTCGCCGTCACGCTCTTTGACTTTGATCTGGTCGACCGGCCCGTGGCGGACGACGTTGCCGCCGAAATCGAGGATCAGCGCGTCTTGCTTGCCGGGATGGATCCGGAAAGAACGACCGACCATTTGGTAATAGAGACCAGGCGACATCGTCGGCCGCAGCAAGGCGACGCAATCGACGTTGGGCGCGTCGAATCCGGTGGTCAGGACGTTGACGTTGCAGAGGTATTTGAGCGGCGGGCAGTCGAACAGACCGTCGATCGGTTGACCGCGGAAGCGAGCCAATAGCTCAGCCCGCTGGCCGTCCGACGTATCGCCGCACACGAACCCGCACTCGATGTTGTGTTTTTCGGCGAGGACACGAACAACGTGCCGGCCGTGGCGGACACCGGCAGCGAAGATCAAACAGGCATTGCGATCGCGCGTCTGCTCAACGATCTCGGCGCAGGCGGCTTCGACGAGTGCGTCCTGGTCCATCAAGTCTTCGAGTTCGCCGGCGACGAACTCGCCGCCGCGGATGCGTAACTCGCTCGTGTCCGCCTTCTGCCGCCCGGCCTTCGTGACGAGCGGGCACAAGTACCCGTCCTGAATCAGTTCACGGACGCCGACTTCATAACAGACCGCGTTGAGGATGTTGTCGGGACCGCAGATCAGGCCCGATTTCATGCGAAAAGGCGTCGCCGTCAGACCGATCACCCGGAGATTCGGGTTGACTCGCTTGGCGTCGGCGAGGAATTGGCGATACATGCCGTCGCCTTCGGGCGGGATCATGTGGGCTTCGTCCACAATGACGAGGTCGAAAGCGTCGAGTTCGCCGGCCCGCTTGTAGATCGACTGGATACCGGCGGCGATGACCGGTTGATCGGTGTCGCGGCGGTTGAGGCCGGCCGAGTAAACGCCGACCGGCAGGTCCGGCGCAACGGCTTTGAGCTTGTCGACTGCCTGCTCGAGCAGTTCCTTGACGTGAGCAAGAATCAGCACGCGGCCGTCCCACAGCTGCACAGCGTCGCGGCAGATCGTCGACAGCACCGGCGTCTTGCCGCCACCTGTGGGAATCACGACGCAAGGATTGTCGTCATGGTCCCGCAGGTAGCGGTACACCGCGTCGATGGCCGATCGCTGGTAGGGACGGAGCTTCACGATCTACTGCCTCGATTCACGTTGCGCTTACAACCAAAACCCGGCGTCGGGACTTGCGCCCGAAAACGGCGTAAATGAGCGCCGCTCGCACTGTGCCGCCGCGTCCGCTTCGTGTTTTCTGGGCGTACAGAACACGAAGCATCACCTATGCGGCCACTTGGTTAGCGCCTTCGTTGGGCAGAGGAAACAACTCCGAAGTCGCCGCAAACAGGCGTCCGAGCGACTCGCCTGCCAGATAGGCGGCCAGCGCCCGTTGCGTCTTCCCGTAGCGTTCACGGACTTCGGGTCGCCCACGCCGGCCTTGAGCCGCGTCGATCAAGAACCGGAACAACAGCGTGACCGGCTGGTCTTGTTCGCTCGACGCGATTCCCGTTTGCAACACGTCGCCGAAGTGACGCAGTCGCTCGCGCGATGCCGAGTAGGAAGCTCGCGCCAGGACGCCGCGGGTGACCGCCGTAGCGATGCCGCGATAGCGGGCCGTGGGAAGGATTTCATGGGCGAAATCCACCGCCGGACGGTACTTCGCGAGCAGTTGGGCCTCTTCACCCGCCGTCATGCGGTCGTAGGCGTTCAGGCCGATGATCATCGCCCGCAACGTCGCTAACTCACCCTTGGTCACCGGCCCCATGCCGGCCGCCAGGCTGATAAGCTCGTCGTTGGTGCGAGCACGAATCGCATCGACGCACCCGAGCGCTTCAGCCGGTTCGTTGAAGAACACTCGCATCGGAACGGTGGCCTCTGAGAGGACCACGGCCCACAAACGGTGCTGACCATCGAGCAACACGCGGTTTGTACTGAAAGCGATCCCTTGGTGGGTTAGCCGCCAGCGGTCGGCCTTCATTTCGCGGGCCAGACGTTCGACGTGAGCGTCGACGAGCTTGCGGTTGTGCGTGTTGAACTCGCTGAGCCACGCAGCGGCCAACGGCGGTGTGAGGTCGAGCGCGAGGTTGTAGCGATCACGGCGGTCGAAGAAACGGTAACTCATGGTCATTCTCCGGGGTCTGGAAACGAAAAAACCGTAGTTCGGAAGGTCAAGCGGATTCACTGACGGTGCCGAGGTAAGCGACGAGTTCGTCGACCACGGCGCGGAGATACGGCACGTCGAACACTTCGATGAGCGTGCGGGCGCCCATCACGGCGTTGTGCGGGAGCGTGACGGCCGTCATTTTTTCGACGGGAATGGGGAGGCGGACGGGCTGATGGACCTTGAGCGTCGTGCGGGGAGAGTGTTTTGCGTTCCGGCCGTTTGTGACGCGGAAGCGTGCCTCTCTCGAGTCCGTCTGTTTGGCGGGATAGGGATTCCCATTTCGACGCACGCGTACTTTTGATTGGGGAATTTCCCCAATCGATTCCATGCTGGCCCGGTGGCGAGAGACGGTCTTGTGGTCGACACCGACGTGGTCAGCGATCTCCCGGTCGGTTTTCCTTGTCCCCTCCGGATGCCGTAGTGCCGCCTTTACAGCGCGTTCCTTGTCGTCTTTGCCCCGACGTAACCCATGTGTCTTATTGACGCCGTAGCTGTACCATTGCGCGTCCGACTGCGTTCCTTGGTGGACGTCAACGTCGATCGGCTGATCAGGCCGCGCCCGCTTGGCTGCTTCCATGCGGTGGAATCCATCGGCCAGCCAGTAATCGGTGCCGTCGTGAAAGACGACGACCGGTGGAAACTCCGCACCCTCGCGCATCTGCTCTCCGTAGTCTTCCACCACCGCGATAAGCACTTCCGCTCGCGGCTGCGTGCCGCCGTCGAGGCGGATTTGATTGAGGTTCAGTTGCATCGGATCGTTCCTTTCAGGCGTTGGAAACCGAGGTCAGATAAAGCTGTGTGGCCAGGCGGGGCAGATCGTCGAGTCGAACGACGGCGATCCAGGGTTTGCAATTCGAGCGATGGAGAACGACCGGTATGTTCTCGCCGGCATCGGCCATCGCCTGTATGACGGCGTCCCAAAGGCGAAACGTCTCGCGGCGCTTGACCTCGAAATGCACGCCGTCGATCGCCGCGCGAACATCCGGCGCGTCCGGCCCGCCACGGTGCTGGGCACCCCGGCAGGCCTCGACGCCGAACAGCCGGCGGATTTCCGCCGCCGCTTCGCGTTCGCCCCGCGCGCCTTTCTCGCGAGAACGCTTACCCATAATCACGCTCCTTTTCTCAAATGCCGGTCTTGCTCGTGGAGGGCAACGGCCTCTTCGGACGACAACCACGAAGCTCGCGGCAATCGGTCGTAATTCGGCCACCGTCCGTGGCGGACGTAATACCGGCAGTCGCCGCACAGGATGTCGCCTCGAAATCGATAGATGTCGCTTTCAAACTCATTGCCGCAGTGCGAACAGCGGCCGTGTCCCACCGGACCATCCGGCGTGACTTGTGTGGTCACATTCCGGTCAACGCCGCCAAGGGGCAGCGCCGGTGGCGGCCTGAGCAGGCATCCCATTGGCAGTCTCCTTTTTGGCGAAACCCTTGACCTCGTTCTGAACCTCTCCCGTGTCTTTGCGGGGCTTGCACTTGACCGTGATCATCAGCGGCAGGTTGTGCAGCTCGACCGAATCCTTGGGCGCCATCACGCCCACCGCGCGACATAGCGCCGAGAGCTCCCCGTGTGCGATCTTCACCGCCGTGGAATTGGCGTTGTCAAGGTTCAGCCGGGCCCACACAAAGCGGTTTTTGCAGGGGCCATCGAGAACCTGAAACGTCAGCTGCAGGTAGTGCCCGGTGCCGTTTTTGGTGGGCTTCATTTCCGAGTCGGTGATTGCCGCCAAGTACTTGCCGGCAGGAAGCGGCTCGAAATCGGTGGCCGGTTCGACGTCGTTGGCATTGAAGTTCAGGCTAGCCATGTGCTTCTGCTCCCTTGCTCGAGGATGAAGTGGTTGGATGCGCTTGCTGCGCGTAGTAGTCGTAAGCCGCCCATTCCAGCGGCAGTTCGGCCGGCATGCCGAGCCGGTTCTTGGCCACGTGCGTCGGACCTTCGCTGGTCCGCATCACGCGCTCCGGCGTTTCGGTCTTGACCCGCGCTGGATCGGAGACTGCGCCATACGTGGCGAACAGGATTTCGTCGGCCCATTCTTGAGTGAGCGCCGAGGCGAGCTTGTGCAGCCGCGGCGCGAAGCGGTCATGCGCCGTACATTCGGGCGTTTGAAATTTCTCGGCGCGGGCGTGGGCGATGAGGATCACCGCCATGCCGCGTTGTTCGCGCAGTGCGTCGAGACCGTCGAGAAAGGTACGCCAGCGAGGCAGAGCATAGCTGTAGCCCTTGCCGTAACCACCGTCTGCTTTCTCCAGGTACTTCACGCCGAACTCGCCGCACACGTCGTCCCAGATCATCCGCTCGAGCCAGTCAAGCGAGTCGACAACGACCGTGCGATAGTCATGCTCCTCGCCGTACAGCGCCGTGATCGCGTCGAGCACTTCTTTGGTCGACTTGGCCAGCGGCAAACGGTCGCACTCGATATTCGCCAGGCCGTCTTCGGTCTGGATGAAGATCGGCTTCGCGCTACTGGCGGCGAACGAACTCTTACCGACGCCCTGAACGCCATAAACGAGCGCTCTGCGTGGCCGCGCCTGGCGGCCCGATTGAATCGTTTCCAACAATCCCACGTCGATCTCCCTTGCGAGTTGATTTGTCGAAGAAAACAGAGGGCAACGGGCGGAAGGCGGCCGATCGGCCCCTTGAACATCGACGGTGTGTGTGGCCCGCCCCACCAACCGCCCGTTGCCGAACTCACGCCGCGTCGAAAAGACGCGGCTCCTCGTAGCCGGTCGGCCAGTGGCCCGTTTCCAGACACCGCTTGAGCCGGCCGATCGCCGCTTCGTTCTCCTGCTGGGCGATCGCCAGTACCTGCGGCTCCACACGCCACACGCCGGCCCGAAAGGGCTCGCGTTTTTCCACCGCCACGAGGTGGACCGGCATCGACAGGCCGATCACTTGCGCCAGCACGGCGCGGTAGAAAGCCAATTGGTGTGCGTAGCCATAGCGACGCGCGTCGGCCTCGAACCAGGTCAGGTCGTCGCAGGTCTTGAGGTCGACGATGCCCCGGTGCGGATCGAACCAGTCCATGCGAGTTTGGCATGGATGGTCGCAGTACTCGGCGCGGATCACGCCCTCCGGCTCGCCTTCGCGGAGCAATTCCGCGGCGCGAGCATGGTCGCGAACCGCATCGGCCATCCGCACGACGGTGAGGTGTTGCTCGTCGGTGAGAACGGTTTTGCCGTGGGCCCCCTGCCAATTCTCGAAGGCCTTGGTGTTCGGGCCGAACGGGCAACCGGTCTTCGGATTGATCGGACCACCGACGACGAACTGGTCGTCGAACGTTTGCTGGCCTTCGAGAATCAGCGTGTGCGCCGCGCGGCCGATCAGGTACGCCGGCCGTTCCTGACTTTCGGCAATCAGGCCCGACCGCTTGCGATGATACAACAGCGGGCATTTACGGAAGTCGGCCAACAGATGGCTCGACAGGTAGTGGCCCGATTTGGCGTGATACGCCTCGGCCGGTTCGTGAATGAGAAAATCTTCTGCGGTGAGTGCCACGTCATTCGCCTCCGGCGTCGAACATGCGGACATCGGCAGAACTCCTACTTCCGGACCAGATGGGCTGCGCGGCGAATCACCGCGCTGGCAACGCGAGGGTTCGACTTCCAAACCGGCGGCCACGAACCGCTCGCGAAGATCCGTCAACCGGCGGCGAAGCGTGGTCCGCGAAACGCCGAGTTCGCGTGCTGCGTCGGTTAGCGTTTGCGTCTTGAGTCGCTCGCACAGGTCGCGCTCTTCCGGGGTCAACGACGCGATGACGGCGTCGACATCCGTGGCCAGCAAATGCTGTTCTTCCAGGCTGAGGCGATCCAGTCCCCGCACCGCGTCCCGATGCCACTGCCCCACCAGCCGCGCCGCTTCGACCGGACCTTCGGCGGTTTGCACTTCGGCGTTGAGCGAGGCGTGGGGAATCAGGCGACCGCCCTTCGCCGCGCTCTGGCGGCGTACGAGCGTGGCCACGAAACGCTTGACAAGTCCCCGCGTGAATGCCTCCCAGCAGCCGCTTGCCGGGTCGTACTTGTCGGCCTTGGCGAGGATGTACAGGCGGATTTCCTGTTCGATGTCGTCGCGGCCCATGTCGCCGAATTCGCGGCGGCGGGCCAGTTGTGCCGCTTTGCGGCGGATGTGGTTGGCCAGCGGGCCGGCCGTCAGTTCGCGCCCCAGATCAATCGCAGTCATCGGTTCGTACTCCGTGCGTGAGGAGGTGATTTCTCCCGCACGGCGCACAAAAAAACCACAAAGCGCACGCGCGGGATCGCCGTTTCCGGCGGCACCCACAGGGGCGTCCACTTTTGTGGTTGGCCTTCTGTCTGGAGCCGTACTACTGAATCAGGTTTTGTCTTTTCGAGACCGTTGTGTCTCTACTTTATTACTACGCGCTTTGCGCGAAGAACGAACGCGCAATCGCGATTTTTTTTTTGGAAACTGCCGCGCGAGGGCGGCGCGTCAGCCAATCGCTTCCTCCACTTCGAATTGCAGCGGGAGTCCGTGACGAATGTCGAGGTGCATGATCTTGCCCTGCTTCATGCGGGCGAGATACCGGAGGAAATCGACGACCGGTGCCTTGAGCACGAAATCCTCCAGGCCCCGCTCCGGGCGCGCCGTGTGGCGGCCGCCGAGGACGCGATGGCGGACGATGCGCGTGTCGGCGGCGAACACCGGTTGGCCGTTGACGACGTGCAGGTTGCGGATGCCGCCGAAATCGATCCGCTGGAACTGGTCGACCAACTGCTGCTGGGCCTCGGTCAGATCGCGCTTCCGCAACGGGTGCGGCCGACGCCCTGTCGCGGGCGGTTCACGTTTCATGGTGCCCTCCATCAACGGCCTGTAATGTGAAGTGCGCGCTGCACACAAACGGTAAAAAAAAGCTGACGCGGGGTCACCGCAGCAGCAGTTTCATCTCTTCCAGACGGATCCGCATCGCAATGGGCGAGACACCAAACTGTTCGGCCAGCGGCAGGATCGCGCCCTCCCACACGAAAATCGCTTCTTCCGCGGCATCGGCCGGCGTCATCGCCCGCCGCGCAATCTCGCTCTGCAGCAAGGTCTCGCGTTCTTCCTCCAATTGCCACTCCGTGAGCGGGTTGGCCGTGAATTCTTCCTTCCAGGCCCGATAAACGAGCGGGCGCGGCATCAGCAGGCAGGCGGCGAAGTAGTCGGCCTGCCATTCGATCCGCAGCTTGGCGTCACCTGAGCGGCACAGATAAGCCGTTTTGCGGCCGCGGCGCTCGCCTGGTGCGGTCGAGTCGGCCAGGTGGCCGACGTAGCGGCGGTGCAACTGCCAGTGGCCGATTTCGTGGGCGAGCGTGAAATGGTAGCGGCCCTCCAGGTCGGTGTGCGTCGTCGGATCGAGATGCACGTCGACGAATACTTCCTTGGTGTTTACATTGATCGCGCCGATCACGTCGTCGCTACGGAATTCGGCACGCAGGTCGATAATCGCCAGCTGCAAGCCGAGATGCAGTTCGAGCACGGCCTCGACGGGGATTGGCGGCGCCGTCAGGGCGGCGTGTTGCCGCTGGAATTCTTCCAACAGGACTTGCGCGGTGAACTCAATCCGTTTCTTGTCCAGGTAGGGGACATCCTGGATCATCGTGGTCATCGGAACCTCGCTCGTGGTGAAGGTGTTGGGCTTGTTGGGTCAATCGGGTAATCGCGTCGGCGGGCAGGCCGTTGGCGGTCCGCAGGAAGGTGGCCAAGGCCGTCGGTTCGCGGCGAATGATGGCCGGCAGGTCGTCGGCGACGCGACCGGCGTGGGCCAGCAGTTCGTCGGTGTCGAGGCCGAACAACTCGGACATGCGGATGATTCGTTCTTCGGCCGGCGGGTTGAACTTGTCCTGTTCGATTTGCGAGACGTAGGTCGGACTTACGTCGAGCAAACGGGCAAATTCGCGGAGCGTGTAGCCCTTGGCGATTCGCAGCGTGCGGATCCGCTGTCCGAAGGTTGTGTATTGTCGGTGCATAACGAAAAAACCTCGCGGTACGTGGTGTCGAAAAGTGCCGAGCGCGGGCCGCCTCCTGCCGCCCGCGTCCCGGCCGCACCGCACCATCCGTCCGCGTGCGGTGCCCGACAGGGTGGACGGTTTACTCGGTGGAAAGCGATGCAACCGGGGCATCGTCCGGTTCAAGGACTGAGAACGATTCCTCCAACGTCACTTCGACGTAGACGGCTTCTTCGTCCTGCCGAATGGGGACCATCGTCCAGCGGTGCCAGACGTCTCGCCCTCGCTCCTTGGTTTGAACGACGAACTGGACCTCGTCTCCGTCAACCGCCTGGCGGATCAATTGGCCGTAGACAGCACGATATTCGGCGGACATGCGGCCGCGGACTTTACGAACGCGGTTCGCATCGCGGCAGCCGTGATCGATGACGGACGGTTGTTGTGCATGGGCGAACGCAATCATGGTCAAACTCCTTGGGAAGTTAGGCGTCGGCAATGCGCGCAGCGCGGACCGTAGGTCCAACGATCACGCGACGCGCGCACCGACAGACGCGAGGAAAAAAGCACGTGGGGTACGACTGCGCCCACCGATCAAGGCGGGAAAGAGATAACCGATCTCACAGTCGTCGCTAAGAAAGTCCCTTTGCTGGTAGAGCGGCCTTCGATCGGGGTTGGCCGCGCTACTCCCCGGAGCCCGTCATCCCGGCACCGGAATCGACTGGCGAAGGTCATCAAACCTTCATTAACCAGCCGAAAGTTATGCTAGCAACGCGACGGGAAATTGCAACCAGAAAAATGCCGCGCGCGAAGAATTGCGCAAACGCAAGCGACGCAAGAAGTTAGGTAATGTTCATGCGAACAGTAGGCCAAAAAATTTTCGGCCGCTCGTTTAGGCGGAGGAATTTCGGGGATTCTTGGCGGAATTCACGGTCGAGTTGTGCGCAGAATCGGTAGTAAAGAAATAGGGGACCATCTTTTCGCGCTGCGCATTTCTTCGCTCGCATGACCGCTCACGACGCGCCGCTGATCACCGCCGAGCAAGCGGCCGAGATGTGCGCCGTATCGCTGCGCACCTGGCGCAGTTGGCATTCCGGCGGCCGCACTCCGCGTCCGGTACGCATTGGGCGCACGCTCCGCTGGCGCCGCGACGAGTTGAATGCCTGGATCGCCGCCGGTTGCCCGCCGCTGCGCGAATGGGACGCGGCGCGGGCGTAATCTCCGCTTGCCATCTTTGGCCCGTCACTGCTCAGTGTGTCACGTGCGTCCGGGCGGTTCCGGACGCGACCACTAGCCAGAGAGATTCACATGGCGAGCATCTACAAGAAGCCCGTGTTTGTCCGCGATCCGGCGACGGGCGAACGGGTCAAAGGCAAGAGCAGGAAATGGTGGGGCCGGTTTCGCGACGTCGACGACCGCGAAAAGCGCGTGCCGCTGGCCGTCGACCGCGCCGCGGCGCAGGCGATGCTGAACGAACACGTCCGCCGCGTCGAACGCGAGCGGGTCGGCCTGATCGAACCGCACGACGAACAGGGCAAACGGCCGCTGGCCAAACACTTGGCCGATTATCGGCGATACTTGGAATCGAAACGCAATGCGGCGACGCACGTTAAGCTCACGGAAAGCTATATCCGCAAGGTTTTGGACGGCTGCAAGTTCAAACTGATTCGCGACCTATCGCCGTCGCGTGTCGGCCGCTGGCTGTCCGACCTGCGAGCCACTGGGCGCAGCGTTCGCACGAGCAACGCGTACCTGATCGCGGTCAAGGGTTTCAGCCGGTGGTTGGTGCGCGAGCGGCGGGCCAAGGAGGACGTGCTTTCGCATTTATCGCGGCTGAACACGGAAACGGATGTACGGCGCAAACGGCGCATCTTGACGATGGATGAATTGGACCGTTTGATCTCGGCGGCCGAGGCGAGCGACGGCCGCCACGGCCGTATGGGCGGGCCTGACCGGGCGATCGTGTACCGCCTGGCCGCGTTCACCGGCCTGCGGGCGCAGGAGATCGCCAGCCTGACGCCGCGGTCGTTCGCGCTCGACGCCGACCCGCCGACGGTGACGGTCGACGCCTGCTATTCCAAGCATCGCCGCAAGGATGTCTTGCCGCTGGCGGAAGATTTGTGCCGGCGGTTGCGAACCTATCTGGCGAAACGAGAGAAGGAACGGCGGAGGGCCGGAGAAGAACGCCTGTGGCCCGGCAAATGGTATCGCAAGGCCGGCGAGATTCTCCAGCGCGATTTGGCGGCGGCGCGGGCGGCGTGGGTGGAGGAGGCCGAGAAACCCGCGGAACGCAAGCGACGAGAGCAGAGCGACTACCTCCGCGACGTCGACACAGCCGGCCAAGTGGTCGACTTCCATTCGCTCCGCCACGGGTTCATCACGCACTTGGTCATGACCAACGTGCCGCCGAAAGTCGCCCAGGCCCTGGCACGGCATTCGACGATCACGTTGACGATGGACCGCTACACGCACCTGGGGATGGACGATTTGGTTGAGGCGGTGGAGAGGCTGAGTGGAAGAACCAGCAATAGCAATCCGTAGCTTGGCCTGGCGTGACAAAGAGTTCTCTGTAGAATCACGGGAGACTTTGATGCAACCGGCATCGAGCGAGACCCAGCGCCAAGAAGCACCGAGTCAAGGGATGACGAAACCAGCAAGAACGTCGAAGCTGCGTGTGTTCGACCTTTTTTGCGGCGCTGGTGGCAGCTCCCGAGGGGCTGTGATGGCCGGCGCTACGCCCGTAGCGGCGCTGGACATGTGGGAACTTGCGACGAAGACCTACAAACTCAATTTTCCTGACGCGGTCACCTATGGAATGAAGGCAAATCGACTTTCGCCAAACTGCCTTCTGAATGACGTCGGACGAATTGAACTGTTACTCGCGTCGCCAGAATGTACCAACCACAGTATCGCTCGTGGGAACAAGCCTCCATGCGACCTCAGCCGCAACACTGCATTCGAAGTCGTCCGCTTTGCCAAGGTTCTCAGACCTCGGTGGATCGTCGTCGAGAATGTTCTGCAGATGAAGAATTGGCAGCGGTTCAAGGAGTGGCTTAGCAGGCTCGAATCCATCGGATACAAAACCGAAGTCGGAATACTTGATGCGCAGTATCACGGCACGCCGCAGTCACGCCGTCGGCTTTTCGTAGTCGCGGACCTCGACGCGAAGCCGTCACTTCCCGTACCTGGGCGAAAGACAAGGAAGACCGTCGCAAGCATCCTGTGTCGCGGTGAGCCAAAAGGGGAACCGTGGGCGTTCTCCCTGGTAAAAACGCCGAGACGTGCTGCGGCAACTGTGCAGCGTGCTCGGAAAGCCGTCAAGGCTCTGGGCGAGGATGCAGCATTCATTATGGTTTACTATGGTACTGACGCGGCCGGTGGTTTTCAGACACTGGACCGTCCTCTTCGAACCATCACGACGTTGGACCGTTTCGCCTACGTCCGACGTAACGGATGTGGCCACGAGATGCGTATGCTGCAACCGTCAGAGCTTGCTGCTGCGATGGGTTTTCCGCGTGACCATCGCTGGACAGAGTCGACCCGTCGGGATCGGATTAAGCTGATTGGAAATGCCGTGTGCCCATGCGTAATGCGCGACGTCGTGAAGGCGCTGGTCCGCGAAGAAACGTAGCAAGAGAGCGAGAGTACGCATGCCCGTTTCGACTACTCCACGGCTACGGCACTCGTCGTTCGCATGCCTCTGCATGGGCACGTAGAATCCTTACGAGGCATTCATCCGGTGAATTCTCCACTTGGTGCTCCCAAAGTCGGACCACACGCCAGCCCAGCCCGCGGAGCTTGCGGAAGTTCCGCTTATCTCTCTCGCGTGTTGCGGCGATCTTGTCTTGCCATTTCGGCGAAAGCATGTGTCGCCAAAGCGGAAACCGCCATCCGTGCCAGAAGTCGCCGTCGATGAACACGGCCAATCTAATGCGACGAAAGACAACATCGGGGCGACCGGGTAGATCCTTGGCGTGCGAGGAGAAGTAGATCTGGCGGCGACGCAGCTCGCGGAATATCGTTCTTTCCGGCCCCGTATTCTTGCCACGAATTCGCGACATGACTGCGCTGCGAGTTTTCGGCGACATGATATCGCCCTGATGTTCGCCGGCGACGGGCGAGCTTTCAGCGGCCCACGAACGATGGCCAGCCTTGCGTTGACGTCCCTTTCTTTTTCTATGTCCAGCCATCAGTTACCCGAGAACCCGCCATAAGTAATTCAATTGACCGGATCACAATGAGTCACGCATAGGGAATTCGGATTCAAGCCAACGAATCACGTCGCCGACACCGTTCATTCCGGCCCGTGCGAGAATATTGACGATATCTGCCGCTGAAATCACCACGACTGGGTGGCCATCTTCCTTCAATTCGCGATACGCCTGCGAATTCAAGTACGAGGTTGTTACCAGAACTCCGAACTGCCGGTGCCGCAGCCTGGAGATCAGCCGCGACACCTCACGAACTCCGACCGAGTTGTCGATGTCATAGCACTTCGCTTCAAGCGCGAAATCCACAAAGATCGCTGACGCTCCGTGACCGATCCGATAAAGCCCGATCGCATCACGGCCTCCGTCCCGACTTGGGCGGGTCAGATCGAAGGAGAAGAAATTGCTGTCCATTAACTGCGCGATCTTCGCGGAGCAGCCTTCAAATGCCACCGGAGAATCCTTGAAGTACTTGTGGATTGCGCGGACTATTCGTAGGTCGGCGTTGTCGTCAGGAACTTGCGCCTGCTTAGTGCGATGCTCGATGGAGGTCTCTGCTTTTAGTGGCTCATAGGATCCGGACGCAATCCACTTTTTCCAGGCGCGGGGGCAATTGGGCGAGAGAGGCGAGCCAGCCTTGATGTCTTCCAGCCAGGCGCGTGATACACGGGCGATGTTGAGGATGGTCCATGCAGATCGATAGTTCTGAAATCGCTGGCCTTGGGAGATCTTCCAAATCGCGACTAAGTCCTCCATTGCCTGCAACTGAGGAGAACCTGGCACGGCTAAACCGAGAAAGATCATGTCACGGTAGGTTCCTGCGTTGCCAAATACTAAGACAGGCGGAACATCCGCGCGCGTTGGTGGATGCGCGTGGGTGGCGTTAAACATGTTTCGCAGCAAGAGGTTGCCGTGTCGCGGAGTTTCATGCAACCCACGTCCCGGATGCTTGTTGTCACCGTAGTACGTCAGGATTCCCGTCTCGCGGTCAAGAAAGTCGGGCCAGTCCGGATCGTTGAAGGATGACGTCAGGACGACTAGCCGAGGCGACTCTTTGCTTCCCAGATATCGAAATCCACCCTGGTTGCTGACGCCAATCAGTCGCGGAAGCGGATCGTCCCCCGAGTTGCCCAAACGTCCACCTCCGTACACGGCATCGATGAACAAATCAGCGGTGCTCAATTGTTGCGTCGTGAATTGCTGCATCGAACCCTTGCGGGCATGGAATCTTTGTTGCATTCCTTGTCGCTCCATACAACACTTATTGGGTGATTCTCGCTTGCACCGGCGGTAGCATCAAGGCAACCAAACGCGTTTCCCCAGACAGTGGACAAGAATCGAGCACAGGGAATTGCTATGTCCGTCAAGTTAACTCGTGCTGATCGTCAGGCCACCATTCAATTGCTCAACCGCCGATTGACCGCCAAGGAACTGCGAGCCGTGCTGGACGACATTCAGGGCGGCCGCAAGAGACGCAGAAAAAAGGGGGTTGAATGGATTGTGGCAGAAACCGAGGAGGCGGGGCGTCGCTTGCAATCCCGCCTCGCAGATGGCGAACTTGCCGAATTCCTAGTCGACTTATATGGCGTAGAGCTGCTGACT
Organism: Planctomycetota bacterium; assembly: GCA_029259895.1. Taxonomy (GTDB): domain Bacteria; phylum Planctomycetota; class Planctomycetia; order Pirellulales; family PLA5; genus PLA5. The sequence goes on from JAJDEG010000561.1 coordinate 13,941, forward strand.
TCGCGGGAGTTGAGGTTTCGGCTTGCCCGGGGCAGTTCACATGACGAGTTGGAACGACTACACGAATACCCATCGGGAAGTCGCGGTCGAGGTGGGCGCGACAGCCAATCGAAGGCAGTTGCCGATCGAAACTGGCATGCTGGAAAATCCTGGGCGATTCACTTTGTTAGAACGTTTGCAATTCCTCAGGCCTTCTCTGGAATCCGAGGCACACCTTCGCCCCCGGCAAGCGAGGATGTAGAGCCTTTCCGGCCGCTACCGGCGATGGAGGATTTTCAGGTTGATCTACAGGGGCAGGTCCTCGACATAATACGCGGCAAGCTCGGCCATAATCGGGGGATTTTGACTCTTCCAACAGGTGCCGGCAAGACTCGTACAGCGGTTGAGGGAATTCTCGAATGGAAGCGAACGGCTCCAGAGCCTTCAGGCGTCTTGTGGATCGCGCAGAGCGACGAGTTATGCGAACAGGCTGTTCAGGCGTTTCGGGAGGTCTGGATTGATCTTGGCCACCGCGATGCGTCCATTCGCGATACTCTGACGCTGAATCGCTATTGGGGAAGCACGAATTCGGTTCCGGACGGCGAAGGAGTCACAATAGCCAGCATTCAGAAGCTGCACGCCGCATGCCGCAATGAGGGCGAGCGAGCTACACGACTTCAGACGTTGGTGACCAATCTTCGCGTAATTGTCGTTGATGAATCTCACCGCATGCTCGCGCCAAGCTATACTGACGTGCTCAAGTTCCTTGGTGTGGAGGTGTCTCGCGGCGAGCCATCGGAAACGCCATTGATTGGCCTCACGGCTACACCGTTCCGAGCCGTGGAAGATGAGACTCGCCAGCTTGCAAAACGATTTCACGGTCGCCTTCTTCGCCCAGAATGCCTCAAGACCGACCCGATCGGCATCCTGCGCGAAAGAGAAGTGCTTTCGCGCCCCGCTCATCAGATAATTGACTACGACGGGCGGGAGTTTTCGATTGATGATCGTGCGGAGTATCGAGAGTACTTCGATCAGTTCAAGGATTTTCATCCGCACTTACTCCGCGAGATCGGTGAAGAGCGGGACCGCAACGTCGCGATTCTTGAAAAGCTTGATTCGTTGTCGGTCGACTGGCCAGTTCTGTTCTTTGGATGCTCGGTCGAGCATGCCCAGGCGACGGCGGTCCTCTTGCGCCGCCGGGGTCGTCTTGCAGCGACGGTAACAAGCGAAACCCGGACTTCAACAAGGCGTTTCCTGGTTGAGGAGTTCCGCGCTGGTCGTGTTTCCGTGTTGTGTAACTACGGCGTTCTGACAACAGGTTTCGACGCGCCAAAGGTGCGGGCCATCGTGGTTGCCCGCCCCACGACGAGCCCGGTGCTCTACGAACAGATGATTGGCCGCGGTCTACGCGGCCCGAAGTTCGGTGGCACCAGGGAATGTCTCATCATCGACGTTGTCGACAATATCCCGTTTGGCGGTCAGATGGCCTTCACTCGGTACGAGGAGTATTGGACGAACAGGACATGAACAGTCGCCGAGCCGTTAGGACACGATCTGATGGACTGCGGGCGACTGCAACAACAGATCAATCCGTCCGGCAATCTGCTCCGCCCCCGGTCCTTCCACGACGATGGCCAATTCGTGTGCGGTCATCATTCCGTAGTAGGTCATGTTTGCTGATCCAACAACGGCAAGCCTACGATCGACTACAATAGCCTTCGCATGCAGGTGCCCGCTCCCGCCGACTCCAGCGAAGTCGTAGAGTTTGAGATTTGTCGGGAACTCCTGAGATAGCGCTCGAAGGCGGTCTCTCACCGTAGCCTCTTGTTCTTGGAAATGGTCAATGATTAGGCCGGCCTTCACACCAGTGGCGGCCGCGCGCTCGAGCTGGTCAATTACTCGCGAGGAGCCAGCAGTAACTGTGTAGGCTGTTGCGAGAATTTCGTGCCGGGCCTGCTTCAAGACGCCCAGAATCGTCTGCTCGACCGAGCCAACACCGCCTCCAATCCAGCCAGTGCCCGTAACCGCGACTCGAACCCGATCAATTCGATTGGATGCTTTGCGAATTCCGTCGAGAATACTCGCAGCAATGAGCGACGGCGCATCGTTGCTCCTTTCCGATTTGATGAACTGTGCGATCGCGGCAGTAATCTCGCTGGTCTGTTCGTTGCCGAGCGGCCGGCCTGAGTCGACAATCGCGCGCTCAATCGCTATCGTCAGTTGCTTGCTCATGGCATGTTCTCCATCAGCAGGAGCCGGTCGAGTCCCATGTTGCGATGTTCACAGGATGTCTCCGAAACGAGGAGGCACGAATAACAGGCGGCCCCCGACGCGCCCGCCGCGGGGGCATCCTCGCACAGCGGATCGTTGGAGCAGTTGTCGACATCTTGAAGGGCGGTTTGCAAAATCTGATCAAACCGGTCCACTAATGCGACGAGGCCACCCAATGTTCCATCTCCTCCGGGCTGAACGGTGTAGAGCAGCAGGCCACCTCGCGTGGCGCCCTGATCGTCAAACGTCATGTAGACGCGCTCGCGAATCGACGCGGTCGAGTATCCCGAATCGATAGACAACGCTCGCAGCAACCGATGTGATAGAGAATGCCACCAAGCATGTGCAGGGTGATTGGACAACTCACCATTGGACGCGTTGTACCTCTGCGTCCAATCATGAAAGCGGGGGCCGGACAGTGGCAGATCGACATCATCCAGGTCAATGAAGATTCCTTCTCCAAAAAGTTCAACGCCCGGATACCAGGTCTGTCCGCCCCAATCGAAGGCTACGCGGACTTCTTGTGTATTCTGAGGGTCAATCGGTCGGACATACCCTCTCTGGACAAGAACGACGCGCAAGCGCGTCACGGGGCTGACGCGAAACTGAATAGCCCCATTTGGCCCGGGAAAGTGCCGTACGCCAGAAAGTGGCACTTCGAACATCGGAGGAGCGCCGATCTGTGATGGAGGCACTGGCGGCGCGCCGTGCGACGCTGCTCGCACCAGTCGTATGAACTCATCCTCGGCAAGCGACCGGTTCGTTCCTTGTTGCCATTGGAGCAGCTGATTGATGGCGTCCTCGACTTCGATCCATGCTGTTTGTTGCAGGAAATCGATCGTCGATTGATGGACGCTCTGGGCGGTAACGGCTTGAATGAAGTTCGGCTGATTAAGCATGCCGATTTGCTGCAGTGTTCTGATGCTGCCGAGGATCCGAGAATCGGTCAGGATCGCGTGAAGTTGGCTCGGCATGTCAACGATGGTCAGCGCCGAAACGATGTTTGGCAGGTGAAGGCTCGCGGCACCACGCTGCAGCATGCGTGCCGTCTGGGTACAAGTGGACTGACGCGGGCGTGGTCCCTGTTCGGGATACCGGCCAGAGCACTGCCAAGGTCTGTTGTACGCTTGACCAAGATTGCCCCGCGTGCCGCAATTCGGACATTCAAGCTCAACGAACCTAAGCGACCGCCCGCCTCCATGCCACAAATAGAACTGACTGACGCGGCAACCACGCTGTTGACCATGCGCCGCGGCGGCCCAGTTCACTTCATCGAGGTGTCCGGCGGAACAGGCCACGACGAAACGAATCACTTCCCGACCTGCCTTTTCGCGGCGCGCCCAGTCAGCCATTGCTCCGCACTGAGGACAACCTCGGCCGGCCTGATAAAGGACTTGTGGCCTGTGCTGCGTACACAAACACCAGAATGGAAATCGCTCGCCAGGATAAATCCAATCGTTTACTGGCCGATCCAATTCGGCATTTGTCGGCAAGCGGCAAATACGGTTCTGGTCAAGTTCCGCGCGACACAAGCGGTCGTCGAAGATTTCAAAATCCGACGGCTGTTCGCCAATCGATCGATAGAACTCGTCGACGTTGCGAATAACGACTGGTCCGGAGCCTGTCTCCAAAATACTGCCTGGACCGTACGTAATAATGAACTGCGACGGTCGTAATTCCTGATGCGGCCGCGCCATTTGCGTTACCTCCAACCTCGAATCGTAACTGTTGCTTCCACTTCTCGAAGCGAGTTCGGCGCATCTTCAAATACAACACCTGTCTGGGCCACCAAGTGAGCCAAGTCACCAAGCACCACTGGTCGCGAGGGTGGATTCACCAGAGTCGGCTCAAAGTAGAGCAGCTGCCCGCCCGATATTGCAGCGACCTGCTGCCAGCGGTCCAATTCTGATCCGGCGTGATTGGCGGTCACAGAGGGTGCCGGCTGCCGGTTCACGGGCTGGCCCAGTGATCGCTGTTCCATTTCCGCGGGAATTGAAGTCACGTCCGCGTCGTGACGCCCAATAGCCATCTCGTGCGCGCGGCACGAGTACCCGCCACTCAATCGTTGCTGAATTCGCCACCGTTCATGGACGGCCACGCCGGCGACTTCCGACGCTTGACGGAGCACCGCGACGCTGACAGGGCCGAGGGCGCGATCGCGGGCGCGAGGCGAAAATGGATACACCGTGACCGGTTCCACAAACCGATAGAGTGAGCCGTGGTACGTGCTGAAGTACTCGTAGTGGCTCAGATCTCGCGGACGTGCCGCGCGATAGAAAGTAATTACCAATCCGCCAGCCGAGCGGCCGACACGCCCTGTCGCCTGGATGTAGGATGAGGTCATTTTCGGCTGACCATGCACGACCATCAGGCCGAGTCGCAGCACGTCGACACCCGTTCCAAACATTGACGTCGCCACCGCAAGATTAACCGGCGGCTGGGGACCGCCAAGGCCGTGTTCAAGTTGTGCCAACATGCCGGGCAACTCGAGCGATTGAGCGCGGCTCGATAGCTCCATCGGCTCATCCTCTTCCAGCTGCCGAAGAGGCATTCCAGACTGCTGGGCGATCGTGTCTATTCGTTGACGAATGTCCTGCCGCGCCAGGGCGACGCCGCCCGCTAGTTCACGAATCGCGTTGAAGTAGCCGACCAATGTCCAGAACGGATCGAGTTCGCAATCGGGGATACCCGCCGTGCGGCGGTCCTGCAGATGCTGCAACAGCCGCGACCAGATGCGGACAATTGGCGTCTGAGCACCGCGGCCAGGAGCACAGACGCCGACGTAGAGTCGACCACGGTGTGCAGCGTCTAGCGGATGCATGGGATCGGTTCGGGCAAAGAACGAGTCGTCGATTTCAATTCCCGTCGGTGGAAAGATGGCCAGTCCACGCAGAAAAACCGCCTGGACTTGTTCGCGAGCCCGACGGACTGTAGCGGTGGATGCCACGTACTTGGGTCGTATGCTCTGCCCCGACCTTGTTGTCGACGATAGCAGGTCTATCGCCGTTTCATAGATTCCGACCATGCTTCCCAGGGGACCATCGATAAGATGGAGCTCGTCCTGAAGAACCAGTTCCGGCGGTTGAAAGCGGACGACCGGAACGCTGACGGTGTTAGGCGCTTCCTGTTCGGGTGCGCTCGGCAGACCGTTCGACGGCCCCCTTGGCGGACACCAGGTTCGATAGTAGCCCAGATGCGAACTGTACCGATCCACGTTTCCGAATAGCGCCGCTGACTTGCTATCAAACGACAACCGGGCGAACTTGTCGACGGTTGCCACCACCATTGTCGGGCAACGGTGGTAGACCTGCTCGTCCACCGTCCATGCGGGAATCGGACAATGTGAAGACGCGTCTGATGAGGTGCGAAATGCGTCCAGCACGTGCCACGCGCCACCCGGTGTGTTCTCCGTCCACTCTACGTTATGGTTTAGGTCGCATCGAGGGTTCGGGCAGTAGATCTCAAACTCGAAGGGTTTCTCTGTTCTTCGCCGGCCCCACTCCATGACTCGAATGAAGTAGCCCGGACGCGCGGCTCGTGCGGCAACAAGCCAACTATCTGCGCCGAGCTGCGGTCTGACGTGGTTGTTGAACCACGAGTCGACCTGTTCTGGCTCGATATCGTCTTGCGCCGTGAACTCGAGCGTCAGGGTTGCAAACCGGGGATTTGACTCCCGGACGAGCGAAACGTTGGTTACAACGATCGGGGCATTCGAAAGTTGCGCTGACGTCGGTGGCTGCCCAGCGGCTGGCACATCCCCAAGAACGAGATGTAATCGTCCAGATTCACCGCGCTCGTATCCCTCCGGCGGGATCGCCAACGTGGCCCGGCATGCCGGACAGTGAAGAACCTGTGCCGGCTCGCCGCCGCTATCGCCGCGCCCTTCCAGGTCGGTGATTGCACCGTAGACCGGCACGATTCGGCCCTGTTGATCGCGATAGGTAAAGTCGTGCAGGCCATTTGGCGTCACGTTGCCGCCTGCCCAAAGGCCAACGGCAAATCGTCCCTGTCCCCACAATCCGTCCGTTGATTCGGAACAATTCTTGGGCCTCCATCCGTGAACAGACCCATGCGGTTGGACTCGCAACATTTCGCATGCGGTAATCATCGCGAGCGCGCGGCGGAATTGCTGGATCGTCAGAAGTCGGAGCGTGTACCGCGACAACACAGCCATCCCGCCTCCGCCCAGCGTGTAGCCCTGACGTATCGCCTTGAGCCGCCTCGCGGCCATCGTGAATGCGGCAAGTCCGAGGTATGCCTCAGTCTTGCCGCCGCCCGTCGGAAACCACAGTAAGTCGCAAATCTGTCGGTCACCGTGGCTGCAGTCCCAGATCGAAGCAACATTCAAGAGTTGAAACGCCAACTGGAATGGCCACCAGGAATTGACTTGCCCCTTCGTCCACAGCGACTGCATTGCAATCGCCTTGTTGGCAAAACAGAACGCAAGGCGGGCGTCATCTTCATTCGCCAACACATCAATCCCTGAACGCATTCGATCCGCTGCCTGCTGGCAAAGGTCAAGCTGATTGTTCGCGATTAGCTGCTGTTTTGCGGGAAACGTGCTGGCGACGTGGCGTTGCTGATTTATCCAATGCAGATAACCGTCCAGCAAGGGCTCCAAGGCGGACCGCATCTGTGACGAGTCCCAGATCTCGCCGAGTTGCTCCGGGTCGAGCACCGGGGAGTAGCCGACCGCATGCCACGCGCTGCTGGGCGCAGAGATCTGAAAAATGGGCACCAACTCCGTCCGCGCGTCGGCGGGCGAAAAATGGGCAACGTTGGCGGAATCAAAGAGGTGATTGCCGTCTGACCAGTAAAAGGGCTCGTGATTTGGCGCGGGAAGCGACGGGTGCGGTCGCTCTGGATCAATGTCGCGCCACATGGCACCACAAAGGTGACCGCGGGCAAAGGACTGACAGTTCCGATACAAAAACGCTAATGTTTCTTCTTCTTCGTCCGCCCCGCTCCTCATCTCCTCGAGAGGCACAAGCTGCGCGTTGTCCCTGCAACGAACTCGAATTTGTGGTTGAAATACATGTTCCTCCGTCGACGGCCAGTCACCCTTGCAATGCGTTTCGTTCACCAGAAAGACCGAAACTCGTATGCGATTCCCGTGTGGGCGGCCGCGGACGTAGATGCGGACATTTGGATCAACGGATGGCGTAAAAGACTGACGCGAGGAGCAGTCGACTCCGTGCCATATTTCACCGCGTGGATCGCGCACCCAAGCCCCACCGTCGCCTTGTGCGTATCTCGCCCAGGTGCAGCAAATGTCGACGACAGGTTCGTGATCTACATCGAGAGCAAACGACAGGCCAATGGACGCGGTTCGCGAACGCGGGTCGATAGCCGGCGATGGAAGTGCGGTGATACCTGCCGTTGCATCGTATAATTCTTTGCCGGGATCTGCTTGGTCGTCGCCAAATGCATCCGCTTCCGCTAGCATCTCAGCGCCACTGTCCGGCTCAACCGACATGGCATTGTGCGGGGCGAGGACACCGGTGATGTATTCGTCACGTGGATCCTGCTCCGGCGGCAACGACTCGCGTGGACCACCGCGAGGGCCGAGAACTTCCTGAAAGAGTGTGCCTACGAACAGGTCGCGTTCCGCCATGGCTATTCTCCATTGACGTCGACGGTCATTTGCCATTCTTCTGCGTGAACTCCAGGGCGAACGCCGCCCCTTTGCATGACTTCGGCAGCGACTTTCGCTCATCATCGCTCGCGGCGCGCAGAACGCCGCCGCAGGTCGTTATCAACTCTCGCGATATGTACAGTCCGAGCCCCTTGCCGCCGGCCTTCAACGTGAAGAATGGATCAAACATATGGTTGACCGCCTCTTCATGCACACCGGGGCCCGAGTCAGCAATGAGAAAGGTCGTGGACTTCGCGTTCATCACCGCCACGATGTGCCGGGCTGCACGCTTCGGCAGCGTCGATGTCCAGTAACATGCGTTGTGTATAAGATTGTCAACAATCTGCACCAAAGAGGCGGAACGACAATTCACTTCAAACTCATCGCCTTTGAGCGTCGTCTCGATATCTGCTTGTTGAAGCAGCCCGCGATTGAGCTGGAAAGCCAACTCGATTGCATCACGGACGCTCACCGCTTTCGATCGCTGCGACCGTTGTACTGATTCATAGGGAGCCAGTACGCGAAACTCATTTCGCAGCGTTTGCAGACAGCTTGCAACAATCTTCGCCGCTTCGCATTCCTTGTTCCGCCCTCGCAACGATGCCTGGAGCTCTTGAAGAGCGGCCGCGGCCGCGGCCGCCTGACGTCCGAACTCATGCACGACTCTTTCCGCGGCCAACCCCGTGGCCGCCAAGTGCAACAGGATGTCCAGCCTATCATCCCGCGACTTGATGTCGTGCTCGACACCATCGAGTTGTTTGATCAGCAGGTCAATCGCCCGCCGCTGCGTGACAACGATCTCGCCGGTCGGCGCATCAGCGGATTCACTAGTCGTGTCTTGCGCTTCGGCGGGGATCGTCACCTCGACGTCGTCCCTCGCGCTTTCTTTGACGGAACTGGCGATTTGCTTGGCATGCTGAACGCTGCCCTCCCGATTCCGTTGGGGACGCTCTGGTCGTGGCCGATCGTTCGTCCAGTGTGTCGTGAAAAACCGAATGGCAGCGCGCGCTAGAGCCCGAAGATCAAGAAACGCAGGATTCTCGATCAGACCTTCGCGGTTCGTTTTGTCGCGAAGCAGCAGGTTGGTCGACTGGTCAAAATGAATCAGGCCGATAACTTGGTTGTTTCCGATTCGCTCGGCGGGCGCCTGAATTCGCTCCTTATCCAGGAACAGCCAGTCGTCTCCCGGCTCGCCGTAGGGAAACACGCGCAGACCATCTCGAAACAAGGAAACGCCACATTGGCCATCCAGTTCCTGACGCGAAACACCACTTGCCTGGAGATGATCCTTGGTTCGATCCCAAACGTATATGTTCATCCAGAACGAACCGCATTGAGGATTCGATCTCTGAAGCTCGTCCTCCGCAAATTGCGTTAGATCGATCGACCCACTCTTCGATCGCCGGCGAACCCCAGGATGTTTGCAGTCATACTCGAAGTCACACTCACCCGACTCGGAGACGAGAACTTTGAACTCATAGTGCGCGCGTTCAAGTACGTCCGTAACGTCGATGTTTTCGCATTCCGGGTACTCGGGGCACTTGAGCCGAACCTTAAACTTGAGCTTCTCCTCGTCTTGAAGTGGGCTCTGCAAACGACGCAGCGCTCGGTGTACCTTCAAAACTAGACGCTTCTCCCAAGCCGACCTCGCCCCATAAATGATCAATCGCGTTCCGGATCGGTTTCCACTAAAGGCTTCTGCGTCTTGTTCACGGACATCGATTGGCACTTCGTCAAGAAACCGGCTGCCGTCTTCGAAATCGTCCCAATCAAGTTTTAGGACCACTTCCGGCTTTCGTTTTTGCCGTGTAACCATTTCAACTCGTCGCCCGATCTGGTGGGCAGCAAATCTTCCCACTCCCTTCTCGCCAATCGGTAGACGACCAAGCCGTGTTCGCGATTGCCTTTGCTTGCTCTTTTCCTTGTGGTCCACGGCAGGGCTTAGCCACTTATCGGAAACATCGGCAAGCGACATTCCGCAACCATTGTCCGCGACGACGACGGTTGTTATTTCGGGAGACGCCAAGTTCAAGAGCTCGATGATCACCTCGGTGGCGTCTGCGTCGTAGCAATTTTTTACGAGCTCGACCAAGCCAACAGCTTGATCGCTGATGAGATGTTCGCCGAGGATCGACACCAACCGCGCTCGCGGTCGAAATGTGTTTTCGTTCATGTGTGCCTGATCTCTCTATTCCAGCACTGTTCATAAATGGCCGGCAGTAGGCCGGGCCCACGGGCCGTCGGCCAGAGCCGTTTGGGCCTCGAACGATGATCGCGCGAGCGGACACTGCGCACTTGTCCGGCACAATCCCGTTTGAATCGCATCGCGCCGCCCCGCCAGCATTCCCGGATAATGAGATGCTAGCCAAGTGACGATCGACAAATCCGATGCGTGCCCCTCCCGCAGCCACAACGTCACCAAGTGCCCCCGATATTCTGTTGCGATTGAAACGTAAATCCGCCTTCACTTGCGTTTGCAATACGTCTCTCCTAAAAATGTCTACTGCTTTCGCCGCATACATTCCTGCGAGAGCCCTCGTTAAGGCCGCCTTTCTTGCAGACGCAATTGTTATGAGGTTGCCTTTTTTCCAATAATCTGGTCGTGGTAATACAGCAACAACTCAATCGCATCTATAAAAAGAAATGCTTCCCTCCACACGCATTTGTAGTCATCGAAGTCATGCGTTACCTCGTTACGGTGTGTCTTGTACAAATGCAACGCGAGGCTCGCAAAGCGCTTTTCATTGTCTGTCGCGTGCGAGCATCTCGACATTGTCCGAAGTTCTTCGGAAATGTTATAAAAGGCCCCGCTCGCTGGCGGGCGAAGCCTCTTGGTCAACGCCTCAACCGAATGACCTAAGAGAGTCATAATGCGAGTCGGAGTGTCTACCTCGTGACGAGGTAGCAGTTTGTAAATCCACGACACACATTCGCGAACTGTGTCGGCATTTGCCGACTTCCGCACCATTATGTTATCCAATCGATGGGGATATGGCGTGTCGACGTGCGGGCCGTCTTTCGATTCCCGTGCCATGATTTCCATCAAAAGAATCATTAGGTGCTCGCGGTGTCGAGCACAGCAAAGCACGTCGTTCGGATACCCATCGCCGATCTCATCGTCATCAACTTGCGGCAACTTCAAGAGGTGTAAGCCGCGCGACCAATCAGGGATCTCTTTCCTTCGAAGAAGTTCTTCAAGGCGCTCATAATACACTCTTGTATCCCAAGGGCAGAGCGTTGGCCCAAACCACATGCGTAGGCAAGCGTCGATGTGATCTATTTGAGCGTCATCTTGCGAATCAGCCGCCATTGCCGTCCAAGCGTTACGTTGCAGGCGCGCATTCTGATGGAGCAAATATCCAAGCTCGCACCCAATCTCGAAATGTTCAAGCACACGATCGGATCCGTTATTTACGAGCAGCAGCAAACGGATTCGCATCTCATCCATAGCCAGCGATCCCGCGCCCTCTGCGATGGTGGAAGGAAGCGCACCACAGTCGCTACCGCACAGTCGATTGAACTCAGCGCGGCCCCATTTTCGGTAAGAGTCTTCCAACACCGCTTCGTCCGCGGTGTCCGCAAGTAGGTATTCCTGAAGCAGGCCCGGCAGGAAGCGGCGTGATTCGTCACGCCAGGACTCATAGACCTCACCGCAAGCGACAAAGTAAAACTTGGCCGGATTAGCGGGTGAATAGCCGACGGGGAGGTTCCAGCTGGCCCGCATTTCCTCAGGTGCCGTAGTGAATAATTGCGCGCAAAACTCAAACAGGAGTGGGACGTCGTCTTCAAGATGGGGCAGAATGTTAGCAACGCCGTCGATTATCTCAGCAGGACCATCTGATGTCGCGAGGTTCGTGCTGATGCGATCTCGCAACTCAGACACCCAATTCTGGCGCTGTTCGCTCGTCAGGCAGCGTCCGGCGATACCCCATTCCATATCGTCCGGAAGCTGACTGTGTGGATCGCTTAGTTTTACATAACGCTCACCCAGATCCCGTGGAACGAATGGCGATAGATAAACGGGAACGAAATCCTCGAACCGCGCCTCTGAGTTACAGGCCCCCTCGGTCTCGAACGCGCCGAAACACGCTCCGATTAGGACCGCCTCGCCCGCGGAAATTTCGAAAGGATTCATCGGAGATCGGTCCGTCCCGAGTTGCAATGCTTTATCGTGAGTGAATTTGGGTTCCGCGGCGTCGCCGTTTTTTCGGAATCGTCGCGGGTTCTGACGCGGGCTTGGCCTAACCGATGTCCTCCCAATCATCGATTCAGCTTTGGCGACGGCGTAGCATAATTTGGCTCGCGATCGACATCGCTTAGCGATCGATCGCCCGTGGGCGACTTGGGGTAAACCATCGAGACTGCTGATCATACCAGCAACCCGGCAACTCCATTGGGCACGCATCGGACACCGGATTGCGTTTATCATCCGTCTCGGACGTTGACAGGTCAAGGACCGTGGCAATTCACTTCGAGGGTGCCGCCTATGGTGCCGACCTTCCGCGAAAGGTGCCCACAATGGTGCCATCAAACTCGCCGCTCAGCGGCACGGTTTGCACCAACTTGCACCGCCGAAACCCCACCACCAAACGCAAAAGGGCCGCCGTAACTGGCGACCCCGTTTGACGTTAGACGAACTACGGCAAGGACTTACAGAAGCGGAGGGCAAGGGATTCGAACCCTCAACCGGTTTCCCGGCACCTGATTTCGAGTCAGGAGCGCTGACCAGCATTGTGCGTTCTCGAATTACCGTCGGAACGACGACCCTACGGCACGTGGGCGGGGCAGCGACATGCGGATATCGACGGATGCGACGGCTGGAGCGACTCGAAATGGGCCGACCTGGCCATCGCTACGGCAAACTTCGGCCGACTGCCGACGCAAGTCGCCCCTGAGGCCGTCGTGACCCCCGCAACTCGCACGTCGAAGCTTGTCGTTCGGCGCAGGGCGGTGTCTCAGTGCGGGGTGCGGACGTCGCGCTGGCTGACTCAATGAGGGCTTCTTCGCCATTGACGCAACTGCGGGCTTTGCGGCGACCTGTAGTCTTCAGAAGATAAGGAGGATCGCATGTGGGTAGTCTCCGTGGCTGGAGGTTGGCCGACGGCCAGCGGAACGTGGTTGCGATGTGAAGGAGTGATGTGCTAACGTCGGGTGTTATCGACGTTCGATCATTCTGTAGAACATCTCCGCACCGATCACCAAAGTTGACCAGGATTCGCCATGGCAAGGTCGCGTCCGGTGAAGAAGAAAAAAACGAACACGTTGCCGATGTATTCAACGACCGGCCGCCAATCGCGGACTGCGGCAACGCCAAGCGGCGGTCGATTGTCAAAGCGACGGCCCACGACACAAGCACCGACAGAGGCCGACGAATTTGAATCGTTTCGCGAAAGCGTTCGTCAAGAACGAATGGGAAACCGCCACGAAGTGCGGCCTACGTTCACGGAAATCACACCGGAGATTCTCGAAAAGGTCCAGCAGGCCGCGAACGACGCCGTTGAGGCGATCGGACATTTGCGAAAGATGGCGGAACTTGTGCGAGGAGAGCCGGACGATATTTGGTGGTTGCAGAGCGGGATCGTCAACGCGATGAACGCTGGGATCTACGCACTCGATTTTCTCGCCGGTGGCGCACGAGAGCGTTTGATTCTGGCCCATTCGCATAGCCAGAGCTTCTCGATGGCCAGAGTCAGTCGCGGTACGGCACACGATTTGGCGAGCGGGATCGCCTTGGAGATGGCTTGCTGTGCGTGGAATGCTATCTGCGCGGCGGAAAAACATCCCAAGCGCATTGGTCCGTCCGTGCTGGTAACGTTTCGACGGGCTCCGGTGCGGATTGCTGAGACGGGAGTGACGTCTGCATGGTGGCCACTCTTTCGGCAAAAGCACGTGAGGGCGGTTGCCAAGGCCGTACTTGCCTTCCCTGACGTTGATGCGGACGGATTAAGGTCGCTGATTCTTTGGGAGCACGTTCACGTGAATGCGAATCGCGACAATCCGGCGTCTCTGAAACGCAAGGTCGTTGATGAAGAAAAGGATTCCATTGACGCCGTTGAAGAAGCACTTCATGGCCAACAGCTGCACCTCTACCGGTTCCTTCGCGCCAGGAACCACTGGACGAATTACAGGACGCTAGCGGAGCGGCGCGAGTTTTGGCGGCCAACGACGCGCACGTCGGATGCTACGGTTGATCGCGCCTTGCGAAGATTGCAGCACAACCTTGCGCAGATTGGACTTGGAACGACGCTCGTCATCGAGCGCACAGCGAGGCGGACGAAGTTGGACAAACCGATGCCCAAACAATAGCCATTGTTTGGGCCCGAGTTTGTACATGGCCTCCGGTATGAATTGAGTGGCACGACGAACCACCTAATTCATACCGGGGGCCTTCTTATGCCTACGTCCACGATTCGCCTTCCTAAAGCCGATCACGTCGAGCGAGCGATCGCACACCACGCGCGTGAAGGCCAAGCGCTGCGGACCGTTCTCAGAGCGTTGCGCCGCCGGGACAAACTCGCGTCTGTCGCACAACGCGTCGCCAGAGCACAGCGAGGCCAGTCCCGTGGTCGGTAATGCGCCCAACGAGCATTACCAACTGAGGAGGAGTTGGCGATGAAGATCGAGCTTTCCGCTGCCGACCTGCGCCCGGTGATTGAGGAGATTGCCGCAGAGGTCGTCGCTCGTGTCGGGCATGTCGCCAAAGACCAGCGCTTGGCCTTCGACGAAGGCGAGGCGGCGCGGCTGATCGGCGTAGCGAAACATGTACTTCGCGATTGCCGCCTCCGCGGCGAAATCCAGGCCGCACGCGTTGGAAAAAAGAACCTATATCGACGGGAGGATTTAGCGGCGTTCTTGGCAAAGAGAATCGGCAATCGCTGATTCGCGGTAGACGGTGACAAGAAACGAGTACCACTTGGAATAAGGCGATGTGAACGACAACAAACCCGCCGGCGCGAAATCCCCATCTCGCGCCGCGCGGGTTCATACGAAAGGATTCTACATGCATTTTACCCTCTCGAACTGCGCACGCACACGCCGTGTACCGGCCGATCGTCGCCACGCATGGACGCGGCTCTGCCTCGGTGAGCGCAGCGAACCGTTTCCGAGTCGACATAAGGCCGAGCGGAACCACGCTATGGTGTTGGGCGGGATGCATCGCACTTCACTGCCGCACGACTGCGGAAGTGAGGTGTTGCGATGACGACACCATTCTCAAACGCTGGTAAGGGTCGAAAAAGTAAAAAACGCCGAGCGCACGACGCCAGTCTTGAGCAAGCTCGAAACGCGAGCGGTAGTCGGCCGAATCTTACAAATGGCGGGCGCGAGCTTCTCAAAACCGGCGTGGGCCTGGACTGGCTCACCGCCGACGGCCTCGTGGCCCACACCGGCCACGCCGTCGACGACTGGCCGGTCGTAATCTTGAAGGAACTCGTCGACAACGGCCTTGATGCCACCGACGACGCCAGTGTCGCGCCGGAAATCCATATTGCCGCCGACGCGGAGGGGATCACCGTCGGCGACAACGGCCCTGGTATGACCGTCGAGGCGATCGAGGCGGCTTGTGACTTTTCGGTCCGCGGCTCGACGAAGGCGCTCGTCCGGGCGCCGGATCGCGGCGCTCAGGGCCATGCCTTGAAAACGTTGCTCGGCATGTCGCACGCCTGCGACCCGGAATTCGGTCGGATCACGATCAGGTCGCTGGGCGAGGAGTATACGCTCGCCTGCCGTGCCGACTTGGTCCGACAGTGCCCGGCCGTCGACCGCGAGACGACGTCGGCGAAGGCGAAGGTGGGCACGACCATTCGCATCGCGTGGTCGACGCGGAATGATGACGAAGGCAAACCGGCGTGGCCCTTCGAAGATGCGCTGCTGGAGCCATATGGCGATTGGTACTTCGCAAGCTGCGTGCGCGAGCGGTTTATCCAGCAGGTGCGGGCGTTCTCGTGCTTCAATCCTCATGCCGCGTTCACGCTCGAATGGTTCGGCCAACGGCTGCTCGAACTTCCGGCTCGCGATACAGCTTGGCGCAAATGGAAAGCGGGGAATGCCAGTTCCGCTTGGTGGTACGACGTGGAGGCATTGGGACGCCTTGCTGCCGGATGCGTTGCGCGTGATCGGGACACCGGCACCGATCGTACCGTCGCCGAATTCTTGACCAAGTTCGACGGACTCGCCGGCAGCGCGAAGCGGAGAAAGGTAATCGAATGCTGCGGCATGGCTCGGACGAAACTGTCCGCGCTCGTGAGCGACGGAAAGGTTCACGACGATTTGGTCGCGAAGCTGCTCGACGCGATGAAGGCGGATACGAAGCCAGTCTCGCCTAAGCGGCTCGGGACGATCGGTGGCGTCAACATCGCCACGGCGCTGCGCGATCAATTCGGCGTCGATGCCAACCATGTCGAATATGGCAGTGTGACCGAATTAGACGACGGCATTCCCTACGTACTCGAAAGCGCGTTTGCATTTCTGGGCGACGACGCACCAAATCGACGCCAACTGCTGCTTGGGCTTAACTGGTCAGCCAGCATCGGCAACCCCTTCCGGCAGTTCGGCAACAGCGGCCGTGGACTCGATGGGCTGCTGTCCGACAACCACGTCGCGCGCACGGATCCCGTCGTGCTGGTGTTGCACGCCGTTCATCCGGCGCTGCGGTTCGCCGATCGTGGCAAGACATCCATCGTCATGCAAGGAGGCGATTCCGATGACGATTAAAGCCAGCCACGCCATTGATCTCGTCAACAAGATCACCAAAAAGTGGGACAAACAAAAGAAGGCCGAGATTCGCCGACCGGTAGCGCGGGCCACGCGAGCCGAGTCGATGTACCGCACGAGGTCGATCCGTGCGGCCGACGTGGCCGCTGATATCTTGCCAACAGGCTACGCCAAGGCCAGCGACGACGGGCGGCTGCCGGTCCCGATTCGCCAGTTCTACTACGCGGCCCGACAGGAGTTCATGGAAAGGACCGGCAAGCCGATCACGTACGAGACATTCTGCCTGAACGTGCGCAAGTACGAGGCAAGCTACTGCCCGTCGAATTGGCGCGTCCTCTACGACGACCGCGGACATCTGGTCGAGCCGCACACGAAGAAAGTCGTTCCGCTTGGCACGCTGGCCGTCGACCGGTACCTGCGCGACGCCGCCGCGAATGACGGCACGTGGCTCGACCTACCCGACATGCGACACGATCTTGCGCTAAAAACGGTCGGGCCGCTGAATCGTTGTTCGGCGGCGCTGTTCGTAGAAAAGGAAGGATTCGCCGAGTTGCTGCGAGAAGCGCGTCTTGCCGAAAGGTTTGATCTGCTGGTCATTTCGACGAAAGGCCAATCCAACGTCGCCACGCGCCGGCTGGTGGACGAGCTTTGTGGCGTGGTCCGCGACCTGCCGTTGTTCGTGCTGCACGACTTGGACGCGGCCGGCCTGTTGATCGCGCAGACGCTGGTGGAAGTAACGAAAGCGGCGGAACTGCGCGACGAAAGCGGCGGCGATCCGGTGCGCTATCGATTCCGCAACAAGATCGACGTGATTGACCTGGGACTGCGGCTGGAAGACGTCGAGAAGTGGCATCTTTCCGCCGAAGACTGCCCGCGCCCCGCCGCGTTACCTGCGGATTCGTGGGCCACGCCGGAGGAGCGCGAATTCCTGCGAAGCGGTCGGCGCGTCGAATTGAACGCGTTCATGCCGGCCGATTTCCTGAAATTCATTGAAGAGAAGCTGGTCGCCCACGGCGTGAAGAAGACGATCCCCAACGCGTCCGATTTGGAAACCGCCTATCGGCGTGCCTACCACCTGGAGTTCGTCAATCAACGCGTTGAGGAGTTCCACGAA
>JAJDEG010000562.1 GCA_029259895.1 Planctomycetota bacterium
GATCGCCGACGGCGATCACCTCGGACCGTGGATGGTGCAAGGCTTCGACCTTGCCGGTGCCGAGGTTGCGCTGCTCACCGGTACGAGCGCAAGCCGCGTAAGGATCACCGGCAAGCCGTTTCACCGCGTCGTATTCACACCGTCCGCCGATTTCGACGGCATCGACTCGCTAACGTTCAACGATGTCGTGCGGCCCGATGAACTGGTCCTCTCCTCGCCCGTGGCGTTTGGGCACTCGTGGCGATACCTTCATCCGACGACGAACATCGATCCGGTGACGACCGACGCCAACTTTCACACGACTTGGTTCCGCAATGACGGGTCGTACGACGGCCCGGCGTTTTCGGCCCCGCTCCCCTCGCCGCTTGGCTACGGAACAATCGACCTCAAGCCGTTGGCCACCAACATCGGTACGCCGGCGTCGGGTAGCCGTTACTCGGCATATTTCACGACCACGTTCGACGTCGACAACGCGGCGCTGGTGAGAACGCTTGCGATCGATCTGCTGGCCGATGACGCGGCGTTTATCTATCTCAATGGGCAGCTTGTGGCGCGGCACAACGTTTCCGCCTCCGCCGTCGACGCATATCGCACACTGGCGCTCGGTCCCAACGTGAACGGAGTGAGCACCGAGGTAAGCACGTTCACGATTCTGCTCGATCCAGCGGCGCTCGTATCGGGTACGAACTTCCTGGCCGTCTCGCTGCACAATCAGGCGAATAACAGTTCGGACTTGGCGCTCGATCTACAGATGTCGATGTCGATGCTCGCCGTGCCGGAGCCGACGGGCATCGGCTTGAGCATCGCGGCGGCAACATCGGCGTTGATCGCCGCTAGCGGCATGCGTCGTCGGCGACGCCGTGGCTCGTTGGGTGGAACGAGGAAAAGAAGTCTCGGGGCGCATTTCTGGAGCGACTCCGTCGACGACGGCGACGCGGCATGAGTTTTCCACCCATCAAGCCAACCGACTCAATCATGCACTTGCGATCGCAACACGTTGAAATACAACGCAACTTCGCTTTGTCCAGCTCAATCTTGCGCGCGAAGAACGCGTTCTTGCTGACGATCGTATTCGCTCTCGCCACTGTCTCGACGGCGTCAGCTCAAGCGACGACCGACCCATTTACGCTCGCCGACCCGTTCCACCTAATCAATTCCAGGCCGC
Organism: Planctomycetota bacterium; assembly: GCA_029259895.1. Classification (GTDB taxonomy): domain Bacteria; phylum Planctomycetota; class Planctomycetia; order Pirellulales; family PLA5; genus PLA5. The sequence goes on from JAJDEG010000562.1 coordinate 1,166, forward strand.
GGATGGTCATCGCCAATCCACCCGTCAACGGAAATTTCTCCGGCGTTACGCACAGCCCTCCGACGAACAGCCTGTTCGTGGTCGACAATGGCGTATCCCACATTTACGAGTTCGACCTCAACGGCCTCTATCGCCGCACGATCACAACAACCGGCTTCGAGGACGCCGAAGGCATCGCTTGGATGGGTGGCGATCAATTCGCCTTTCTCGAAGAGAAAGCCACGCACATCAGCGTCTTGACGATCCGCCCGTCGACGACGTCCGTCCATAAGACTTTGCTGCCGCCGTCGAGCATCATTCGGCCCGATCTCGATCCCAGCGACCCGAGCACCGGCGCCCTCAACCCGACCGGCGGAAATACGGGCCTGGAAGGTTTGGCTTACGATCCGTTGCTCGACCGGTTTTACGTCGTTAAGGAAAAGGCTGCCGCTACGCCCGGCGACTTCGGCATCAACGTGTTTTCCGTCGAACGCAGCGGACTGGCCAACATTCTATTCAATCCCTCGGTCGCCCACGGTTCGTCGCCCTGGCCGCTCACCGCAATGGGCACGGACGTTGCCGATGTTCATTTTGACCCGACCACTCGCAACCTGCTCATTCTCAGCCAAGAGACGCGGCGCGTCATCGAGGTGACGCTCGAAGGCGAAGTGCTCGGATTTCGAAATCAAACCGGCACGCAGATCGAAGGCCTCACGTTCACGCCCGACCGCAAGACCATGTTCATCGTCGGCGAGAGCCGCGAGTTTTTCCGCTACGAATCGTCGCCGCAGCTTGCTGCTGTGATTCAACCGGGTGCCACGTGGAAGTATCGCGACGATGGGTCCGATCAGGGCACGTTGTGGCGAGAGCGAACGTTCGACGACAGCGGCTGGGCCGCCGGGCCGGCTGAATTGGGGTACGGCGACCTCGACGAGCGGACAACCGTTCGCTGCGGGCCGTTGCCGACGTGCACGACGGCGAACGACGCCACAAAGTATTTTCGCCACGAGTTCGACGTCGATAATCCGCACCGCATCGAAGAACTGAAGTTGGGTTTGCAGCGCGACGACGGAGCCGCCGTTTATCTCAACGGCGTCGAAATCTACCGCGATACCAGCCTGCTGCCGGGCGCGGCGTTCAATCATTTTGCCAACCGCGCGGCCGCCGTGAACGATCCGGAGGAAGACTTTTTCGTTTACGTCAACGTTCCGGCCAGCCTGCTGCGATCCAGCGGCAACGTCTTGGCCGTCGAAGTGCATCAGTTTTCGGCGACGGACCTCGACTTGAGCTTCAATGCTCAGTTGATCGCGCGATACGCCATCGTGCCGGAACCTTCGTCCGCCGCGATCGCCGCGATGGCGTTGCTGGCGGCAGGGATCGTTCGATATCGGCGTCGGCATCGGCGTGGCCGGTGATCCTTCTCCCCGCCGCGGGGTCCCTGCCGGGCGTCGTCCTTTTCGGGCGCTGGTCCTCCGTGGTATCTTTGAAGGTAGCGAACCTGCACCCTGTGCCGCCGTGTCCATAGCCACCATGAGCAACGACCAAGACAGCCCCGTCGAAGACAGCGCCGAGCCGCGCGAGGCCGCGCGCCCATTCAAGATCGATGTTTCCGACCGCGTGAAACGGCTGCCGGCGTATTTGTTCGCCCGCATCAACCAGGTGAAGTACGAAAAGCGTCGCGCCGGTGTCGACGTGATCGATCTGGGGATGGGCAACCCGTCCGACGCTCCGGCCGACGCGGTGATCGAAAAGCTCTCTGAAGCCGCCGCCGATCCGAAGAACCACGGCTACGCCCCCGCGCCCGGTTTGATGAGTCTCCGCCGCGAGGTCGGCGCGAAGTATCTCAAGCAGTGGGGCGTGCGGCTCGACCCCGAGCGCGAAACGATCGTCACGCTCGGCTCGAAGGAAGGCTTTAGCCACATGTGTCTGGCGCTGCTCGGCCCAGGCGACACGGCGATCGTGCCCGCCCCGTCCTATCCGGCGCATCTCTACGGCGTGTACCTGGCGTCGGCCAACGCCGTCACGCTCGACGTCATGGACACCGAGCGCTACCTGTCGAACATCGCGTACGCGTGTCAGCATCTTTGGCCGAAGCCGAAGCTGGTAATCCTCAACTACCCGCACAACCCGACGACGACGACCATCGAGCCGGAGTTTTACGTCGACGTGGTGAAGCTGGCCAAGAAGTATGGCTTCATGGTCATCAGCGATCTGGCCTACGCCGACGTGACGTTCGACGGCTACAAGACGCCCAGCTTTCTGGCCGCGCCGGGGGCGAAGGACGTCGGCGTCGAGTTCACCACGATGAGCAAGGGCTACAACATGGCCGGCTGGCGCGTCGGCTTCTGCGTCGGCAACGCGGAGATGGTCCGCGCCCTGGCCACGATCAAAGGCTATTACGACTACGGCATGTTCACGCCGATCCAGATCGCCGCCATCGTCGCTTTGCGGCACACCGATGCACAAGTCGAGTCGCAGGCCCAGATCTATCAAGGCCGCCGCGACGTGCTCATCGACGGACTGAACCGCCTGGGCTGGAACATCACGCCGCCGCGGGCATCGATGTTCGTATGGGCGAAGATTCCCGAGCCGTGGGCGAGCAAGATGAGCTCGCTCGAATTCGCCACGAAACTTCTCGAAGAAGGTAACGTGGCGGTCAGCCCGGGCGCCGGTTTCGGCGACGCCGGCGAAGGCTACTTGCGGCTCGCCCTAGTGGAAAACGAAAACCGCCTCCGCCAAGCCGTCCGCTGCATCGGCCGCTGTTTGGACCAAGGCCAAACGAGATCGACCGCGAAGAAGACAGCGAATAGCGGATAATCGCCCGCGCGAGAAGCTCAATCGTCGCACAACGGCCCCAGTTTATAATCCCTAGTCTCCAGCCCCCTGACCCTCGTCTCCGTTCCATGAACGTCAAACAAACGCTGATTCTCGCCGCCGGCGCGGCTCTGCTCGCCCTTTTTGCCTACATCACTTACGGCGGTCACGGCGTCCAGGGCGCCGAGTGGCTATCCGTCGGAATCGCCGGCGGAGCCATGGCGGCGGCAACGCTGGGGTTGGCGTACGTGTTTCGAGACCAGTAAGCCTGGGTGCGCGGGGTAGGTCCGCGATGACCATTCACCGTGAATCGACGACGGCCCGGATGGAAGACGGCCCGCGACCGCGTCCCTGGGTGCTATTCGCCGCCTTCGCCATCGTTATCGGCTGGTCCGCCTTCCGCGAATGGCCGCTGACGACCTCAATTGCGTTGGCCGCGGTCGGTATTCTAGCCATACACGTGGCGCGGCTCATTGCGCAAGGTCGTCCGGGTGTCGTTGAAGTGGTCGTCATGGCGGTGGGAATCGCGTTGATCCTCAGCGGCCCGAATCATTGGATTGCCGCAAGTCAGAAATCGACGGGCGAGGCAGCGAGGTACCTGTTCTCGCTCCCCGCGATTACGCTCATCGGCGGCCCGCTGATCGCGGCGAACATGATCTGG
>JAJDEG010000563.1 GCA_029259895.1 Planctomycetota bacterium
ACGAACTCCCCATCTGGCCGCGTTCGTACGTCGATTGTTCCGCGCTCGCTGCCCTTGTCCTGAATAGCGTGCGCGGCATTGATCAATAGGTTGAGAAACACCTGATTGAGTTCGCTCGCAGATCCTTCGACATTCGGCAGATCGCCGAAATCTGTCGTCACGTCCGCCGCATACTTCAACTCGTTGTTCGCGACGATCAGCGTGTCGCGCAGCGCTTCGTTCAGGTCGAATGGCGCTTTGTGCTCGCCGCGTCCGGAATGCGAAAAGTTCTTCATCGCCTGGACGATCTTCTGCACGCGTTTGACGCCGTCGAGCGTCTGCACAAAGGCGCGTGGCGCGTCCTCGAAGACAAAGTCGAGGTCGGCCTGCTGCTCCGCCGCGCGGATACGGGCGACGACGTCGACGAATCGGCCGTCTTTTTCGAGCATGTCGAGCAGGCTGCGATACTCGGCCACGACGCCCTCGATGTCGGTGAACATATCTTTGCATGCATGGACGTTGTCGCCGACGAACTGAATCGGCGTGTTGATTTCGTGCGCGATTCCGGCCGCCAGTTGTCCCACCGACGCCAGCTTCTCCGATTGCAACAGGTCCGCCTGTGCCTGCTGGAGCGTACTCAGCGTGGATTCCAGTTCGTCGTTCTGCGACTCAAGGCACTGCCGCGCAAGGATCAGTTCGCGTTGCTCGTCGACGAGTTCGTTCCTCGTTCGCTCGTTGGCGTCGAGCACTTCGTTATAACGCAGTGCGATGGCACCGCCGTCGGTGAACGGCTCGATGGGAGCGCGAATGTCTGTCTTGCCAGCCGCGTTCGACTGCATCGTCTGGATCAGGTCGTAGAACTCGGTCGTCGCACCATGTTCGGCGACGTTGAGCCCGACTTCTTCCTCCTCAACGGCGACCCGCAAGGCGAAGAACCGACTGCAGATGCGCAATACGATCCACGTCACGCCGAAGCACCACGCGAGACAAACCGCAACGCCGATGGCCTGCACGCCGAGTTGTTCGAAGCGGCCTCGCGCCAGTCTGTCGAGCGGGGCGAAGATGGCGACGGCGACCGTGCCCCAGGCCCCCGCGAATCCATGAACCGGAATGGCGCCGACGACATCATCCAGTTTGAAGACCCGCTCGAGCAGGAACGCGCCGCATTCCATGGCAACTGCGGCGATCGATCCGATCAGGATCGCGGCCGGGGCGGACACGATGTGGCAACCGGCGGTGATGCCCACCAGACCGGCCAGGACGCCGTTGATTAGTGGTTCGACAGCGATGACGGGGCTCTTGCAGCGTTGTATCGCCAGCGAGGCCAGCCCTCCGGAAGCCCCGGCGAGAAACGTTCTCACGAGAATCGGAGGGACGTCGCTATTGAGAGCCAAAGTGCTCCCGCCGTTAAATGCGAACCATCCGACCCACAGGACGAAAAGGCCTAGCGACGCCATCGGAAGGTTGTGGCCTGGAAATTTCCGCGGAGACGCATTCGCCGAGAATCGTCCGGTTCGGGCGCCGATGATGAGGACGGCAGGCAAGGCGCACCAGGCACCGACGGAATGGACGACTGTGGAACCGGCGAAGTCGATGAAGCCGAGCTTCGCTAGCCAGCCGGACGCTTGCCCGTCGGCCGCCCTCGCCCAGGCCCAGTGTCCGAAGACGGGATATGCGATTCCGCCGATGATCGCGGCTAGAACGAGGTAGGCCGAAAAGCGCATCCGTTCGGCGACCGCTCCGGACGCGATGGTCGTCGCGGTCCCGCAAAACGCGAGTTGGAACAGAAAGAACGCTGCCATCCAGTGAGCGGCGGATGGGTCGGTAAAGAGGAACCCGTCGACGCCGAACGCGCCATGCCAAGACGTGCCGTGCATCAAGGCGAACCCGAACGCCCAGAACAGCAGGCCGCTAATGCAGAGGTCGACGACGTTCTTGATCGCGACGTTGATGCTGTTCTTCGAACGGCACATGCCCGATTCGATGCAACAGAATCCCGCCTGCATCAAAAAGACGAACACCGTGCATACCAGCACCCAGATAAGGTCCAGCTTTTGTTCCATCGCACCGACCTATCGATACTTGCACGGCGCGGGCCGAACGAACTCCGAGAAGCCGCACGAAACCGTGCTCGCCGCAAAAACGGCGTGTTGAAAAGTCTAGCTCCCAAGTCCGAAGGCGAGGGTGGGACGATGCAAATGGTCGCTCCTTCCGCGAATTTACCGGTGTATTCGATAGAACCGGGTGCACGCGCCGCACCGGACCGAGTTGCCGAAGGAGGATGGCGACCGGCGGGCCAACGACGCTGGCGGCGGCGGTGTCGTCGCGGACGGTGTCGTTGTGGGCGGTGGATTGACGGCCCATTTCGGAGAAAATGCCAGCGCGGAGGCGTCGAAGGCGGCATTCGAGGGCTGGCTTGGCGGAACGAAGGTCGTCCGGGAATGGCGGCCTTTTCGGGGACGATTCGCTGCACAGCCGTTGGGAAGCGCGATTTCGCGATGTACGGCGTGATGGGGCGCGATGCGGCGACGGTTGCGACCTGTTATCCGGTTCGTCAAAACATTTCGTTGCAAACCGCCTCCAATGAGGATAAACTGGCACGCAACCCCCATTGGCAACGTCGATTGTGCGTTCGTACCGCGTGTGCGGTGACTCGAATCCACGACTGAAGACTTGAGGATCGACGACCATGATGAAGCGAATCGCGCCGTGGACCGCCATGCTGGCGATTACGCTTGGACTATTGCCGGCGACGTTGGCGACGGCCGACGATCTTTTCTGGACCGACAACGACGACTCGCGAATCTATCGCTCGAATCTCGACGGCACCGATCGGCAGGTCGTGCTGTCGCTGGGCGCGGGCGTCGATCCACGCGGCGTTGCCATCGATAGCGACGGCGGATGGATGTATTGGGCCGAAAATGGCACGAATCGCATTCGCCGAGCGAACCTCGACGGATCGAATATGCAAACGATCGTGGCCGCCAACGTCGGTTTCCCGGCCGACGTTGAATTGGATCTGGCCGCCGGCAAAGTCTATTGGGCGGATCGCGATCTCGATTGGATTCGCCGCGCGAACCTCGACGGCACCGGCGCGGAGACCGTCGTCAACCTTCCGGCCGGCGGCAACGCGACCGCGCCGTACTTTCTCGACCTCGATCCGGCTGGCGGGAAGATTTATTGGTCCGACTTCGACTCGGGCATCATTCACCGCGCGAATCTGGCCGACGGTTCGTCGATCGAGAACATCGTGACCGGCTTGGCGCGCGTTCGGGACGTCGTGGTCGATGCGGCGGGCGGCAAGATTTATTGGAACGACCGCGATACTTCGCGCGTGCAGCGGGAGAATCTTGGCGGTGGCGGGCGGGAGACGCTCTACGGTCCGGCCGGTCTCGCGGAGCCACATGGCCTGGTGCTGCACGATGCGAACGACACGCTGTTCTGGGCCGACGGCGACGGACGCCTGATCGGGGCGGGGCCGAGCGGCGGCGGCGTGCCCTTCACGACGATCGCCACCGGCGGCGCGCCGTTTCATCCTTGGGACATCGATATCGCCCTGACCCCGATTCCGGAGCCGGGGACGCTGGCCCTGGCGGCGGTCGGCTTGGTTGTGGTGTTGGCGGGGGCGGCGCGGCGGAAGCGGGCTTGATATTAGAGTTCTAGAGCTGCGCTACACAAGAATAGCGGTCGCCGGGAACGAGTGGCGCCGGCTGGCCGATTTCGGTCGTTTCAATCGAGGGCGATGCGTCGTTACGCGAACATTTTCACGGGGAAACATGGACTATGGTGAATACTGGTTGTTAGAGACGGCGGCCGACGGTGGCGTGCCGCTGACTCGGGCGTGGGGCACGCCGCGGTCGCTGAAAGCGCAATGGAACAAGCGGCCGCACGAGATGTCGCTGGGCGAGGTTGTTGAAACGCTCGTGCGCCTTTTCCGCGACGGCGACATATTGGCGCGCGAGATGCTCGTGGGCCGCGACGCCGATGCGGACGCGGTCGCCGTTCGCGACGATTCTTTCGTTCCGACGCCCAAGGAAATCGTCGCCGGGTTGACGTATTCGTCCAAGAGAACGCAGCGCGGAGTGGGGCTCTATTACTTGCTCACGCCCAGCGGCGGAAAGCGCTGGGAAACGCACGCCCGGGCTGATTGGCGACGTTTCTTTCGGTCGGAAACGCGGGAGATCGACACCGGCGCTTCCGACGAATCGATGTCTTGTCGCCACGAGATCATGACGGTGTGGGCGGCCGATCGGGCGCGAATCGACTACCTCGTCGACGCCGCGTGGCGATGGTGGCCGGACATCGAGTACGACCCCGGCGCAATCTCCGTTGCGGAAGTCGCGCCGTGGCAGGCGACCTATTGGAAGACACTACCGCGAGCGTGGCGAGCAGAGTTTCCGATCCGCTGCGTCGACGTCAACGAATGGAGGCCTCCGCCGCGTGTTCTCAAGCAGATGGAACACATGACGCAGGAAAAACGTATTGCGTTTGCGAAACGAGAGTTTTGCGAAATCTATCATTGGCACGACGGTTTTCGGGCGGAAAATGCATAGGTCCCCTCTGAGCGGGCACGGCGGTTCGGTACTGGCCTTGCGGCTTGTCTGGATTGACATCTTGCGCCGTCTGCCTGCTCGCCGCGATTTAACGCACGGTTTTCGGCTCGCGTTCGACGCCGGTTCGGGTCGCTCTTGCCGCGGCGTGGGCATTCTGCGATGGTTCGCGGCCCAATGCGCCGGCTTGCGCGCGGCGGTCGCCGCGCGATACATCGCCGGTTTTTTTTCCGCGCGACGGCGCGTTCACTTTGCTCGCACTGCTGGTCGAACCGGCCGTGACGCCGGCAATGCAAACTTATGAATGCAACTGCTGCTAATGCGAATGTTCGTCGGCCGGGGCCGGTGCTGCGCTTGGTGGGTGCGGCGGCGGATGCGGTGGCAGACTTCGGCAAGCTGATGGTGGATTGGGCCGTGTCGGTCGGTGGGATAACGCTGTTTTCGGTACGCGTGGTGAGTTGGATGGTCACACGGCGGCCGCGGCGGGAGACGTTGCTGCCGAACTTCTATCAGGTGGGCGTGCTGAGCCTGCCCGTGGTGGCGCTGACCGGGACGTTCATCGGCATGGTGCTGGCCGTGCAGAGTTACGTGCAGTTTCGCGTAATGCATTTGGAGACGCGCCTGGGGGCGGTGATCAATATGACGCTGGTCCGCGAGCTAGGGCCGGTGCTGGCCGCGACGATGTTGGCCGGGCGAGTCGGCAGCGCGATGGCGGCCGAGTTGGGGACGATGCGAGTGACGGAACAGATCGACGCGCTGGCCAGCATGGGGGCGAATCCGATTCACTATCTGGCGGTGCCCCGGCTGCTGGCGTGCGTGTTCATGATTCCGTCGCTCACCATCATGGCCGACTTCATGGGCGTGGCGGGCGGATATTTTTATAGCGTCCACGTGCTGGGCATCGATATGCACCATTACTTCACGAACAGCGAACAGTACGTGGGGAGCTTCGACATTTTCAGCGGAGTGTTCAAGAGTTTGTTCTTTGGGATCGCAATTGCGCTGGTGAGTTGTCATCGCGGGTTTCATTGCGACGCCGGGGCCGAAGGGGTCGGGCGGGCGGCGACGACGGCGTTCGTGTACTCGTTCGTGATCATCCTCGTGCTGGACCTGGCTTTGGGGATCTTTTTAGACGCGATTTACAATTCGATCTGGCCGGAAGGGATGAAGATGATGTGACGGGGCAGAGGTCGGGGCAGGGACCGGGAACTGGGGGTCGGGGAATACGGGATATGTCGCGCGATGTGGATGAGGATCGGGAGGATGCACGGCCTTTGGTTGAGGTTCGTGGTCTGGATGTGGCTTTTGGGGCGCAGGAAGTGCTGCGCGATATAAGCTTGGAAATTCCGCGCGGCCAGACGTTGGCGATCATTGGCGAGAGCGGGTGCGGCAAGACCGTGTTGCTTAAGACGATGATCGGTTTGGTGCGGCCGACGCGGGGCGAGGTGTCGTTCGATGGGCACGACTTGCAGAGTCTTTCGGAGAAGGAGCTTACGCGGCAGCGGATTCGCTTTGGGTTCGTGTTTCAGAACGCGGCGCTGTTCGACAGCATGACGATTGAGCAGAACGTGGCGTTTCCGCTGCGGCAGCATACCGCGATGACCGAGACGGAGATTCACGAAGTCGTGTTGGCGCGGCTGGCCGAAGTGGGGCTGGCGGCCAGCGTATCGAACAAGAAGCCGGCCGAGCTTTCCGGCGGGATGCGGAAGCGCGTGGGCTTGGCGAGGGCATTGACGATGCAGCCGGATATCTTGCTGTACGACGAGCCGACGACGGGGTTGGACCCGATCATGAGCGACGTGATCGGGGAACTGATCGTCGAGACGCGGACGAAATACCCAATTACCAGCGTCGTGGTGACGCACGACATGCGTGTGGCCCAGAAAGTGGCCGATCGGATCGTGATGCTCTATCCGTTGCCGCAACTCGAAGACGAAGAGGCGCAGATTTTGTACGACGGTCCGCCGGCGAGAATTGAGGAAGCCGAGGACGAGCGCGTGGGGCAGTTCGTGCGCGGAGAAGCTAAAGCGGGGGTCGGGGGCGAAAACGGGATTCGGGATTCGGGATTCGGGATTCGGGGGTAAGTTGCGGAGCGCGATATGGCAATTCAGAGTTTTCGCGACTTGGACGTTTGGCAGCGAGCAATGGACGTTGCCGCGGAGGTGTACTCGATCACGAAGCCGTTTCCGTCGTCGGAGTTGTATGGTTTGACGAGTCAGTTGCGGCGTTGCTCGGTAAGTATTCCGTCCAACATTGCGGAGGGACGCGGTCGTCGAGGCACGCGCCAATTCCTGAACTTTCTGGACATCGCCTACGGCTCGCTTTGTGAGTTGCAAACGCAACTCGAATTGTCGCTCCGCCTAAACTTGATCGATGAGAAGTCGCACGACCGAATTCAAGAACACACCAACGAAGTCGGCCGCATGCTAAACGGACTTATCAACTCGCTAAACCGCCGAAGTTCCTAACCCCGAATCCCGAATCCCGAATCCTGACCCCCAGTCCCCAATCCCCAGACCCGGCCCATGGACGAACGCTTAATGCAATTTCGCGTCGGTGTGATGGTGCTGGCCACCATCATCATCACGGGCATTTTGCTCGTCGTGATGGGCGAGGTGCCGAAGTTGGGCTTTGGGCGGCCGACGTATGTGCTGGAGGCGCATTTCGAGCGGGCACCGGGCGTGACGAAGGATACGCCGGTGAGGAAGAGTGGAATTCTGATAGGCCGCGTGACCGACGTGCGGTTCGCCGAGGATTCGTCCGTGATCGTCACCATGGGCGTGTTCGAAGAGGTCAATCTCCGCCGCGCCGAACGCTGTCAGATCAAGGGCGGGCTGTTGGGCGACGCCGTCATCGAGTTCGTTATGGGCGGCAAGAAGGGCGAGCAGGGCTTTTACGCCGACGGCGACTCGATACCCGACGGCATGGTGGTGAGCGATCCGTTCGAGGTGTTCACCGATCTCAAGGGCGAGTTCTCCTCGGCAATTCAAACTTTCAATCAGGCGGGCCAGGATATCGGATCGCTGGCCAACAACCTCAATCGGATGCTGGAAACGAACGACAACCAAATCGAGCGCGTGATGGGGCAGACCGAAAAGGCCCTGATCAGCTTCAACCGCGCGATGGACAACGTGCAACAGATCGCCGGCGACGAGGAAATCCAAGCGGGCCTCAGGAAATCGCTCGCGGACCTGCCGAAGATGCTCGACGAATCGCGGGCAACGTTCGAGCGCGTGCAGAAGACGATCGAGTTGGCCGACAAGAACCTGGCGAACCTCACGAAGTTCACCGGACCGTTGGGCGAGCGGGGCGATCAAATCGTCGACCGCATGGCCGGCAGCGTGGAAAAGATCGACCTGTTGCTGGCTCAACTCGTGGCGTTCAGCAAGACGATCAACAGCAGCAAGGGAACGGTCGGCGAGATGCTCAACAACCCCGATCTGTACCAGAGTATGAACCGGGCGGCCCGCAACGTGGAAGACGCGACCGAGCAGCTACGGCCGATCCTCGACGACGCAAAAGTCCTGATGGACAAGCTCTCGCGGCACCCCGGCGTGCCACTGCGCGACGCCGTGCGGCCGGGGTCGGGCATCAACTGACCCGGTCTATTCGACGCGGGCGCTTGGCGTATTTCTTGGCCGTAACTCGATACGAGCCTGGTACTTTTTTAACGCAGAGGACGCGGAGGTTTCGCAGAGGTCGCGGAGAAGTATGCGGGCCGTGTCCGTTGCGTTTTCGGCGAGTCGTCTAGAATTCAAGATGATTCGTTCTTTGTGTCCTCTACGCGCCCACCGCGTACTCTGCATTGAGAAACTGACCGACGCCGGTCCACACACATGAACAAGAATCGGCGAATCGCGCAACGAACGCGGTGCAGATTACACCCGCGGCGGATCGCGTAGTATCTCGCCGACTACGTGCCCATGCACGTCGGTCAGGCGCATGTCGCGGCCGCCGAAGCGGAACGTGGATCGCGTGTGGTCGACGCCCAACAGGTGGAGCATCGTGGCGTGGAGGTCGTGGATCTCGACCTTGTTCTCGACCACTTTGTAGCCGTATTCGTCGGTGCGGCCGTAGATCGTACCGCCGCGCACGCCGCCGCCGGCCATCCAGATGGTGAAGCCGAATGGGTTGTGGTCGCGGCCGTTGCTGCCTTGGGCGAACGGCGTGCGTCCGAACTCGCCTGCCCATACGACGAGCGTCGTGTCTAAGAGGCCGCGTTGTTTTAGATCCTTGAGCAGCGCCGCGATTGGTTGATCGACCGCCCGGGCGTTGTTCTCGTGGCCCGACTTGAGATTGCCGTGTTGATCCCAACGATCGGCCCCGCCGCCCACGCTGGGGCAGGTCAGCTCGATGAACCGCACGCCCTGCTCGACGAGTCGACGGGCCAACAGGCACGCCGCGCCAAACGTCTGCGTGTGCTTGTACTCGGCGTCTAGACCATACACCCGCTTCGTCGCCGCCGTTTCGCCGCTCATGTCCACCAGCTTCGGTACGACCGCCTGCATGCGGAAGGCCGTTTCGTAGTTGGCAATGGCCGATTCGAGTGCGTCGCTCGATCCGCTCCGCTCGACGACGTGCCGATCGAGCTTTTCGAGCAGGGCCAGCTTGTTCCGCTGCAACTGCTCGCTGCGTTCGGTCGGCCGAATGTTCGCCACGGGCGCGCCGGTCGGTCGGAAGATCGAACCTTGGTACGTCGCCGGCAGAAAGCCGCTGTTGAAGTTGTCCAATCCGCCGGGCGGAATCAGGCCGCCGTTGAGGACGATAAAGCCGGGCAGGTCGCGGCATTCGCTCCCCAGGCCATAGGTGGTCCATGCGCCCATCGACGGGCGTCCTTGCAGGCCGGAGCCGGTGTGCAGGAAGTAGTTTGCCGTGGTGTGTTCGGAAAAGTTCGACACCATCGAGCGGACGACCGCTAGATCGTCGACGCACTCAGCGACGTGGGGGAACAACGTGCTCACCGGGATTCCGCTCTGGCCGTACTGCCGAAACGTCCAGGGGCTGCCCAACGTCGCTCCGTTGTTGTCGAACTGCGTCGGTTCGATCGTGTCGCCGAACGGCTTGCCGTTTTCCTTCGTCAACCGCGGCTTCGGATCGAACGTGTCGACCTGCGACGGGCCGCCGTCCATGTACAGGAAGATCACGTTCCGCGCCGCCGGAGCGAAATGCGTCGGCCGCGGGGCGAACGGATCGCGGCGCGTATCGGCACTCGCACGCGACTCCTCGGCCAACATCGCCGACATCGCGACCGCGCCGAAACCGCTGGCGCAGCGCGCGAGCATATCGCGGCGCGATAGCGGGGCGGCGGTGAATCGACGGCAGTGCGACATGGCGGCGACGCGCGGGAAGGCGCGAATCAAGGTGTAGGGTGGGTCGAGTGGAGCGACGCCCACCGTGCCCGAAGGGACGAAGCAACAATCTGGTGGGCCTCGCCTCCGCTCGACCCACCCTACAGTTTCATCGATAGCGACTCAATTAACGAATACAAACTCTTTCACGTTGAACAGGACGTGGCAAAAATCTGCCCATAGCCGCGGGTCGTTCGCCCGCGCGTCGGCCGCGATCCCGAGCGCTTCGCCTTGGGCGTCGAGGAACGTCAGGGCGTCGGCGATCTCTTCGGCCGTCGCGCCGCGGGCGAACGCTTCGCGATATAGGCGGTCGATGCGCTCCGAGGCCGTCGCCGGACCGTCGCGAAGTACGCGGCCGGCCCACACGCGGGCTTGCTCGATCACGAATGGTCCGTTGAGCAGGATCAACGCCTGGGCCGGGACGTTCGACACGTTGCGGCGGCCGACCGTCGACACGGGGGATGGCGTGTCGAAGGCGAGCATCATGGGCGAGAGGAAATTTCGCCGCACGCCGAGATAGACGCTGCGGCGACCGCTTCCGTCGAGCGGACCGCTGGCCGGGCGGCCGCG
>JAJDEG010000564.1 GCA_029259895.1 Planctomycetota bacterium
CAATGCCACGGCGACGTGCTGTTCGTCTCCGAGAATTCGCGGCACCGCGTGGCGAAATTCGATCGCGACGGGAAAGAGCTTGGATCGTTCGGCAAACGCGATCGCGAAGGGGATGGCGAAAACTTCGGCGGCTGCTGCAACCCGATGAACCTCTGCTTCACGGCGTCGGGAAATCTGTACGTCGCCGAAAGCAACGGCGCGGTCAAGCACTTCACGCCCGACGGAAAGTACCTCGGCATGGTCGGCACGGCCAGCGTCCAGCCCGGCTGCAAGAACTCCTGCGTAGCCGCCACGGCCGACGACAAACATCTGTTCTACATCGACGTTCAAAAGTCGCAGATTATCGTGCTATCGAAGGACGCTGATACGTCAAAAGGGGAGTAGATGATTTCTGTCGCCTATTGGCGATCACTCGGCCGATCATGTGATTCGGTAAACACGACCCGCGGCGGTTTTCGTCGCGGGTCGTGTTCTTGTTCGTGGTGGGGCGGATCGAGGGTGTTCCGGCCGGGTTTGGCCGCCGAATTTGGTCGTTCGGTTGAATTCGCGTGTGCTTTCGCTGGTCGGTAGAATAGAGCGGCTTGCTTTAACGCTACGCCGCGTTGGCTTGGTTCGCGGGTCAGGGCAATCGCACTCCGCCTAAATCCGAAGCTGGCCAAAAGAGCGTTAATTCAACGGACGGCTAGAACACGAGCCCGCTGGCGGCCGGAAATTCCTTTTGATTCGACTTGGCCGAGCAGATCGCACATTCGCCCCGATTTCCGGCGCTACACAGTGCGGCGTGTTTGCCGAAATGTGAGGTGCGTCGGATTTTCTTCGATCGTTTGCGTTACGATCGACGTCGGTCGCGAACGGAATCGAACGATGCCAACGCCGCATCGACTTGGGCCGGGCGGGCGATTCTGCGGCGGGCCGCGCTGCGGTCGCCGGCGGTCGCTCGATCGATCCTTCGGCCCGTCGCTTGCGCGGTGATTGCGCCTGCGGCCGCGGCACTTGCCGCCGGGGTGGAGTGCGACGTACCGAGCCGATTGCGCAGAGCAATCATGTCGCGCACGTCGAGGCGACCGTCGCCGTTGAGATCGGCCGCCGCGGTGGCGGTCGAATTGCTGCCGAACATCGCGGCTACGGCCGCAGCCAAGTCGGCCCGGTCAACCGTTTCGCTGGCATCGAAATCGCCGGGAAGCACGCTGACCGACTTCGACCAGACGACCAGCCCTGCGTTGGTTAACGATAGCCGCACGCGATCCACGTCGAGCGGCCTGTCGAGCGTCCAGGTCGCGGTTTGCGTCGCCGGATTGTAGGCGAAGGCGTCGATCGCGTAGGACGTGCCCGTCGTGCTCGAAACGGCCAAGTCGTCGAACTGCACTTCGGCGTCGGCGGCGAAGCGAACCACGATCTGATCGACGCCAGCGAGCGGCAGATGCTCGGCGGTCGCGTCGATGGCCAGTGGAACTCCGTTGAGCCCGCCTGCACTGCTCGAAGCGGCCGCGGGAGAGGCGGCCCAGCCGCTGCCGCGAACGGCGATGTCGGTCACCATGACCGGCTCCGACGGCGACGGGGCAACCGGCGGATCGAAGTTGCCGACGACCGGCAGCGCGAACTCGTCGCCGAATTGCGCGAGCATGTCGTGACCGAACGGAATCGGCGTGTACTTGATCACCGGCTGCCCCGTGGTGGGGTCGACGATGATTCGATCGAGGATCGACACGTGCCGGTCCGTGTTCGGATCGACCGAAATCAAGAAATACCATTCGCCTGCCGTATCGGGAATCGCGCCGCTACGGTTCGGCACCCACAGGCCGATGTCCTCAAACCCGTCGCGGTTCATGTCGGCCGCGACCGGCTTTTCGAGAATGCCGGGGAAGCCAAATCCGAACGATACGTCGGCCACGCCATCCCATTTCAGCGCGCTGGCCAGAGCCGGGTTGTATAGGTCGATGTAGAAGACGTCGTTCGACCAGGTTGCCAGATCGTCGAAGCCGTCGCCGTTGAAGTCGCCGACGGTGGGCGTGCCGCGCATCGAGGTCGACAACTGTGCGTCGACGCGATAATCGTGATCCGTATCGAACCACCACTTCGTGCCGGTGAACAGGGCGACTTCGTCGCCGTTGGTGAGATTGAGGTCGAAGTTGCCGGCCACGGGCACGCCGTTGATCGCCGCCGGTTCGGGATGAACGATGTCCGGCACGCCGTCGTTGGTGATGTCGATCAGCCAGCGATAGCTGCCGCCGGCAAAACCATATCCGCCGAGCTTGTCGAAGCCGTCGGCGACGATCGGGGCGGGCACGCCGCCGGCCGGTTGCGGTGCGCCCGGTGCGGCAACTGGCGGGGGTGCGGCGATGGCCGAGAAATTGCCGGCGAACAGATTGTCGCTGGTGAAGCCAAGGACGTAAGTGATATCGCGGTTCGTGAAGTCCGTGTTCGTCGGATCCCAGAGGTTGTTGCCGTTGGTGTCGACGTACACACTGCCGGCGCTCCAGACGCCAATTTCGGGGCGGCTGTCGACGGTGAAACGGGCGAGGAAATCGCCGCCCTCCACGCCGTCGCCGCTGGGAAAACTCGGCGCGGGCTGCGGTTCGGCGGCGTTCGATTCGCCGTCGAGGTGGATGCCCGTCGGATCGGTGAGCGCGTCGGAGACGAACAGCGTGAACCGATCGTCGGGCAGCGGCGAGAAGAATTCGAGCACGATGCTGGCGGTGGCCTCTTGGCCGACGATGACAGGATCGTTGGTGACGGTGATCGACTTGATCGGAATGACACCGTTGGCGTCGCCGACGACACGGTACTGGCCCGGCGTGAGGGCGATCGTCTCGTCGAGCGCGGGATAGAGAAAGCCGGGAAACCGCTCGGCGAGATCGCGAATGTTGACGGTCAGCCGGTCGGCGAGCGGCGTGGGGCCGTCAGTCTCGGGCTTGGGCGCGAACAGGTTGTACTGACACTCGTCCCGCTCGGTGGCCGGATTGTCCGTAATGCAGACGCCCGTCACTTGCGGGCCGATGTTGTCCAAGTCCTCAATGGTGAAGTCGTAGAGGTTGATCGCTTCGGGCGTCGCGCCGCGGACGCGGAGGAAGTACGCCAGTCCGGTTTCGACGCCGACGGTGTGCGTGGAAGCGCCTTCGCCGGGAATCTTGGCGATCGGATTGCCCGCCGCGTCGTAGGCGTCGATCCGCAGCAAGCCATCGCCGGGCAGACCGGGGTTGCCGTTGGCGAGCGTGCCGACCGTGTCGAACACGAGGCCAAACCGCAGCGTATCGGTGTTCGTCGCCACGAAGCGGTACCAGTCTTCATCACCGGGAAGGTCCAACCCGACGCCGAAGGGATCTGTCTCCCGGCCGGGATCGATGTTCGGCTTGTGCGAGGTTTGCTCGAGGTCGCCGAACTCGGTCGAGTTCAGGCGGCTGTCGTTCTGTTCGAGCTCGTCGGAATGGAATACGACGATGCGGCCGAGGCCGTCCGCGCCGGTGCCGCCCGTGGCGGAGTTGAGCGGCAGAATGTCGACTCGCTCGATGTTGGCATAACCGATCGACGGCAACTGGCCGACGACGATTGCGCCGCTCTGCTGATCGAGGCTCTGGTGGTGCCGCACGACATTGCCGGTACCCTCGTCCTGAACGACGAGGCGGTCGAAGCCGTTGGGGGCCGCCCCGTCGACGAACACTTGCAGGGCCGTGTTGTTCGCGCCCGGTTCCGGCAAGATCAGGAACAGGTCGTCGCCATCGCGGCCGTCGAGCACGGCGAGTTCGATCGACGCATCCAATCCGACGGGCAGCAACAACGTGCCGGCGGCATTGCGAACGCTTACCGTCCGTGTGCCGCCGTTGGCGATGATCTGGTCGCGGCCGTTGGTTCCTTCGACGGTGACGCGGTCCGCCGCGGCTCCGTTGCCGATGAGCAGCAGGCTGGCGAATTCGTCCATCTCGAAATCGGTCACCGCTCCGGCCAATCGCACGCGGCCACCGTCGGCGGCGAGCGGCGTGTACGTGAATTCGTCATCGTCCTCCGATCCGGCGATCGAGAGGCCAGCGCCGTCGACCAGTACGACATGATCGACGCCGCTGTAAATAACGTCGCCGACACCAGCCTGCGAGATCGTGGCGGTGGCAGTATCGACCGAGACGTCGCCGCCCTCGCCGCGATACGTGAGAACGTCGCTGCCCACGCCGGTGTTTACGAAGATATCGAGGCCCACGCCGGGCGTAACGTCGATCGAGTCTTCGACGCTGCCGATCTCGAGTACGACCGAGTCTTTTTCGCCGACGTCGTGAATGAACACCGTTTCCTGATCGCCGTAGAACAGCGACGTGATGCTATTGCCGCCGACGACCGTCGCGCTGCTGTTCACACCGGGGGCGTTGTCGCTAAGCAAGGTGAGCGAGTCCGTGCCGGTGCCGGTGTTGAACGTGCGGTTCTCGATACTCGACAGCGGGATTTCCGGGTAGACGACGTCGGGCCGAGTCGGTATCGGCCCCGGCGGCACGGTATCTTCGCGGAGCGTCGTCCAAATATACGAGCTGTCGTTAGCGAGAATGGGGAACACGAGAATGTTGTCGTTCCCCGCGCGCGGCGCGTTGGCCGTAAAGCTGTCGTTCCCGCCGAGGCCAACGAACGACACGTCGGCGAAGCCCACGAAATCGATGGTCGAGGGCGTCGTCCCCCCGACAATCGTCTGGCCGTTCTCGGTCGAGTCGGCCGCGTGTTGGAACGTGAACGTGTCGTCGCCGGCGGTGCCCTCGAAGCGGATGGCGTCGGCTCCGGCCGGACCACCACCGTCGACGTTGATCGTGGTGAACTCGGTGACGCCGCCGAGCGCGATCGAAATCGTGTCGTCGCCCTGCTCACCGCGGAGGTTGATTGTGCTGCCGTCGCCGAAACCGCGGAGTGTGGTCGTCACTTGCCCATCGCGGGCGAAGGTGGCCCGCTGCGAGCCGACGCCGACGAACCGCATGTCGTTGCCGTCGTCGGTGCCGGAGAGCGTGGCGATGGCGGCCCGCGACTGGCCGTCGAGAATCAGCCCGCCTTCGACGCCGGCGAATTGGAACGTTCGCGCGTCCATCGTGAACACGGCCTGCGTGTCGTCCGGGAAGATCGGCAGCACGAATTCGGGGGTTGCGTGGCGGGACACCATTTCCAGAAAGTCGTTGCCGTCGCCACCGTCAAAGTAGATGCCTTGGGCGAATTGGATCGCGCCTTCGATGATCAGCCGATCGTCGCCGCCGCCGCCTTCGATTTGGAAAAGCTCGACGCTATCGATGGTTTTGAACTGCGTCGCGGCCAGCACTTTGGTCTGGCCGTTCGCACCAGGCGTGGTTTCGTCGACCTCGATGCCCCCGCCGGTCACGTCGAGCAATGCGCCATCGGCATCAATGGCCGGGCGGTTCGCACTACCCAGCGCGCCGGTGAACTCGACGACCCACGGGCCGCCAGTGGCGTTTCTGCTGGTGACGTTGACGTCGCCTACGCCGATGGTGCTCAGGCTTTCGAGTTGCGTTTGCACTTCGGCGGCCGAAGCGTCGAAATCGACCGTGGCGGCGGCGCTGCCGTCGAAGGCGACGGTGAACGAACCGCCGGTCGTGCCTGGCGGCAGCGTGATCGTTTGAACTTCGTTCGATCCGCGGCCCATAATCAACTCATCGACCGCGACCATGAGATTGCTGGTTAGTCCCTGCGTTCGCAAGCTCATCGACGTTACGTCCGACGCCGAGAATGGACCGCGAAACTCGACGCGGAATTGGTTGCCGCCAAGACTGGTCACGGACACGTTGCCGGCACCGACGGACGGCAGCGCAGCGAGCGCCGTTTGGATGTTGCTTGCCGTGGTGGACGGATTCGCGGCGTCGAACGTGATCGCGCTCGTGATCCGGCCGGCAAATTGTATCTCGAAACTTCCGCCGGTGGCCCCTGGCAGCGAGATCGTCTGCCGCTCGTTGACGCCGGGCGTCGTGACCGAAGATTGAATGGCGTTGGGGCTGGTAAACGCGCCGGCCAATCTGCTGGCATCGGCGAGGAGCGGCGCGACGTTCGTGCCGGCCAGCGAGCCGATGAATTGCACGTCGAAGGGCGCGCCGGCGGCGTTGGGGCTGCTGACGGCGACGTTCGCGATTCCGCCGATGTTGGGTAGCGCCGCCAAGGCGGCGCGGACGACGTCCGGCGTGGCATCGTATGGGATTGGCAGCGTCGTTTGGCCGAGGTAGGAGAGAGTGAACGTCCCGCCGGTGGCCTGCGGGTTCGCGGTAATGGTTTGCGTTTCGCTGGCGCCGAGCGTTTCGGTCACGCTCGCCGCGCCGCCGCCGGCGAGCGTCGAATCGACGACTTGCAAGATGGCAATCGGAATACCGCCGAACGGACCGACGAATTCGATGAAGTACCGGCCGGGGCCGCCGGTCACGCTCGTGCCGGCAACGGAGAACAGCGGCACGAGCGCTGCCTGAACTTGAGCTGGCGTGGCGCTGAACGCGATCGGGTCGGACTGCGATGCGCCGAATTGAAGGCGGAATTGTCCCGAGGTTGCGCCGGCGAGGTCGACGATCTGCGTTTGGTTTGGCGTCTCGCCTTGGGTGATATTCGAAATCTGAGCGATCGGGTTGCCGACAAGTCCCGTGGGATTGAAGCTGAGCGTGGGAAGGTCAGTGGCGGCAAGCGCGCCGGTGAACTCGACGGTCCACGGCCCGCCGGCCGAATTCGGACTGGTGGCGTTGACGTTTGCCTCGCCATTGATGTTGCCCAATCCGGCAAGCGCGGAACGCACTTCCTGGGCGGTGGCATCGAACGGGATTGGCGGAGTGGTCCGCGAGATTACGTTGTTGTTGAAGGTCAGTTGGAACGTGCCGCCCGTGGCGCCGGAGAGCGAGACTTGCTGCCGCTCGTTGGCTCCGCTGACGGGCACGGTCTGTTGCGCGCCGAGCGTGATGCCGCCGGTCAAGTTGGCGGCGTTGCCCGCGATCAAGTTGGGGGAAGCGGCCGCTATGCCCGTGAGCGAGACGTTCCACGGTCCGCCGGTGGGACCGGAGACGTTTACGCTGTTCGCACCGATCGACGTCAATCCAGCCAGCGCCGTGCGGACTTGCGCCGCGGTCGCGTTGAACGGCAACGGCGGCGTCGTGTCCGAGCCGCTGCCGTCGTCGAACGACAACGTGAACGTTCCGCCGGTCACGCCGGCAGGAAGCGAAACGCGCTGCACCTCGGCAACGGCGTTGGTCGTTGGCACGACGCTGCCCGACACTCCGCCAGACAGATCGCTGCCGTCGACGGTGAGCGACGGTTGGTCTTTCGCGCCTTCGCTGCCGCGGAATTCGACGATCCAAGGGCCGCGGAATCCGCCGGACACGCGGACGTTTCCGCCGGCGATGCCAGCGGCGACGAGCGCGCTTTCGAGGGCGTTTCCGTTCACATCGTAGGCGATGCCCGACGCCGTGTTGCCGCCGAACGAGACCGAAAACGTTCCGCCGGTAGTCTCAAGGGGCAGCGTGATCCGCTGGACTTCGTTCACGCCGATCGTCGCATTGCCTTGCGTGGTTTCGGCGACGATGACGTCGCCACCGAGGAGCGTGAGATTCGCGCCGTTGGGAAGAATGTCGAGCACATCCTTATTGGC
>JAJDEG010000565.1 GCA_029259895.1 Planctomycetota bacterium
GCCGTCTCGCCGATGTAGGCCCCCAGTTCAATATCCGCACCCGAGTCGCCACGGATTTCGTCTAACGTCCGCATGAACTCGCCGAAAATCGTGTCGCGCTCGTCAGGTACCTTAACGGTCGTCGGTTCGTGATCGACGCCACCCGTCCAGATCGGCTGGGGCTCCTTGGCGTACGTCTCGCGGAGCCAAGCAAGCCTTTCCGACGCCAGCCGCTCCCGCTCGTAGCGGGCCGTCGCCGCAGTGCCGGGCAATAACTTCAGACGCAGCAGTACCGCCCTGTCGCCAGCCTCTGCAGCAACGACTGCCAAACGATCTCGCAGCAGCGTTTCCCACCGCGCACGAGATTGACAGTCGTCTAGCGAGAGCTGCTCACCTCGCCAGCGGACGAAGTCCGTGGTCCGCAAGGCGACCCGCACGTGCCCGCCATCGTCGACTTCCACGAGCGTACAGCCGTGTGGACCGGGATTGCGAATTGAACGGCCCTGCGGGCTGCCGGCATGAACGACCCACGGCGAACCGCTGTGAACGATGTGGCGCTCGTGCTCGCCGCCCAGAGCAAGATAATCGAACGGTGCCTCGCCCGCCGCTAGCCGCGGCGTGCCGCGGGCCAGGCCGATTGTGAACGGGTCGCCGTCGCCTGCTTGTACATTCGACGCGACTTCGCCAGCGCGACTCCGACGCGGCAACGCACCGAGCGGCCCCAGCCGCGCAATCGACGCACCGTCGCGCCAATGCAACAGACATTCGCCGCGGCCGGCGTCGATGCGATGCACGTTCGTCGGCAGTTCCACGGCTTCCGGCCAGCGGTCGGTTGCGTCGACATCGCCGGATAGCCAGTAAACGCCGATTCCCGCCGAGTCCAGCCGCTCAAATTGCCCGACCAGCATCGCCGTGCCCCGCGGGCCGGCGGTTTGCGAATCGACCAGGTTTCCGGTCAATACGACGAAGTCGGCACGCCGATCGATTGCCGTATCGAACACCGCAATCGCCGCTCGGTACGCGGCATCGGCGAGCAGCGGCCGCATCGCGTCTGGCGCGTCCAACAGCCCACGCAGCGGCTGTTCTAGATGAAAATCGCTAGCGTGAACGAACCGCAACGCGGTGTTGGACATGGACAGCCTCCTTGCTATTTGGTTCTCCGTAGACGACGTTCGTCCGGCGCAGCGGCGACGAGCGGCTCTACGCAGAAGGCGTAATCTAGCACGACGCGCTCAAATTCCCCAACGCCGATTGCCGTCGCCAGCATCGCTAGCGGCCGGCGGCGAACGAAACTTCGGGAAGCGGCGCAATGCTCGTTCACCGACCCAGACCTGAACGTGCGGGATTTGTCGGACTCATTTGAAAAGGTCGCCATCGCGGTTGATACAATCGATGCCGGAGCCAACCGAATTCGCGACTCGATGTTTTTTGTAGTTGACGAAACCAGATTCGCGTCGTGCGGCGCGCGAACCCCGCGAACCGAGCCCAACATGCTAACCAGGATTCTCGAACCCGAAGTGATGGATACGTCGGAGGAAGCCCGCGATTACGACGCGATGGATCACGCCGAGGTGAATCGAGCGTTCGTGACAGATTTGATCGCGGCACTGCCGGCCGTTCTCGCGAATGTGAGCGCCAATGCCCAGGCCGGCGGCGGTCCGCCTGACGCGGGAAGTTTGACAGTTCTCGACCTTGGCGCGGGAACGGCACAAATCCCCATCGAATTGTGCCGGCGTTTGGCGGCCGTCGAGGTGATCGCCATCGACGCAGCAGCGGCCATGCTAGCCGTGGCGGCGAAGAATGTCGCGGACACCGCGCTGGGCGAACGCATTCGCCTCGAATTGGCCGACGCCAAGCAATTGCCCTACGCGGACCGTTCGTTCGCCGCTGTTATCTCGAACAGCATCGTGCATCACATCCCCGAACCACGCTCCGTATTGGCCGAGGCCGTTCGCACGACCGCCCCCGGCGGGCTACTCTTTTTTCGCGACTTGCTGCGGCCGGACAATCGGCAGTCGCTCGACCGACTCGTCGAGACGTATGCGGCCGGAGCCAACGAGCATCAACGACGAATGTTTGCCGAATCGCTTCACGCGGCGCTGAGCCTGAGCGAAATCCAATCTCTCGTCGCAGAATTAGGATTTGCCCGCAACACTGTGGCGCAAACGACCGACCGGCATTGGACGTGGACGGCGCGACGCGCGTGAACGCTGTGGTACGGAGTTTAAATAATGTCCTCGATCGGCTCGACGTGCTCGACACCGACCAGTTTCTGGTCTAGTCCGCCGTAGAAATACGACAGCTGATTTGGATCGAGGCCCATCTGGTGCAAGATCGTGGCGTGCAGATTCTTCACGTGCATCGGCTTTTCAACGGCCGCCGAGCCGAGTTCGTCGGTTGTGCCGACCGAAACGCCGCCCTTGATACCGCCGCCGGCCATCCACATGGTGAATCCGTAGGCGTTGTGATCGCGGCCCGTTCCCTTGGCGTACTCGGCGGTCGGTTGCCGGCCGAATTCCCCGCCCCATACGACCAACGTGCTATCGAGCAGGCCGCGCTGTTTAAGATCTTTGAGCAAGCCGGCGATCGGCTGGTCGGTGTTGCCGGCGTGGTAATTGTGGTTCTTTTCCAGGTCGCCGTGGGCGTCCCAGTTGGCGTCGTTGTGATTTCCGCCGGAATAAACCTGAATGAACCGCACACCGCGCTCCACCAGCCGCCGCGCGAGAATGCACTTGCGGGCGAAGTCCTGCGTTCGCGGTTGGTCGTATCCGTATAGCTTCTGCGTTTTCTCGGTTTCGTCGGCCAGATCGACCGCTTCCGGCGCGTGCTGCTGCATCTTATACGCCAACTCGTAACTAGCGATTCGCGCGGCAAGGTCCGAATTGTCGAGTTGACGGAGTTGGTGCTGGCGATTCTTTTCCTGCAATCGGTCGATCAGCCGCCGCTGAGCCGATCGCGTCATGCCATCGGGCAAGCGCAAGTCCAGAATCGGCACGCCTTCGCTTCGCACGTTCACGCCCTGATACGACGCGGGCATGTATCCGCTCGACCAGTTTTTCGCGCCGCTGATCGGGCCGCCAGTCTTATCGAGCATGACGACGAAGCCGGGCAGGTTTTCGTTGACGCTGCCCAAACCATAATTAACCCACGAACCGAGCGCCGGCGCGCCGCTGATGATCTTGCCGGAGTTCATCATCAACATGGCCGAGCCATGAATCGGCGAATCGGCCGTCATCGAATGGAGAAAGGCGATGTCGTCGACGCAGGTAGCTACATGAGGAAACAGTTCGCTGACCCACTTGCCGCATTGGCCGTATTGCTTGAACTTCCATTTCGGTTCGACGATGCGACCCTTGTTCTTGTGCCCACCGCGGCCGAACGTTTTGACGTCGATCGTCTTGCCGTCCATGCCGTACATGCTGGGCTTGTAATCGAACGTGTCGATGTGGCTCGGCCCGCCGTACATGAACAAGAAGATGACGCTCTTCGCCTTCGGCGCGAAATGCGGCGGCTTTGGCGCTAGCGGATTGACGAATTGCGCGGTCCCGTCGGCGGCAACCGCTTGTTTCGCCAGAAAGCCGTCGCCGGAAAGCATCGACAGCAGCGGCAAGGCCGTAAAGCCACCGCCGGCCTGCCAGAGAAATTCGCGGCGCGTGCGCCGGCAGAAACTATCGCGCGTTACTTCCGTCATGGCCGTACTCCCGGTCGATCGAATGCGATCGGTCAGTCCAAGTAAACGAATTCGTTCGTATTGAGGATCATCAGGCAGTAATGCCGCAGGGCGTGCTCGGCCGTGAGGCCTTCGTCCGCCTGCAGTGCTTCGATGAATTTGATGTCGTCGTTGACTTCACGATCATCGGGCGTGCGACCCGTCGTGACGCGAATCGCGTGGATCACCTTCGCCGGCAACCCGTTGGGCCGTTCGGCCGTGAGACGTTTGGCCAGTTCTCCCGCCTGTTCGCCCATGAATCGGCTGTTCAACATGCTCAGCGCCTGCGTGGGCACGGTCGTGCTCACGCGCACCGCGCACCCCGTGTCGGTATCCGGTGCGTCGAAACTTTGCAGCATCGGATGCCGCAGCGAACGCTTGACGTGGACGTAGATGCTCCGCCGTGCGGCTTCTTCCGGCGACGATTTGTTCCAGCCCGCACCGGGCCGCGACGCGGTGGCCAGCACTTCGGCGGGCAGCGGCGGGAAAACACTGGGGCCGTACATTTTCGAGTTCAACTCGCCACTGGCCGCGAGGATCGAATCGCGAACTTCTTCCGCGGTCAGCCGCCGCATGTCGAATCGCCAGAACAGTTCATTTGTCGGGTCTTTGGTCAGGGCGGCCTCATCGCCTGCCGACGACATGCGATACGCACTCGACATCATGATCAGTTTGTGCATCGACTTCATGCTCCAGCCGCGATCGACGAACTCCGCGGCCAGCCAGTCGAGCAAGTCGCCGTGGGTCGGCGGCGTCCCCTGGTAGCCGAAGTCGCTGCTCGATCGGACGATGCCGCGGCCGAAGTGGAACTGCCAAAGGCGGTTGACCATCACGCGGGCGGTCATCGGGTTTTCCGGCGATGCGATCCAGCGGGCCAATGCCAGCCGCCGGCCGGAAGAGCCGTTGCGGCCGACATCGGGCAATTCCAACTTGCCGACGGCAATGGCCTGGGGAACGCCCGGCTCGACCTTGTCGCCTTTGGCGTGGGCGTTACCGCGGGCGAGCACGAACGTGTCGGGCGCGCGGTCCCCTTTTTCTTGCGCGGCGAGCGCCTTGTCGAGCGGCGGCAACTTCGTTCGCGACGCGCGTTGTTCTTCCTCTTTTAGCGCCAGATACTCGCGAAGCTCGTCCTTGGCGAGCACGCGACCGCGACGTTCGGCGATCATCTCCCGGCGAACGCGGTCGTCCTTGGCGTCCTCCTTCTCCGGATTGGAGAACGTTTCGTAGATGCGATTCTCTATTGACGCGATCTGCTCGCGTAGCCGCTTTAGCGCTTCGCCATGCTCGCGCTCGAGTTCGGCGTGTTTTTTCCGTGCTTCTTCCGTGCCGACGTCGCGTTGTGTATTGCCGTGCTGGAGATTCGCAAAGAACGCCTGCATCCGGTAATAGTCGGTCTGCGGGATCGGATCGAGCTTGTGGTCGTGGCAGCGAGCGCAACCGACCGTCAGGCCGAGAAACGCCTCGCTGCTGGTGACGATCACGTCGTCCAGCCCGTCGTAGAACGCCTGCTCGCCGTCGACCGGCTCGTCGTCCCACAGACCGAGCCGATAATAGCCGGTCGCCGTGATCGATTCCGCCGTCGGCTCGTCCAACTCGTCGCCGGCCAGTTGCTCGATCACGAACCGATCATAGGGCTTGTCTTCGTTGAATGCCGCGATAACGTAATCGCGATACTTCCAGACGTTGTCCTTGGGATTGTCGCGCTCGTAGCCGTTGGTTTCCGCATAGCGGACCAGATCGAGCCACTGGCGGGCCCACTTCTCTCCGTAGTGCGGCGAATCGAGCAGTCGGTCGATGACTTTTTCGTAAGCGTTCTCCGAATCGTCGGCCAGGAACGCATCGACGTCTTCCGGCGTCGGCGGCAGACCCACGAGGTCATAGTAAGCACGGCGGAGCAGCGCGAGCTTGTTGGCGGGCGGAGCCGGTTTCAATTCGGCCCCATCGAGCCGGCTGAGAATGAACGCATCGATCGGGTTGCGGACCCAACCGGCATCGCGCGGCTTCGGCACGTTTGGCCGCGTCGGCGCGGTGAACGCCCAATGCTGACTCCACTCGGCACCCTGTTCGATCCAGCGGCGGATCGTGGCGATCTCCTCCGCGGAGAGCGGCTTGCCTTCGCCCTCGGGCGGCATCCGCAAATCGGCGTCGCTTTCGGCGATGCGATGCAACAAGGCGCTCGCGTCGGCCTTGCCGGGCACGATGGCCGCTTCGCCAGACTCTAATTCCGCCACGGCCGCCTCGCGTTGGTCGAGACGCAGACCCGCTTCGCTTTCCGCCGGTCCGTGACACTTGAAACACCGCTTGGCCAGGATCGGTTGAATGTGGCGGGTGAAGTCGACCTTGGCGGCGTCAGCCTTTTGATCGGCGTCGCTCTTCTCGGCCGCTTCAGCGGTCGCCGCGGAGGTTGTCGACAATCCGGCGGCGCAGCACGAGAGCGCGACGAGTGCGAAACGAAGTCGTTCCATGATCTTGAGCGGGAAGGTAGGCTGGTTTGGCGGAAGGCAGGGTACACCGGCGGGGCGCTGATGGGCGATAAAGGCTTAGTTCGCCGCAGTCGGCAACCATCAACATGGCCAGATATCTTAAGTGTATCCAAACCGGCTCCCCAATACATGGCACGAAACGACCAATACCTATCCGAAACCGACATCCGCAGCCGCCGAGCCAAGACCTGGACGGTGCGGGCCACCGACCGCGATCGGCGGCCCTGGCTAGTCGATTCGCCGGTCTGCGCCCTGCTCAAGGAGTATCAGATCGTTCACTTGGGCGTTGCCGCGATGCCGGCTCCATTTGAAATCGTCCGCACGAAGCTCGGCGGAAGCTACTTTCTTGCTTGTTTCGCCGGCGAGGGCCGCGTCATTATCGACGGACGGTTGAAGCGATGCCGAGCAGGCCAGGCGTTCCTGCTCCCACCCGGCACGCGCCACGCCTTCCACACGCCAAAAGAAAAACAGTGGGACTTCTGTTGGGTGCGGTTTCAAGAAAACCCGGGCCAGCAGCCGGTCGCCAACACCAACTCTCCCGTGCTCGCGGATTTCGACCCCGAGCCGCTCCGCTTGGCAACCATGGGCCTCTACCACGAGTGCTCGCGGGACCGCGCGGCCGCGGCGATCGACGGCTGGTTGAAACTCGTCGTCGACTACGTGCTGCGATTCGCCGAACCGCGACGCATCGACGAGCGCATTTTCGGTTTGTGGCAAAAAGTCGCCGCCGACTTACGCCACGCGTGGACGAACGCCGAATTGGCCCGCAAAGTCCACTTGAGTGAAAAACAACTCGAACGACTCTGTCGCCGCGAACTAGGCCGAACTCCGCGGCAGCAACTGATCTGGCTGCGCATGCGCCGCGCTGCGGAACTGCTCGCCGACGATGCCCGCAAGGTCGCCTCCGTCGCCGCGGAGGTCGGCTACGAGAATCCGTTCGTCTTCTCGACCGTATTCAAACGGTGCATGGGCTGGTCGCCGTCCGAGCACGCATCTCGCGTCCTGGCGACCGATTCGCTAAGGCTGGGAACGTAAAGCCCGCGCAACGAGACGATGCGTTACGACGTGAACCGCGCCACAGAACGTCGCCAACGAACCAGCGTTGCCGTCGAAAAGCCCAACGACAGCAACAGCAACGACGACGGCTCCGGCACGGGCACGCTATGCGTGTGAGCGGGCAAGTTCGCCACCGTGAGGAACGTCGACTCGCTGCCGCCGAATTGCCCCAAACTCCAAGCCCCGCCGTCGGCATGCAAAAGCGCTCGGCCGCGCAAATCCGGCAGCGCGAACGTCACTTCGCCATCGCCGCCGTACGTCGTTCCCAACAGAGAGTACAGCGCCTGATTCTGAGCGATCGGCAGTAATTGGCCGTCGGCAAACGCCCAACCGCGCGGCGCGAAGTTACCGGCAAACATCGCCACTTCACCGAGAAATGTCTCGTCCGGTGCGCCGCCCTCGCGAGAGGGAAAGACACCCTGCGTCGCCACGATGTAATTAATCGCCAGCGACGGTTGCATGTTCGATAAAGCTGCGCCACCGCCCGCGTCGCCGGTCAATGCGTTGGCCGGCGCGTAGGTGTGGTGATGCGTTGGCATCTGTGCTTCGGAGAGCGTGACGTCGGCCGATCCCATCTGCTCGCCAAGCCGATACGGTCCTCCCGAACCGGCATGAACGGCCGTCCGCTCGCGTAAGTCGGGCAGTCCAAACGTCGTCTCGCCGTCACCGCCATACGTCGTCCCGAGCAGCGAGAACAGAGCATCGTGTTGCGAGATCGCCAACAACTGGCCCTCGGCCAGCGCCCATCCGCCCGGTGCGAAGTTCCCGCCGAATAGCGACACCTGACCGAGAAACTTCTGGCCGCCCGTTCCGCTCTCCTCGGTTGGATAAATGCCCGTCAGCGCGATGATGTGGTTGAGCGCCTGCGAAGGCTGAGTGTTTGAAAACGACTGTCCGCCGCCCGCCGTTCCCGTGACGTTCAGCGGCACCGGAAGCGAATGATTGTGGTTTGGCATCTGCGACTGCGAAAGCGTGACGTCGTTCGTCCCGATCTTCGCGCCCAGCCGCAGTGCGCTGCCGTTGGGATGGACAACCGCGCGGCCGCCAAGGTCGGGCATACCAAACGTCGTTTCCCCATCGCCCCCATAGGTCGTCCCATAGAGCGAGAATAGCGCCGTGTTTTGCGCGATCGGTAAGAGTTGTCCTTCCGTGCGAGGAAAACTGCCCGGCGCGAAATTCCCGGCGAATCGGCGGACCTGGCCGATAAACGCCAAGTCATTTCCGCCGCCACCTTCCGACGGATAGACACCCTGCGACTGCACGAATTCGGTGAGCGCCAGCGACGGCTGCAGATTGGAAAACGGTTGCCCGCCGCCGGTCTCCGAGGTCATCAGTTCGGCCTGAACCGACGCCGCCAAAGCCAAGCAACAGACCAACGACAGGACGGCTCGTTCAAAGAAACGCACGACATTCTCCAACGATGAGGAATAGCAAAGTTGCAGGGCAATCTGGCAGAATCGGCGCGAGACGACGTCGCTCAACCGACGTGTTCGTACTGGCGATTATAATAGAAGCAAATCCCGCGGTGCTAAGGACTTTAGGGATTTCTCGCACGAATCGCGTCCGTTCGCGAGGACATCCCTTCGTGTTGCGTCCGCCGGACCCCCGGCACGATCGATCACTTGCCACCGCCGAGGCTTTCGCGCATTGCACTTCGCGCAAGCTCCAAGGCCTGGCCGATGTTCTCCGGCTGTTTGCCGCCCGCTTGGGCGAGGTCTGGCTTGCCGCCGCCGCTGCCGCCGACCGCTTTGGCCGCCTCGCGGACCCAGTTCCCCGCGTTTGCTCCGACGTCGACCAAGTCTCGCGACAACCCGGCGACGAGCGTTACGGCGTCGTCGCCCGTCTTCGCGGCGAGTAGCACAGCTGACGACTTCGTCTTTTGACGAATCTGGTCGATTAAATTCCGCAGTTCGTTGGCGCCGCCAACGGCCGCTTCGGCCACGACGAGCGTCGTTTCGCCGCCGGCATGCGAAAGCGTTTCGGCCTTATCGAGCAGTGCGTCGGCCGACACCGGACCGGCTTTGGCGCGCTCAGCGGCTTGAGCGGTAAGTGATTCGCGTTCGGTAATCAGCGCGGCGACGCGCTGCGGGACGTCGAATGGTGCGACGTTCAGCGTGCGAGCCGCTTCGCGAAGCGCCGTTTTCTGCTGGGCGTAGGTAAGCTTCTTGGCGGTCGATGAGCCGCCGGTCTTTGTTGTCTTCGTCGCCGCACCACCGCCGGAAAGCTGCTTCTTCAAATCGCGAACCGCCAGCGCCAACGCAGTCGCCGCGGCCGATACCTCGGCTTCGCTTACGCCCAGCGACTTCGCCGCATCGGCCAATGCTTGCCGCGTGTCCGCCGCATGTTGTCGAGCTTTTTCGCCGGTCAGCGCGACAATCCGTCGCGTCCCGGCGGCGACTGCTTCCTCGGCGACGATCTCGAAGGCACCCACTTCCCTCGTGTTCGCCAGATGCGTGCCGCCGCAGAGTTCGCGGCTGAAATCGCCCATCGACACCATCCGCACCGGGTCCGGATATTTTTCGCCGAACAGCATCATCGCCCCTTGCTGCCGGGCGTCGGAGAGCGGCAGAATCTCCGCCTTCACACCTGCGGCCGCGGCGACGCGATCGTCGACAATCTTCGCGATCGCTTCAAGCTGATCGCCGTCGACCGGCGACATGTTCGTGAAGTCGAACCGAAGGTAATCGTCCTCGACCTTCGAGCCTTGCTGCTGGGCGTGGCTGCCGAGCGTGCTTTGCAGCGCGTGGTGCAACAAGTGCGTGGCCGAGTGGGCCCGACGGATTCCGTCGCGGCGAACGGTATCGACGCGGGCCGTCACCTTCGCGCCGGTCCGCAATTCGCCTTCGATCAAATGGCCGATGTGCTTGAAAATCTGTCCGTCCTTCTGCGTATCGGTGACCGCGAAGCGAAATTTGTCGCCGCCTTTCTCGCCAACGATCTCGCCGGTGTCGCCCACTTGCCCGCCAGATTCGCCGTAGAACGGCGTTCGATCGAGTACGACGACAATTTCCTTGTCGTGGCCGACTTCTTTGACGTGATCGCAAAGATGATTCTGCGCCACGATGAATTTCACTTCGGCCGCCGCTTCGATCGCTTCGTAGCCGAGGAACTCGCACTCGTGCAGCACCTTCTTAATGGCGTCCAGCGGGCCGCTGCCGCCCATCACCGTATGGACGGCCTTGCCGGAAACTTCGCCGTGCTGCTCCATCGACTTGCGAAAGCCTGGCCAGTCGAATGCGAGATTGCTTTCCGCGGCCATCGCCTCGAATAGTTCGGCCGGCACGCCGTAAGTCGTGTACAACTCGGCCGCCTCGCCGCCGTCGACCGTCATGCGACCCGACGATTTCATATCGGCGAAAATCTTCTCGATCCGCGCCAAGCCGGCGTCGATCGTGCCGAGAAAATTCGCCTCTTCCTTTTTGATGACGTCCTGCACGCGCTGCACGGTCTCGGACAACTCCGGATACGGCGCCTTCATCATCTCGACGACCGCGGGGACGAGTTGAAACAAGAACGGCTCGTTGCGGCCCATCTGATGCCCATCGAGCACGGCCCGTCGCAGTAATCGCCGAATGACGTATTTTTCCTTCTGCGCTCCGGGATAGACGTTCTCGTGCACCGCCATCGCACACGCCCGCACGTGATCGGTGATCCGCCGCAGCCGCCGGCCGTTGTCGCTGGCCGGATCGTACTTCACACCACAAACTTCCGCCGCCGCCAGCACGATCGGTTGGAGTATGTCGATGTGATAGTTCGTCTCCACGCCTTGCAGCGTCGCGGCGGTCCGTTCTAGGCCCATGCCCGTGTCGATGTTCTTGCTTGGCAGCGGCCGCAAGTTATCCGGCGGATCGCCCACGCGGTTGAACTGCGTAAACACGAGATTCCAAATCTCAACCGACTTGCCGCTGTCCGGATGATAAAAAATCTCGCTGCACGGTCCGCACACGCCGTCCGGACCTTCGCTCGGCGCACTGGCTGGCCAGAAATTGTCGGCCTCGCCCATCCGCTCGATGCGGTTGGTGGGCAGCTTGATCTCGTTGTGCCAGATATCGGCCGCTTCGTCGTCATCGACGTAGACCGTCACCGACAGCCGCTTCGGGTCGATGCCGAGCCACTTCTTGTCGGTCAGGAATTCCCACGCCCACGCAATCGCTTCGCGTTTGAAATAGTCGCCGAAACTGAAATTGCCCAGCATCTCGAAGAACGTGTGGTGATAGGCCGTGCGTCCGACGTTGTCGATGTCGCCCGTCCGCAGGCACTTTTGGCACGTCGTCGCCCGCGTGAAATCGAGCTTCACCTTGCCCAGAAAATGATCCTTGAACTGGTTCATCCCCGCCGGCGTGAACAACACTGACGGATCCCACGTTGGCACCAGCACGTCGCTCGGACGCCGGGCGTGGCCCTTGGTCTCGAAAAAGGCCAAATATTTTTCGCGTAGTTCGTTGGTTTTCATTGGGCGGAGTCAGAGCACAGGATCGTTCATCGAGCTAGCGAGAAAGCACGCCGCTCGGGCGAAAAGACGGGCAAGATGCAAGACAAGAAATGATATCGACGGTTCGCCCTGCCCGCCAGTTGGGATGCGACGGTTAGTCGGGCCGTCGCCCATCGAGCGATCGCATATGCTCATAAAGATCGGCAATCTCCGCATCGGAAACGCCGTCGAGCAACCCCGTCGGCATCAGCGACATCCGGCTCGCCCGCCGCGCCCCGTAATCCTCGTCGGTCACGCGGATCGTCGTATCCGGCCCGGTTTGCAGCAGCGTCCCTTCCGGCGACTCGTAGACCAACAGCCCAAAATGCGTTTGTCCGCCGCGGGTGGTGATTTGCGTCGTCTGATACAGCGGCGAAACGTCGCGGTTCGGATCGTAAATCGCCGCCAGCAAATCCTCGCGCGAAAATCGGCTCGCGGCCCCCGCCAAATCGGGGCCCAAACGCCCGGTCGCACCGTGGCAGCGATGACACGACCGCCGCTCGAACACGATCTTACCTCGTGCCGCGTCGCCGGCGTTCCAGTCGATGCCGGCCAACCGCTTCGCCCAAGCCGCCGCGTCAACGCCGGGCGATTGGGCCAGCTTCTTCGCCGCCTCGGGATGCGTGCGCGTAAACCACTCGAACCAAGGCCGATAAGTTTCCGCCAGTGTCTTGCCATCAGCCCCTTCGTCGATCTCAATCTTCTCGCCCGACCAGTGTCGGGCCAGTCCATCGAGCGTCTGCCGCACGACCGCGAACCGTTTGCGGTCGCCGCGGTCTTCGGCCGTGTAGCTACGAAGCGTCGACAGCGCCGCGCTAATCTCATCTGGCGTGCCTGGCGCGGAAAGCTTCGCTAGCGCCGCCGCCGCCATGTGAACTACACTTCCCTGTGGCGACGACAACGCCCAAACCAACCTCCCGCGGTCGTCTTCGCTCGGATTCTTCGCGAGCACCAAAACGATCGAATCCCGTAAACCGAAATCCTCATCGAACCGCTCCCGCAGCACGGGCAGAACCTCGTCCGCCGGCAACTCGGCCACTACGTCGACCATCTCGCTCGTCCAGCGAACGTCGTCGTCGGCATTCTTGGCGAACTGCAACAACTTCCGCGCGGCGACCCGTCGCGTCTCGCCCTTCATCCGCGTGGCGAACAAACTATGCTCCGGCAACTCAAACTGCGGCCGGGCAACCAGCGTGTCGGCTAACGCCGGATCGCGCTTGCACAATTCCTCGAACAACTCGCCCACCACCAACGGCCAATTGCGGCTCGGTTCCCACTTCCGCGCGGCCATCTTGTAGTGCAGGTCGACCAACGCGACCGACGTAAGCGCCGTCGTCGCTGCATCCCGTTCGCCCGGCAGCCGTGACGCGACGATCAGAAAGTGAATGTCGTCGGACGGCGAGCTTTTCGACGAAATGCACAGCAGTGTCTTGAGCACGGCACTGGCGTCATCCGTAGCCAGCATGCCGAGCAGCCTTGCGATTTCAAAATTCTCGATCCGCGATTCCGTGGGAAACGTCTTCAATACGTGGGCAACAATGCGGCGTTTTGACTCCCCTGGCAACTTGTCTTCGTTGGCCGGCGCGTATCCAGCGTAAAAGTCCGGCTGTTGCTCGGTCGTCCGGACGTCGCCGCATGCCAGTTGCACCAAGCGAAGGCACTCCACCCGTAGATTCGCATCCGATGTGAATGCAAAAATGTCGAATAAGATATCCGTGTTCGGTTGAGGTTTCACGGACGGATTCGCGAGTGCAACGCGCATCTGACCTGCCGACCTATACGCGAGTTGCTGCCGCCTCTCGCCTTCGCTATCGCGAGCAAAACTCAAGGTGCTTTCCGCCAGCTCGCTGAATTCCGAGACTAACCGTGATTGCAATTCCTCCTCAGTCTCATTGTCCGGATCGGGCGACGGTCGGCCCATTTCTTTGCCCAGTGGCAACTCCACGCATAGCGACATTGCGGCGTCGCGGGATCGGCGATCGACTTCATCGCATGCTTGCGTGCTCCAACGGGAGGCAAGGTGCGACATCCAGAAGCGATTTACGTCCCAGGCGTGTCGTCGTACGAGAGGATGGGAATCGAATACCAACAGCTTCAGAGTACTCCCGAACCTAAAACCCCGATCGCGGCGGCCTTGAGCTGCCTTATCAATTTGATCAGCAAATCTTCGATTGCGCGTGCAAAGCATCCGCGCGGCAGTGGCACGAAGTAAAGGGTCTTCGCGGCCGCCAAGCGACCTCATCGCTTCTGAAGTTGGTTCTCCGCCAAGTTCTTCGCGTATTTGGACGCAACGAATCCTTCGCGCAGCGTCGCCGAAATCGTCCGTGATCACGGCATCGAATCGCTGTGCATCGACGTTCCTGGCCTTTGGGAGCCACTTCGCCCGCGACCAACTCGCCAGCGGCTGATCCGCGTCGAGCACTTGCAGAATCTCCTCCTTCGGCTGCTCGATCGGTTTGGCCTTCGCATACCGCACCCGAAATACGCTCCCCCGCGTCCCGCGCCCGCCAATCGCCACGAACAAATCCCCCTCCGGCCCAACCGCCAGATCGACCGGCGCGAAACCAATCTGTCCGGTCGTCTCCATGAAGATTTCCGTCTTGCTCTCGTAGCTCGATCCCTTCGGCGTCAACGGGAAGTAGTACACGCGGCCTAGTGTCCAGCAGGCACTAAAGACGCCGCCGCGATAATGCTCGGGGAATTGGCGATGCCGATACACGACCAGCCCCGTCGGCGATCCGCGGCCGATCTCCACCAGCCGCTCGACGCTGTCGTAAAAATACGCCGGGCGGTTCCAACTCCGCGACCAGCCCTTCAGCACCCAGCCGTGGTGCATCCCCTGGGCCACGTCGAACAGCCGATTCGGCGCGTACCACGGCAGATACTGATCGCGCTCGCCGTCGGCGTCGACCGTGAACAGGTGGCCGTGTTCGTTGAAGTCGAGATCGTAGGGATTGCGAAACCCGTGGGCGAAAATCTCCGACTTCTTCCCGTCCGGCGAAAACCGCACGATGGCCCCGCACTGCGGCTTCTTCACCGGCGAGTACGGCGTCGACGCATGCTTCTCGCTCACGCCGGCGTCGTTGCCACAGGCGACATAAATCCAACCGTCCGGACCTTTGACGATCCCGTTCGCCCCATGCTCCGGACTGCGCAGCCGCGACCAGATTTCCGGTTCGCCGTCGGCCACGCCGTCGCCATCGCTGTCGCGCAACTTCATCAGCGCGTCGTCGCCGGAGCAGAGCAAATCGTCGCCGTCGAAATACATGCCATGCGCGCCGCTCTTGGGCCGGTCGGAGAATAGCGTCGCGCGATCGGCCGTACCGTCGCGGTCGTCGTCGTGCAGAATTTTCACGTAGCCCCGGCCCGCCACCACGACCCGGCCGTGCGAGTCGACCGTCATCGAATAAATGTCGTGCGCCAAATCGTCGTCGGCATACAGCGAAACCTCGAATCCGTCGGGCACGCGGAAGCCAAGGTTTTCTGCGACGTCGTCTTCAGCGGCGATCGCAACGTCCGCGGGCGTCATCCACGCCGCGACAACGCCGCAAACCAAGAAGCCAACGAGAATCCTCCAACGGAAAAGTCTGCAAGGGCGCATTTTCCGTCTCCGGACGGTGATAGGGGCGGTGAAAGGGGGCAACGACGCAAACCCCTATGATGAGCGACAACCTGCCAAGAAACAATGTCGCGACCAGGTGGTTTTTCCGGCCGTGAGTCGCGGGGATCAAAGCCGTTGCGATTGAACTCGCAGGCCCGTGTCGATACGATCAAAGGTCTGTCGGTTGTGCCGTAGCCCAACGGGTCGCAGCTCAACCACACAACGCAAGACCACACCGGGCAAGTTCCAGCGACGCCCGGTGCGTTTCGTCTCGGCACATTGCCTCGCGGGCGCATAACTCAGTTGGTTAGAGTGCGATCCTTACACGGTCGAAGTCGCAGGTTCGAGTCCTGCTGCGCCCATTAGCCCGATCACAGCTTCGTCACACAGGGTCACACAGGGTGTGGCAGCGTCATTTTCCCGAGATTTTTCATTGCCGCTCGGCTGATCGTTTGGGCCGCAAATGACCGCTTCGTGCTTCGCCTCGTGCTTCGCTCCGCGCTGCGAAGTCAGTTCAAGGCTCGCCGCCTGGGCGAAATGCTCGTCGGTCACTTGCAGGTCGTGCCGCTTGGCCACGGCCTCGCTGTGGCCGATCCATTGGCAGACCGCATGTATCGGGACGGATTCGGCGAGTTCGGTCTCCCGCGTCGCCCTCAGGTTGTGCCACATCTTCGGCCACGGCGTCATGCCGCACGTCGACTCGCCGCAACTGCAACAGGTCAGGCGATGGCGTTGGTATTCCGTGACGATCGGCTTAATCTCGGGCGGTTCCCACACTTGATACCGCAGCGGCTCGAGATCGGCGCGATGACTGCCGCGGCCGCAGAAGCTTTTGTCGCAACGACGGCAGGCCGTCGGCTTGAGTACCATGACGTCGTCGCATTGCTCGACCGGATTCAACGCTCGCTCGTGCCGCGGATGCCCCGGTTGACCGTCGCGGTTACGCTTCGATTTCGGCTTGCCGGAGGGCGGCTTGGCGTGCGGATGCTGCACGCTCGGCGGCAGCGAAGAGTTCCGCGGCGACTTGTTCTAGCGATCTTTCAGTTCCGCCACTTCCCGCTTCAGCGCCGCCACTTGCTGCATAAACGCGGCATTCTGAGCTAACAGCGCGCGAATGATCGCCTGCGCCACTGGCGAGTGCCGAGCAATCAACTCCTCCGTGAATTCCAGCGAAATGCCCCAGTTGTCGCCGAGAGCCAATTTCCAGAAAAGACCAATCCGGGGCGTGAACGGTTACCGTCAGGTTCGGGCGTACCTGTGCTTTTATCGAGTCGACGACGGTGGAGTAAACAGGGCGAAGCACCCATGTTCGATTGGCTTTTTCGGCCCACTTGCCCCTGCGATCCCTCCGCGAAGGCTTGGGTGGTGGAACGTCTCGAATGGCTGGCCGACGAGTTTGACGACAATGCGTTTGCCGGTCGGCCGATCGTTCTACCGACGCCGGAATTCTTTCCCGATGCTTACGACGGCTCGAAACGGAGCGTCCGAAAGTTGCTCGACCGGGTGTGCGAATACATGGACGTTGTGCCGTCGCTCGTCGCCCTCAAGTTCGTCGCCGACGCGGGCAAGCTTTGGCTCGTCAACGACGTAGGGCAGTACCTTCCGCACGCTGCCGGAACGAATGAAGAAGGCGAAGAGAAGTTCATCGTTCGCATCGACGAGTCAGAACTTCACAACGCGATGGGTCTCGTGGGGACCATCGCCCTCGAACTGGCGCACGTCCGGTCGCTCGGCTGCACCGATCGCAAAAAGCAAATCTTCGCCCGACCGCCCGCGCGCAGGTCTCTAGCCGCGGCCAGTTTCGTCGCCAGGCGCCAAAGGGGCGTTCGCGTCTGCCCGCTGAGACCTGCGGGGACTGGACGAACTATAAAGGTCAGGCACGCCGTGTCTGACGATCGCAGCGTACGGCACGCCTTTCGTCGCCGAGACCGTTAGGCGTGGTCTCCAATGGCGACGTTTCGCAAGCGACGCCAACTCGGTCGGCTCGCGATTATCGTGGGCTCAGCTCGTGCTGCATTGCCGCATTAGCGCTCACGAGAAATCCTGCCAAGTCGGCTTGATAACCAACTCCGGAATATGCGCCCGCGGCGGCAGTCCGGCGATCATAACCACCGCCGCTCCGACGTCCTCCGGCTGCAATATCCGCGCGCGGTGTTCGTCGCTCACCGGGTTCGGCCGCTGCTCGAGAATCGGCGTATCCACTTCGCCGGGACAAACGTTCGTCACCCGCACACCCTGCTTGCCGTATTCCAGCGCCACGGCCGTACACAGAGCCGACGCCGCGAACTTCGACGCCGAATAAGCCGTCCCGCCGAGCATCGACGCCCGCAGACCCGATATGGACGAGATCGTCACGACCAGCCCGTCGCCCCGCGCGGCCATCGCCGGCAACACCTCGCGCATGCAGTTGTAAACGCCCGTCGCGTTGATCGCCATCACGCGGTCCCATTCTTCCGGCGACATCTCGGCCATCGAGCGGCGGCGGATGTTCACGCCGGCGGAGTTCACCAAGATGTCGACGCGGCCGAGCGATTCTTCCGCCCAGCGGAAGCAGTCGGCGACGCTACGGCGGTCGGCAACGTCGAGGGCGTGAGCGATGATCGGCGGCTCGGTCTTGCTGGCCGCAACGGCCGCGTCGAGCACGTCGACCCGCCGCCCGGCAATGGCGACGCGGCAGCCGGCGCGAGCCAGAGCCACGGCCACGCCCAACCCAATGCCCGTGCCGCCGCCCGTGACGACGGCGGTCTTTCCCGTAAGTGCTGTGGCGAGCGTCATGATGTCCGAACCTGGGGCGAGAGCCGAAAAGTAAGAATTATGAAGGGTTATCTCGAACGGCACGTCGCTCGTGGTCGTCCGAACTCGCCCATCCGAGCCACTTTGTTAACGGGCGACGCCCCGAATGTCCAGTGTCGCCGCACGGACCTAGGTCAGAAAAAGCGTCCGCCGCTCAGAAGCCGCAGCCCGAGCGTCCTCGCCGTTCGTCGTCCGGCTTGGTAGGATGAATTATCGAGCCGCAAAGCGTTGTTTCGCGGTCCGACGGCCCCGACAGCGACGTTTTCCGAATTTGTTTTTCGCTCGAACGTTCTCCGCATGAACGCACTTAGCGGCATCAGCATCACCTGCTTCTCGGCCAGTTACGCCATCGTGCTGGTGCTGGAGCTGTCGCGGCTCTGGTTTCGCAGCGGCGTTCGCGGCATGTTGCTGCTCGCGTTCGCTGCCCTGGGATTGTTCACCCACACCGTCTACCTCGTCAACGAGGCGGCGCGGTCGACCGCCAGCGCCCCGCTATCGAGTTGGCGCGACTGGTACATCGTCGCGGCCTGGGTGTTGGCCGCCGTATACGTATATCTGGCTGCCGCCCACCCGCGACAATCGCTCGGCGTGTTTCTGCTCCCGCTGGTGATTGCCTTGATCGTCACCGCCCATTTTCTCGCCGACCGCACGCCGTTTCCCCAAAGCGACGCCTTACGAGTGTGGGCGACCGTACATGGAATGGCGCTGCTGCTGGGCACGGTCGTCGTGTCCCTCGGTTTTGCCGCTGGCGTGATGTATCTCGTGCAGGACCGACGGCTACGCCTAAAACGCCCGCTCTCCGGTCGGTTCCGATTGCCGAGCCTCGAATGGCTCGACCGCATCAACGGCCGAGCGCTCGTCGTTTCCGCGCTGTTGCTGTCCGTCGGCGTCCTGTCCGGCGTTGTGCTCAATACGCTCAATCACCGCCGCGACACCAACATTGCTTTTCCCTGGACCGACCCAGTTGTTTGGACCAGCGGATTGCTGCTCTTGTGGCTCGTCGCCGTGTCGATATTCGGTGCCGTCTACAAGCCCGCCCGCGTTGGTCGCAAAGTGGCGTACCTCACGCTGGGGAGTTTCGCATTCTTGATCATGGTGCTGGCCGTGCTACTTTTCGCTCCCAGCGGACACGGCGGCAAACCCGGCAGCAATCACGGCGGCGGACGCGGCGCAGATTCCTCGGCCGAAGGAATCCGCCGATGAAACTGCAAATGGTCGGATGCAGCCACCACACGGCGTCGGTCGAGGTCCGCGAACGGCTGGCGTTCAGTCCCCAGCAAGCGGCCGACGCCCTCCAGCGCTGGCAACAACTCTTTCCACACGCCGAAGCCGTTCTCCTTTCGACCTGCAATCGCACCGAGCTATACACCGCCGCCAGCGAATCGCCGCCGTCGCACCACGAAGTGGCGGAGTTTCTTGCGTCGTTTCACAACATCCCGTTGCCCGAAGTGTTCGACGAGCTGTTCGAGCAAAGCGGCGAGGGCGCCGTCCGCCATCTGTTCGGCGTCGCAGCCAGTCTCGATAGCATGGTCGTCGGTGAGGGGCAAATCGTCGCCCAGGTGAAACAAGCCTACGACTTGGCCTGCTCACGCCGTTCGACTGGGCCGATCACGCACGACGCCTTTCAGGCGGCACTCCGAGTTGCCAAGCGCGTCGGCACCGAAACGACCATTCACCACCGTCGCGTCAGCGTCGCGAGCGTTGCTGTCGCCGACTTCGCCCGCCAAATCTTCGAACGCTTCGACAACAAAGAAGTCCTCGTGATCGGCGCCGGCGAAACCGCGGAAGAGACGCTTCGGTATCTCGTCGACGAGGGCGCCAAACGGTTGACCGTTGTGAATCGCAGTCTCGATCGTGCCACCGACCTAGCCCGCCGCTGGTCCGCGACCGCCCGCCCCTGGTCGGATTTGTCCGCGCTGATGACCGCGGCCGATCTAGTCGTGAGCGCGACCGGCGCCACCGAGGCGATCTTCGCGCTCGACGATTTCCGCCGCATCGAGGCCCAGCGATTTCAGCGCACGCTTTGCGTCCTCGATCTGGCTATGCCCCGCGACTTCGACCCCGCCATCGGCGAGTGCATTGGCGTCTATCTGTATTCGATCGACGATCTGCGAGAGACCTGCGAGGCCAATCGCCGCGCCCGCCAGCGCGAATGGCCGGCGGCGGAAAAGATCATCGATGAAGAGGCCTCCCGCTTCGTTTCCGAGATGCGTCACCGCGCTAGCGCCCCGACGATTCAGCGGCTACGCGCCACATGCGACGAGCTGAAATCTGTCGAATTGCAGCGGTTGCTCAACAAGCTCAACGACGCCGATGTCCGGGACCGCGAGGAGATCGTGATGGCGTTCGACCGACTGGTCAACAAGATTCTGCATTTGCCGATGACCACGCTCCGCGACGACGCGGAGCAGCCCCACCACACCGGCCTGATCGACGCTCTAAAGCGCCTCTTCCAACTTCGCGACTAGCCAGAGGCGCGAAGTTTCGCGATCGGCTCATCGAGCCGGTCAGTCGGCAACCGACGTCGACGTTAGGCTTCGTCTTCTTCGTCCTCGTCTTCATCCTCTTCTTCATCGTCGTCGTCGTAGTCCCAGTCGTCTTCTTCGTCGTCTTCTTCGTCCTCGTCTTCATCGTCGTCGACCTCTTCCCAATCGTCGTCGTCTTCATCATCGAGGTCGTCGTCGTCGTCATCGTCCTCTTCATCGTCATCGTCATCGTCGAAGTCCTCATCGTCGTCCTCGTCGTCGAGGTCCTCGTCTTCGTCATCGAGGTCGTCGTCCTCATCGGCGGCCGCGCGGGGCAGCACGCACATCGACGAACGGCCGTCGGCAGCCACGTCGAACAATTCCAACTCTTTCCAGGTCGTATCGAGGGCGGAAACGCTCACGAAACAAGCTCCTTTTTCAAAGTGAAGACGATCGATTGTATTCGCTAAACGGAATGATGTGTTCAGTCCGCGATGATCTCGTTGTCGGCGGTGGCGATGTCGTGCGACGTCGCCGAGCCGTTCGCATTTCGTAGCTCGCTCGCCCTCGGCAGGGCGTCGAGGTTTCTCAGTCCATACGCTTGCAAAAACCGCTTCGTCGTCCCGTACAGGAATGGCCGTCCTAACTCTCCGGCCCGGCCCACGATCTTTACCAAGTCGCGATCCATCAATTGACGCAGAATCTCGCCGCAACCGACGCCCCGAATGGCCTCGATCTCGCCGCGAACCACCGGCTGACGATAAGCGACAACGGCCAACGTCTCAAGGGCCGGCGACGACAATCGCCCCTCGCCCCCCGCCGCCCCCAATCGCCGTAGCCAGCCGCTGAATTTCGGCCGGGTGAGCAACTGAAATCCGCCGGCAAACTCCTCCACGCGAAACGCCGTCCCTTCGCTGTCGT
Source organism: Planctomycetota bacterium (assembly GCA_029259895.1). Lineage (GTDB taxonomy): Bacteria > Planctomycetota > Planctomycetia > Pirellulales > PLA5 > PLA5. The sequence goes on from JAJDEG010000565.1 coordinate 21,479, forward strand.
AACAAGTCTGTAGTCGGCGAATTAATGTACGTGCTTGAGTGCCGTCCGCCAAGCGGGCAAGCTGGGCCAAGCGACGGGAGGAAAGCGGCTGCCGCGCAACGAGTAAAACCGCTTCTAATCGAGCCATATCCGCCGTCCGAGACCCTTCCTTGTGGTGGGTCGTCAGCTGCATCGTCGGTCGCAGCCAATCCATCCGCCGAGCGGA
>JAJDEG010000566.1 GCA_029259895.1 Planctomycetota bacterium
AGAATGGGCATTGCATGGGCGATTCACTCGCGAAGCCAGGGCGGTGAGGGCCGTGCGGTTGCGGGCAGGATGCTATCGCGAATAGCCCGGAGGAGGGAATTTGTGAGCATTACTCGCGTTTATTTTCAGAGTCGGGCGGTCGTGCTCGGCAGCTGGGGGATTTGGGGCGTTTGGCGAGTCTTTCGCGATGGAGAGCGGGACGGCGGCACTGCATGGGCTTGGCCCGTGGTGCCAGTGCGATCATGGTGGGCGCGGGTGATGTTGAGGTTGGAATCGTTTGCCCGTGCCACGCGGGCGCACGGGGCTGAACGAATATGCGACGCGGCACTTCGGAATCAGGAGACCTGTCGGTCGAGCGGCTGGTGCGGTCGGGAGACCATGCCAGAACAGTTACGCCGAGCAAGACGACAAGGCTGCCGGAAGCCAGCATCACCCAATTTGATGGCTCAGGAACGGCAACGTGAATGATGGCATCGGCGAAAGCGATGTCGGGTGTGACGAGATCGCCCGAACCCGCCACGTTTCCGTCATACGGAGGCGAAACCACATTACCGCCATATTGGAGCGGAGCTGGCGTGGCGTTCCCGTCGGCGAGGAATGTCCCGGATTCTCCCGTGCGAAAGTAGAGCCCTGACGTTCCCGGCGCGTCAGCGCGAAACGTCAATGTTCCGAAATAGAATGAACCACTATCGGAATCGAAGCCAGCGTCTGCACCGGCGATCCACGGATCATTAGTGACCCCATCGCCTACAATCCGAAGTGCAAATGCATTCGTCACCCAGTCGGTATCTCCTGCCGATCCAAGTGAGCGTAGTTCCGTGAACTGCCAACGGTAGTCGTTGGTGATTTGGTTCACGAAGTTCGGTACGTCAAATCCGAGAGCATGGGCGACCACCGGGTTGCTGCTCTCAACATCAATAGCCAAAGTGGCGTAGGATTGAACGGGCGGGTAATCGTCAGGGCGAAGCCAGACATGCAGTACTCTGGTTTCCCCAACAAGCATATTGATCGTTGGGACATCCGCGATCGTCAACGGAGCTGGTGCGACATAGCGAGGCAGCGTGTTGCCGGGGCTTTTAAGGATCGGCATCCCAACTTCTGAGAAGAAGACTGTCGCCGCGAACGACGCTGGCGCGCAAAGGACACTCGAAGCGATGACAAACATTCCGGCCGCAAACGAACGAGCCGCTCGACGCAAATTCATCAAGAATACCTCGCTGGAGAAAACAATTTACGAAGTTGTACCGAAGGAACGACACGGTTGTCTTCAGTAGCGTTTCCGTTAATCGTATGCGGTGGCGATGGTCGGAGTCGATCTATCGCCAGAGTAGTCAGACGTGGAAGCAGATGCAAGCGATAAAGGCACGGGGTTGGGCAGTAGTGCGGCATTGGCGAACGGCGACGTGTCGATTGCGGTCCTTTCAACGAACCACCGTTAATGCCGTGTAGCAACGAGCCGAAAGTGGAACGTCCAACGGCACTTCACATTGTCGGACGAGCCAGCAATGGAACTAGGCGTAGAATGAAGCAGTGTACCGTGGCCAGTGATAGCGCGTCTGTTCCGTCGGTGAACAAAACGGAGACGAAAACGTGCGTTCGAGTCAAAAAGCGATTGCGATGGCCATGCTGGTTTTTCTCGCTTCGGGAATAGCCGCAACGTGGTCCATGCTTCGGGATGACCCTGAACCGCAATTCGCGGTGCTTTCCGATCGCGATGCCGAGATCATTGAGTTCGTGTTGCGCAGCAATCCCGATCTGGGGAATGACCGCACGTACTTTCTCACGGTCACGCCGATGAGCGACTGGGGCGAGCATGGGGCTTGGCTCACGTTGCCCGACGAGTTCCACGCAAGGATTGGCGACATCGTTCCCGGATACTTGCCCGCGTCAAAAGCCTATTTGAGCAACCACCGTGTATTGCAGCGCGTGACGCAGGCCAAGGCATGGATGAAGTGGGTGACGGTGAAACGGTGGATTTCTGAGAATGAGGTCGAAGTTGAGGCAGGCGTCTGGTGTTGTCCGTTGGGCGGCGGCGGCGGTTCCGTGATTTACGAGAAGGAAGACGGACAATGGCACATCAAGGAGTTTACTGGTTCTTGGGTCTCATGATGGCTTTGGAATCTGGAGACCTGTCGGTCGAGCGGCTGGCACGGTCGGGAGACCGTGCCAGAACAGGGCGCGGTCGTGTTAGAAAGACCGAATATGGAGTCGTTTGCCCGTGCCACGCCGGTGTCAGGCACGGGGGTGACTGACCTACGTGGGTGGCCATCAAAAAAAGTCATGGTGGGCCTCACTTCGGTCGACCCACCCTACGGGGCTTTGCCGGTGCCACCATGCCGCGAAACCGTTGCCGAAAGTAACGCGAGTCGACCTCAGGCCACGTCGGTGTAGCGTTGTGGCGATTCCTTGGCGGGCGTGGTTGGCCAGTGCGGCGATGCGACGCCGGTTGGTCGCGGGACGATTGGTGCGTCGATGCGGTGCGTTGGCAGCCCGGCTAGGAATCGGTTGACTTCGCTGACGTACTTTCGGCCGCGGGGCAGCCACGGCACGACGAGGTTGTAGTGTACGATGTATCCGAGCGCCGCCAGTCCATCGCGGAAGCCGATTTTCTTTCCTTCGGCGTAGGTGCGGCCGTAGTAGGAGATTGGGGCCTCGAACGTGCGGGCGTTGGTTTTGGAAATTAGCGCCGTGATTTCGACTTCCATCCCAAAGCCGCGGCTGGTCAGTAGGAGCGGCTTGATCACGCCCGATCGTAGCGCCTTGTAGCACGTTTCGATGTCGGTCATGTTGCGGTTGGTCAGCACGTTCGAGAGGAACGTGATTAGCTTGTTGGCCAGGTAGTGATAGAAGTAGAGCACGCGGGCGGCGCGGCGGACGAGGAAGCGGCTGCCGTAGACGACGTCGGCCTCGCCGCGGAGGATCGGGTCGATCAATTCGGGAATCTCGCCTGGATCGTACTCCATGTCGGCGTCTTGAATGATGACGATCTCGCCGGCGGCCCGCTCTATGCCGCGAGCGACGGCGGCCGTCTTGCCGGAGTTTCGCTCGAGCGACTCGACATGAATGCGCGGCGAACGCTTGGCAACGCGGCGCGCGATGGCGAGCGTTTCGTCGGTCGAGCCGTCGTCGACGACGATTACCTCGGCCAGTAGATCGCCGAGTGCGAGCACCCGCTCGAGCACGGCCTCGATGGTGGCTGCTTCGTTGTACGCCGGAACGATGACCGACAGAACGTGTCGCGAATCGTGCGTCATGGACCGAGGCTCCTTACCGGGTCCGACGTGCCGCCGCGGGTATGAGTAACCGCACGAGGCCGTCGGAGTCATTCCATTAACCGCTAGCGCGATGCGGCATTCTCCGGTTTTCGCCGGAAATTGCCAAGCCTGCTTCTTTTGGGGACCAATTCTTGTTCTCGGCAGGACGAATTACGGAATCCGTTCCGCGCAAATCCGCTCTCCATGCGTCAAGCCGCCTGTTGCGCTCGGCTGCCGGCGACTTGGCTATAGACATTCTCGATCTGATCGGCGATGACGGAAAGCGAGAACTCGGTGGTGACTCGCTGTCGGGCCGCGGCTGCGAATCGCTGGCGAAGCGTCTCGTCTTGGGCCAGGCGGAGAATGGCGTCCGCAATCGCGTCGCTGTTGGCCGGCGGAACGAGAAACCCGGTTTCGCCGTCGGCGACGCATTCGGGCAATCCGCCGACGCGGCTGGCGACGACCGGTTTGCCGGAGGCCATCGCTTCGAGGACGCTCATGCCCAGGCTCTCTTCCAGCGACGCCAGAGCCACCACGTCCAGCGCCGACAGCACGTCCGGAATATCGCGGCGATGCCCGGCCCAATGGATCGCGTCGGCAACGCCCAGACTGCGGGCCTCGCTCTTGATTTGGGCCATGTAGTCGGCCGAATTCTTCACGTCGCCGACGACCATCAGTCGGACGTGCGGCGCGGAGGCCAGCACGCGGGGCAGCGCTCGCACCAAATGCACCAATCCTTTGCGTGGAATCACGTCGCCGATCTGGCCGACGAGGATGTCTTTCTCGCCAACGCCCAAACTACGCCGCAAGCGCTCGCGTGTTCCCGAGGGAACGGCGGCGATCGCTTCTTGGTCGATAAAGATATGGATCGTGCGGCTGCGGGCGCGGCGAACGAAGTTATAGCGGCGATGGAATTGCGTCGTGGCGTCGGAGTTGCCGATCACGAAGTCGTTGAACATCCAATGGAGTTGGACGTAGCGATTGTGGGCTGTGGCAACGCACGGGATGCCGGTCCGCAGACGCAGAAACACGCCGAAAGCGTGCGCCCGGCTCATGTGCGTATGAATCGCGTCGACGCCGCGGCTTTGGGCGATCTGCCCGACCCGTCGCAACTCGTCGAGCGGCCAGCGGTGTAGGTCGCTGTACACCACCTCGACCGGCAGATCGGCTAATTGCTGAGCAATCCAAGCATGCGGCCGGCAAACGAGCGTCAACGTGTGGCCGCGACGGACCAGTTCTCGACTGAGCAACGCGCAATGCACGACCGCGCCGTTGACGTCTCCGGCGGAGACGATTTGCATGATGTTCATCGTAGGGTGGCTCCGACCGTGGCTCCGACCGTGGCTCGGACGTTCATCACGCGGCGCGATGTATTCTCGCAGGTGTTGCCGCGAGCTCGGCGTGCGAACGGCATCGTTCGAGCAGACGTCGCACGGTTCGCTTCGCCGTTAGGTGTTCTGCCGCGTAGCTCGCGAGCTTGCGGATGCGCGGCCAAACGTAATTCCAGCGCACGTGGTACGTGAAGTTGTTGTATCGCCGCAGGGCCAGCATTGTCTGGTCGTAGCTCGTGCTGTCGATCACGCGGCGAGGCTCGTCGGCGCGGACGAGCAGCATTTGCAGGTTCGGATCGTCGCGGGTGGAGAACTGTCGCTCGACGTGAAATCCGCAACGCAGCGCCATCATCGACAGCGTCGCCGGCGTGAAGTTGTGAATGTGCGCGAAGTGAAACATCCGCGAGCGGCGGGCGAACGGTGCCGCAAGATTCGGACATTCCACGTACAACCGCCCACCGGGCCGCAGAAGCGAATGCATATGCGCTAGCGCCTTGCGCGGCGAGTTGAAATGCTCGATCACGTGGATCAACAGCACGAGATCGTGTTCCGCGGTCGGACGCAGATCGAAAAGCCGAGCGTTGTCGACATGGGCGAGCAGGCACTTTCGGGCATACTGCTGAAAGCCGACGCCGGGCTCGATACCGCCTGCGTCGAAGCCGGCCAACTCGAACGCTTTTACGTTGCATCCGATGCCCGCGCCGATTTCGAACACGCGGTCGCCCCGGTCGACGTAGGGCGAAAGCTGCCGCAGCAAGCGTCGGCCGTTCTTCCAAGCTCTCGATACACGTCGGTCGGACGGCGCGAATTCGCCGTGATAGTCTTGCCGATACTCGTCGGCATAGTAGCGGTCGAGCTGCTCGTCGCTGGGAATCGCCGCATGGGCAACCAGACCGCACGTCGTGCAGGCGACGGTATCGAGCGGCCGTCCGCGACGGTCGAGTCGCGCGACCAACTCGAAGCTCGACCCGTCGCAAAGGTCGCAGCGTTTCTCTCCATCCAGCGCAAGCGACGTGTCGATAGGGTTGGCAGGCTTCATAGCGTGTTTCGTTCACCGGACAGGTAGACAGGTAGATCGTGTTGCGAAAAGTCGCTGGGACGGGCGCGACTCGGTCTGCAATTGACGCGAGCCGGTGAAGTCGTCACATTCCAACGCCGCCGCCGACGCACGGTTCGTCGTGGCGGCGGACGATAGCCAATTCGCGCGGTCTGGGCAACACCAGCGCCACGCCGCCGGTGCTAGCACGCACCAACGCACCGCTGCCTTCGACGCCACTATGTCCTTGCTTGCCCGCTACACGCTTGGCGAATTCCTCAAAGTGCTGCTGGCGACGCTCGTCGTCGCCACGGCGCTGATGATCGTCGTTGGCGTCAGCAAAGAAGCGATTCAAAACGGTCTCGGCTTCGCACAGATCGTCCCTTTGCTACCGTACATTCTGCCCGAGGCGCTGCGTTTCGCCGTGCCTGGCACGACACTGTTCGCCGCCTGTAGCGTATTCGGCCGCATGTCGGCCACGAACGAGGTCGTGGCGGTCAAGGCGCTGGGCATTTCGCCGCTCGTGCTGTTGCGACCGGTGTTGATCGCGTCGTGCCTGCTCAGCTTCGCTTCGCTGTGGCTCAACGACGTCGCCGTTTCCTGGGGCCGCGACGGTATTCGCCGCGTGATCATCGAGTCGGTCGAGGAAATTGCCTACAACATGCTTCGCGCCCAGCGTTCGTACGGCAACGATCGGTTCTCGATCAGCGTGATGCGGGTCGAAGGGCGAACGCTCGTACAGCCGACGATCACCTTCCAGCCCAACGGCGATCGGCCGGCCGTTGTGATGAACGCCGAGTCGGGCCGGCTCGAGACGAATCCCGAGGAGAACACGCTGACCGTCGTGATGCAAAACGGCTCGATCCAAATCGGCGAGCAGTATCGCGTGCAAGTGCCCGGCGAACTTCGACGAGAGATTCCGCTTCCCGACGCCTCGACCGGCAAGTCGCTCGACGTGGGCGGGCCGTCGCAAATGCCGATGGGCCGAATTCCGGCCGAAATCGAATCCATGAACCTGCGAATGGACGAAAAACGCGACCAGCTCGCTGCCCGAGCGGCGTACCAGACGCTCACCGGCGACTTCGAGGAATTGACATCCGAACGCTGGCTGGAAGAACACGGCGCGATGCGCGAAGCCGAGGTTCGGCTCCACCGGTTGTACACCGAACCCCACCGGCGTTGGGCGAACAGCCTGAGCTGCCTCTGTTTTGTGCTGGTCGGAGCCCCGCTAGCGATTCGGCTGCGAAATTCGGACTTTCTCACCAGCTTCTTCCTCTGCTTCATGCCCATCCTCCTCGTCTATTACCCGCTATTGGCCTGGGGTACCGATCGAGCGAAAAGCGGAGCGTTGCCGCCTTATACGGTGTGGCTGGGCGACGCGATTCTGGTTTTAGCCGGGGCATGGATTCTACGGAAAGTGATGCGGTACTGACGAAGCGGGCCGCGAGCCGCGGTCCTCTGCCGCTATCTTCCCGCTCCCGTGCTTGAGTTTCCCGCCCAGGGCGCGGATAATAGGTAATGTCCGATCCAAAGCGTGCGGGCCGCAGGGCAAGGCCGCGCGCATGAGCGAGGAGATGAGGTAATGTTCGCAAGTTCACCACGTATTGATCGAGATTCCATCGTCGGCCGCCACCGCACGTCGCGGCTGCGGCGATTGCGCACTGGCCGCGGCATCACCCTCATCGAGATGATGGTCTCGATCACGCTCACGCTCATCATCATGGGCACGGTCATGACCATCTTCGGCATGATCACGGGCGCCGTCGCCGACAATCGTGCGATCATGGAGACCGTCGACCGGCTCAAGTCGGTCACGTCGCGACTACAAGCCGACCTACAAGGACGCACGTGTTCGACGCTGCCCTGGAATCGCATCGAGTCCGCCAGCGGGTACTTTGTGTACGCCGAAGGGCCGGCGACCGACGCCGTGCCAAATAGCGAGCAAAGCTGGCTGCAGATTCCGCAGGACGACCGTAACAAGCAACTCATGAGCGAGGAAAGCCGCGTTCTCGGCGATTGCGACGACGTGTTGATGCTGACCGTTCGCAGCCGCGGAGCGCCCTTCGTCGGCCGCGGACCCAACGGGCCCATCGAGTCGTATCTGGCCGAGATCGTGTGGTTCGTCCGCCCCGCGGAAGTCGACGCCCAGGTCAAACCGCT
>JAJDEG010000567.1 GCA_029259895.1 Planctomycetota bacterium
TTGGTTTGCGGCGTCGCAAACGACGCGTCTAGGCCGCAAGCGGTCTGGAATGAGAAAGTTCCACGAGAAATCGAACGATTCCGCTGGCCCGTTTTCGCCCTCGATGCGAAGACGGGCCGCGTTTTTGTGGTCGCACGGAAAAGTCACTGGCTCGGCCAGGCCATCGGAAAATCACCCGCTTCGCTCAAGGAAAAGTAGATGAGCATCTTGTCTCGATTGGGAAGAATAAAAACTCGGGCAAGCGTGCGTCGAACGTCGCGGCCCAAGTCGGTGGAGAAACTAGAATCGCGCAACCTTCTCGCCGCCAATCCGATCATCACCGAGTTCGTAGCCAGTAACGGCGACACGCTCAACGACGGCTACGGCGCGTCGTCGGACTGGATCGAAATCTACAACGCCGGCGATGCGGCGGTCGACCTCGATGGCTGGCATCTGACGGACGATGCGCTCGATCTAACCAAATGGGAATTCCCCAGCCGCACGCTCGCCGCCGGTGAGTATCTGGTGGTCTTCGCCTCGGGCAATCCGGGCGTCGACCCAGAGGACAATTTGCACGCGAGTTTCCAACTCGCGTCCGGCGGCGAGTATCTGGCACTGGTCGAACCCGACGGCGCAACGGTGGCCAGCGAGTTCGCACCGACGTTTCCGCCGCAGTTTCGCGACGTATCGTACGGCGTCACGATGAGCACCGCGGAAACGACGCTTCTTACGGGCGGAGCGGCGGTCGAAGTTCTCGTGCCAGCCGACGATGCGCTGGGGACGAGTTGGACGTCCTCCGGTTTCGCGCCCGGACCGGAGTGGATTACCGAATTGTCGCCCGGCGTGCTGGCGACGACGGGCGTGGGCTTCGAGACGCAGCTTTCGACGCCGGGACTGGTGGCGAGTTGGCCGCTCAACGACGACGTCGGCTCGAACGTGGCCTTCGACGCCACGGACAACGGCCACAACGGCAGTACGTTCGGCGGCGTCACGTTCGGGGTTACCGGTGCGTCGGCGAACACCGGCGGCGCGGCCGGTTTCATTGGCAGCGGCGTGATTAACGTACCTTACTCCGCCGAGACGAACCCCGATTCATTCACAATCGCGCTGTGGGCCCGCGTCACGGGCGGCTCTGGTTTCCGCTCGGCGATCACCAGCCGTTACGACGGACTCGTGTTTGGCGGCGGCAATCTCGACGGGTTCGTTCTGTACGCCGGGTCGGACAATAACTGGCAATTTTGGACCGGCGACGGCGAAAGTGCGGTGGACACGTGGGACGTACTCACGGGTCCGGCGGTTGTCGCGAACGAATGGACGCATTTGGCGATCTCGTTCGACGACGCGACGAACACCAAGCAGATGTACGTCAACGGATCGCTTGCCGCGACGACGACCGCGCAAGACTACGCCCCCGTAACGAACGCCGGCCGCGGGATTCACATCGGCGGCGGCGGCGACGACGGCAACAGTTTTCGTTTCGTCGGCAACATCGACGACGTGGGCCTGTTCGACGCGGCGCTCGACGCGGTCACGATCCAGCAGATTATGAATGAGGCCATTCCGCAGGGAGGAGTCGACATCATCTCGCCCGAGGTCAACACGAATGTCGTGGCGGAGATGCTCGGCGAAAACGCGACGGCGTACGTTCGCGTGCCGTTCGACGTGGCTTCGACCGACGGCGTCAACCGATTGCTGCTGCGGATGAAGTACGACGACGGCTTCGTGGCCTATCTCAACGGCCAGCAGGTCGCGTCGCGTTTCGCCCCTGCGTCGCTGGCGTGGAATGCCGCGGCCACCGGTTCGCGCGGCGACAACGAATCGGTCGAGTTCGAAGAAATCGACATCACGGCGGCGCTCTCGTTGCTAACGCCGGGTCAGAACGTGCTGGCGATCCACGGCCTCAATTTTGCCGCCGCCGACGGCGACTTCCTCATCTCGCCGGAACTCGTCGCCGCGGCGACAACGATCGACGCCGGCAATGTGGGGTTCTTCACCACGGCGACGCCGAGAGGTCCGAATCCCTCGACGACGTCCGAAGTTCCGCCGACGATCACCGAGGTGGCCCACGCGCCCAATGTGCCAACGACCGCCGATCCGCTCGTCGTCACCGCGCGGATCGGCGAAACGGCGTTGCCGGTGGTCGGCGCGTCGCTCACGTACCGCGTGATGTTCGGCGCGGAGATCAGCCTGCCGATGAACGACGACGGCTTTGGCAGCGACGCTGTGGCCGACGACGGCATTTACACGGGCGTCATTCCCGCCGGCGCGGCGACCGCCGGGCAGATGCTTCGCTACTACGTCACGGCACAAGACTCCGGCGGCAACCCGCAGCGCAGCCCGCGCGTCGACGACACGACCGGCACCGACCGGTCGCCGGAATACTTCGGCACAGTTGTAGAGAATCCAGCGATTACTTCGCAGATTCCCGTGCTGCAATGGTTCGCGACCAACCCGGCGGCCGGGCACACGCGCGGCGGCATCCGCGGTTCGGTGTTCTTCGCCGGAGAGTTCTACGACAATATCTTCGTCCGCCAACGCGGTCAGGCGACGAACTCGTCGATCTCGCAGAAGTTCGACTTCAACGACGATCACCTGTTCTTCGTCAACGACACGGTCGGCCGCGTCGAGGAGATCAATCTCAATGCCCAAGGTTCGGACTCGTCGTATCTTCGGCAGACACTGGCGTTCGAGGCGTGGCGCGACGTGGGCGTGCCGTCGAGCGAATCGTTCCTGACGCGAATGCAGGTCAACGGCGGATTCGACCGCGTCGGCATCTACATCGAGCAGGTCGACGATCTGTTTCTCGATCGCCACGACCTCGATCCAACCGGGGCGATGTACAAGTTCGTGCAGCGCAGCAATCTCAACCCGGTGTTCAACGACATCGTCACTGGCATCGAGAAGAAGACGCGGTTGGAGGAGGATTTCTCCGACATTGCCGCGGTCATCACCGGCCTCAATCTGCCGACCGCCGCGCAGCGACGCCAGTTCGTGTTCGACAACTTCGACGTGCCGGAGTTGATCAACTACATCGCCGTGCGAGCGGTGATTCAGGACGCCGACGACATCCGCAAGAATTTCTATCTGTATCGCGACACGAACGGCGACGGCGAGTGGTCGATCTTCCCGTGGGATAACGATTTCACGTTCGGGGTGCGCGGCGACGGCGGGCCGAATCTCG
>JAJDEG010000568.1 GCA_029259895.1 Planctomycetota bacterium
TCGAAGAATTGCGACCGGTGGCAGGCGAGCATCGCGACGATTGCGTCGAGTTCGGCGGCGATGTCGATGGCGACGTCCGCGCGCATCGGCGCGGGCCGCGAAAACATATCCGGCAGGTACGCGACGATGGGATCGCGGGCCAGCGCCGGCACATCGGGCACGATCTTCGGCACGGTTACCATGTACGACGCATCCTGCACCGCTTGACCGACCGCGCGGTGGTCGGGGTGATAGTCGCACGTGCGATGCGTGAGGACGAGGTCGGGCTGGTAGCGGCGGATTTCAACGATGATCGCTTCGCGGACTTCGAGCGATGGGAGCAAGTGTCCGTCGGGAAACGACCAGACGGCCGACTCCGCGCCGACCGTGGCGGCGGATGCAGCGGCCTCGTCGCGGCGGATGCGGCACAACTCGTCGGTCGGCAACGATTGATGGCCTGCACCGCCGTCGGTTACGGACACCATCTTCACGTCGCCGCCGCGACGGCGGAACTGAGCGGCGAATCCGCCGGCGTGGAATTCGGCGTCGTCGGGATGGGCACCGAGGATGAGGAGTCGGGGAGGCTTGAGCATGACGGCAAGAATAGATGGAGACGGCACGAGACTCAAGTCTCCGACGTATCCAACGAAAATGGGAGGTGCGGCTGGTGTCGCACCTCCCATCGATCGGATTTCGGCCTTGCGGCTGCTCTTTCCGCCCGGATTCGCTTAGCGCGCGTTCGGCGCTGCGGGCTCGGGCTGCTTTAGCCGGATCAGGTTCCAGTCCTGCGTATCGCCATTGGACAGATGGAGCGTGACCGGGCCGCTATCGCCCGTAAGCGTGTCGACGCTGGTGGCGAAGACGTTCTTCGACGTTTCGCCGACAGTCCATGCGGCCTTTTGCTTGTCGACGTCGAGTTGACCGCCGACGGGCGTGCCGTTGTCGCTCACGAGGTCGTAGTACGAGCCGTTAATTTGTCCTTGCTTGTTGACCGAAAGTTGAATGAGCGTCGTCGGCTCGGTCTGGTCGTTTTGGGCGAGGGCGAACACGCCCAGTGCGAGCCATTGCGACGGGTCGTTTGCTTCGTTCGTGCTGGTGAAGTCCTGCGGCTCGGTCGACGTTGCGTCGCCGCTATCGGTCGCTTCCTCGGTCGTCTCAACCGTGCCGTCGGACTCGACGATGATGGTATCCGAACCACCGCCATACGCCGCCGTGCCGACCCAAGCGGCGACCGATGCTGCGGTGGCGACGGCCCAAGCGTCGGCGTGCGGATGCGTGGCTTGCCAGGCGTTGGGGTGCTGGGCGTACCATTGCGGCGTGAACAGGTCGTCCGCGCGGCCTTGCACGTTCGATTGAATTTGGCCGGCCTGGGCTTGGAATTGCTCCTTATTCAGCGGGGCTTTGTCGGTGCGTTGGACATCGCCGGGCTTGAGCGTTCCAGACTTTTGGCCGAGGAAGTCCCGTAATTGCTGATTGTTCGGTCGTTGGTCGCTCGACTTGCGGTTGTCGAACTGGCCCTTGAGGTTGCTATTTACGTTTCCGCCAGCGTTCTTCTTGATGCCGGCCTGGCCGCTATCGGACTTTCTGTCGGGCTTGCGGTTGGGCTTTACGGCCTGTTTGCTTTTCGTGGGTCCGCCGACGTTGGGCCGGTTGCCGCCTTGGGCACCACCGGACCGCGGTCCAGCGCCGCCTCGTCCCGGCCGGCCCCAGGCGTCGCCGCATGCCAGGGTCATTGCTACGGTTGCTATAATCGTGAAACAGAGTTTCGTTCGCATCGCGTTGGGTCTCCGGATGTTGATATTGTGCGGGTGGTTCGGTCAATCCGAACGGATCGCCACGCGGCGCTCCGCGCGAGTGTAGGTTACAGAACGAGTCGACGCTGGATTGGCGGGGCAATCAGCGAAGGCGCGGTCGGCGATTACGGGGCCAATTGCTATGCTGTCGTATGGGAATCGCTTCGGCGTTGCCCGATTACCCGTATAGCAATGCAATTGGCGGTAGACCGACGCATTTGGCCCTAACGTTCAGATTTGGATTTGATTTGCCATGCCTCGTCGCAACTTGATGCTGATCTTCGCCGCCGCGATCATGTCGTTGGCGTTTCATACGAAGGCCCGCCAGAATCGCTACGCGGGGCCGTTCTCCGAAGCGGTCGATCTGATCAAGCGCAATTACATCCAGCCGGTCGACGATCGTGAGTTGTTCGAGGCGGCGATGGATGGGATGGCGCGTCAACTCGACGATTATTCGCGTTACCTAAGTCCCGAGGAATACACGTCGATGCTGCAGCACAGCATCGAATTGGAGTTCGAGGGGATCGGTGCTCATCTGACGATGACCGAAGTTGAGTCGAGCGACTTGCGGAAGGAACTGACGATTATCATGCCGATCCTCGATGGCCCGGCGGACAAGGCCGGCCTCAAGGCAGGCGACGTGATCCTGGAGATCGATGGTGAGTCCGTGGCGAGTGAGACCATTGAGGATGCCGTCAAACGAATCAAGGGGCCCATCGGCACGCAAGTGGTGCTCACCGTCCGCCGCGACGGGGTCGACGAGCCTCTGGACATATCGATCAAGCGAGACCGCGTCGTGGTCGACTCGGTCGTAGGGTTGACTCGGCGAAGCGATGGACGGTGGGATTACTTCGTCGAGGGCGAGCCAAGAATCAAGTACTTGCGAATGACGACGTATGCCACGCATACCGCGGCGGACCTTGCCAAGCGAATCGGAGAGTTCAAAGGACAGGGCGGCGTCGAGGCGCTGATTCTCGATCTGCGCAACAATCTCGGCGGTCGGCTCGACGCGGCCATTGCGGTTTGCGACTTGCTGCTCGAAGAAGGAGAGATCGTTACGATCCGCGAGCGCGAGCGGCGGATCCGCGACCGCTATGCCGCGACGTCGCACAACTACGTCGGTGATTTTCCGATGGTCGTACTGATCAACGGAGACACGGCCAGTGCGAGCGAAATCACCGCGGCATGCATGCAAGACAACGATCGGGCCGTGATCGTGGGCACGCAGAGCTACGGCAAGGGCACCGTGCAAGACTTAATTCCGCTCGAACACGGTCGCAGCCGGCTCAAGCTGACGACGGCGACCTATTGGCGGCCGAGCGGCAAGAATATTCACAAGACCAAGGCGAACAAGGACGATCCGCGCGCCTGGGGCGTGCGACCCGACGACGGTTACGAAGTGCCGCTGACGAGTAGGCAGAAAATCGCCTTGGTGCGCGACCAGATCGAACGCTCGCGGCTCCGACTGGCCAAGGCGGACAACGGCGAGAAACCGGCTACGCTATCGGCACCGGAGCCAGATATGACCGTGCTGGAGGCCGATCCGCAGTTGCGCACGGCGGTTGAGTACTTGAGGAAGAAACTGAAATGAGCGGTCGGTGATGCGTAGCTAACTACTCGACCTACTCGACGCTACTCAACGCCGTTCGGGAACTTGGTCAGAAGTACCGGCCGCAGAGCGCTAGTCCTCGGTTCGACTACGGGAGGAGATTCGGAACGCCAGCGCGCCGCGGCTAAAAGCTAGGCGTCACTAATTCCCAGACGCCCTCGACTCGTCGGGAATCAGCTCCAGGCAAACCAACCGGTCCTTGCCGCGGACGTAGAGCAGGCCGTGCGACAGAACCGGCGCGGCCCAAGCGGGATACTTGAGCAGTGCCTTGCCGCCTTCTTTCAATTCGCACGATGCGACTTCGCTGTACTTGTCGGGCCGCGCTTCGAGCAGGCGTAGTATTCCGTCCTCGCACAGGCAGACGAAGTGTCCGTCGACATAGAGCAGCGACGATCGCGTCAGTTTCGGCTCGCTCCACATGACTTTCCCGGTCTTGAACTCGACGCACCGAAGTTCGGCGTCGGACGTATGTCGGCCGCTGGACCCGTAGGCGTTGCCTTCGTGGAAGATCGGCGTGTTCCAATGCGTCGCGAGCGACTGGTCGCGCTTGGGGCCGTCCTTCCAGACGACGTCGAAGCCGCCCGGTTTGACTTGCAGAAGGGACGCCCCGATGCCGTAGCACTCGGAGATCAACACGTGGTCGTCGACGATTGCCGGATTGCTGGCGTTGACGCTCTCCAAACTCCGCGACCGCCAAGGATAGTGAAAGTCGATCTTTCCGTCGGTTGGGTCAAACGCCACGAGTCCGCCGCGGGCGAATACGAAACACCACCGCCGATCGCCGATCGTCCGCGCCACGGGGCTGGCGTAGCTGGCCAACTCGTCGGTGAGTTTGTACTCGACCTTCCCGGTGCGCTTGTCGAACGCCACGATGCCACTGCCGTTGCCTTGCACGCGGCCGCTGTACGTTTCGGGACTATTCGGCGGACTACCGCCGATCTGCGCGATCAGCAGATCGCCCTCGATGAGCGGGGCGCTTCCGACGCCGAAAAAGTTTTGCACGACGCCGAACTGCTCGGTGGTATCGAGCTTCCATGCGACGTCGCCGGTTCCAGCGTTCAGGCAGTGCAACATGCCCTCGGCGCCAAGAATGTATAGGCGTTCGCCGTCGACCACCGGGCAACAGCGTGGGCCGTTGTCGTATCCGAGAATGTCGCGATACGCGGAAGGATACTCGAACTTCCACAACTCGCCGCCCGTCTCGCTGTTCAGTGCGACCAGCCGAGCTTTACCGTCGTGCTGATCGAACTGGAACAAACGCCCGCGGCTGATAACGGGTGCGGCGTAACCGTCGACCAGGGTTCGCTGCCAGACGACGCGGGGCCCTTCGGCCGGCCACTTCGTGAGGATTCCTAGTTCTGGCGAACGATTATCCCGATTCGGCCCGAGAAAATCGGGCCAGTCGATGCCTTGCTTGCGCGTGCTCAAGTCTTTCGGGAGACCGGCATCCTGCGGCTGGTCAGCGGTCGCCGAGTTGGTTCGCGATTGCGATTCGGCGGGCCTTTCGCCAGCTCCTAAATCTAAGCTTTGGGTATCGTTATCCGCCGCATCCGTATTGGTTGAACTCTCGCCGGTCTCGCTTCGACAGGCGACGAGCGGCGGTATCAACGTTATCGCGGCGAGGAAGATCGCCCAGGCGGCCGGTCCGATCGCCGTGGGCTTTTTTGCCCCTCGTCCCGGCCGGTTCATCGAGTCGCAAGAAGCCGTCATGAGGCGTTTCCTTCGTCGAAATCGGCACGTTGCGAACATTCGGCCGCCGGTCAACGTAAACCATAGTTCGCAGCGTACTTCGCCAGAGCGTGGGCGACCGAGAGTAAACTATAACAAAGGTCGCGGGGACTTGTCGGCGCGCGGCGAGAACGCGGTTTTGCAACGTAGCTTTTGCATTGTGGTCCGACGACGGCATGGTGGCATCTGTCGTATCGGCGTTTTGGGGTTTCTTTGTCGTCGATCGTCCGTTGGAGCAGCATGTCCAAAATCATCAACCTGCTGTTTCGCTGGGCCGCCGCGTTGCTCGTGATTTACTGGGTCGTCCTTTTTGTCGGCACGCACACGCCGGCGAACCAGATGCCGAGCGAGCCGCCGTTTCCATTCGCCGACAAGGTCGCGCATTTGGGGGGCTACGCCGTGCTGGCGTTCGTGGCCGCCGCGGCGTGGACGTGGCGCAGAACGCTCTATCTGCGCGACTACCTGGTGCTGCTCTCTGGACTTGCGTGCTACGCCGTGTTGGACGAAGTGTCGCAGATGCTGCCCGCCATTCGTCGCAACGCCGATGTGGTCGATTGGGCCGCGGACACATTGGGCGCGGCCATCGGCTTGGCGGTGTTTTCCGCGACGGCGGCCTACGCCAGGCGACGCGGCTTGAAGCTGGCTCGTGAGGGCGACGGCGACTCAACGACGCAAGAGCCATTGGGCGAGCATTGCCAC
>JAJDEG010000569.1 GCA_029259895.1 Planctomycetota bacterium
CTCGTGGCGCAGAACATGCTCGAAAAAGGACACGAAAAGGCGAAGGCCGAAGCGGAAATCGGCACGATCCTGGATGTGGTGTCGTGGTTCGAGAAGGCATCGCTGCGGCTGACCACGCCGAGCGATCGGTTGGAACTGGAATTGGCCGTGCGACTGGCCAATTCGACGAGCAAGCCGTAGCAACGCGCGAGGAAACCGCTATGTCTTTCCATGAAGCCATGTCGATCAACGAAGTCGATCCCGCTTGGGCCTGGTCCGCGTTCGAGCCGACGGCCCAGGCGCCGTGGGACCGGGCGGCGGCGGCGCATTTGTTTCGCCGTGTGGGCTTTGGTGCCGGCTCGCGGCAGTTGGACGACGCCGCAGGGGAGAAGCCGGCGGACGTCGTGCGGCGGTTGGTGCGCGGCGAAGGGGCCGACGAACGTGCGGTAAAGGAACTGGACACGCTGGGCGATACCGTGGCGGCGACGGGGAATCCCGAGGGATTGGCGGCGTGGTGGCTGCACCGGATGATTCATACGACCGACGCGGCGATGGAGAAGCTGACGCTGTTCTGGCACGGTCACTTCGCCACGAGCGGCGCGAAGGTCGATGATGCGCGGCTGATGCTGGCGCAGCACCGGATGTTTCGTCGGCAGGGGCGGGGGCGGTTCGCCGAGATGGTGCAGGCCGTGTCGAGGGATCCGGCGATGCTGCTGTATCTGGACTCGGCGACGAATCGCAAGGTGCGGCCGAATGAGAATTACGCCCGCGAGGTGATGGAGTTGTTTTGTCTCGGGCTCGACAACTACACCGAGCGGGACATTCAAGAGACGGCGCGGTCGTTTACGGGCTGGGAAGTTCGCAATGGCAAGTTTCGTTTCAATTCGTTTCAACACGATACGGGCGAGAAGACGATCTTTGGCCGCCGCGGAAACTTCGACGGCGACGAGGCGGTGGGAGTGATTCTCGATCAGCCGGCAGCGGCGCGGTTTATTGCCGGCAAGCTGTTTCGGTATTACGTGGCCGACGAGCCGACGCCGCGGGCGGAGTTGATCGAGCCGTTGGCCGCGATGCTGCGGGAGAGCGGGTTTGAGATCGGCCCTGTGGTGGAGCGGATGGCGGGGAGCCAATTGTTTTTCTCGCCGCATGCGCGAGGGCGGAAGATTCGCTCGCCGGTCGAGTTGGCGATGAATTTGATCAAGGGGTTGGAAACGACAACGAACACGAAGCGGCTGGCGGACGATTTGTTGCAGCTTGGGCAGGGCGTGTTCTTTCCGCCGAACGTAAAAGGCTGGGACGGCGGGCGGGTGTGGCTGAATTCGTCGACCCTGTTGGGGCGGGCGAATCTGGTGCGGCGACTGGTCGAGGACTCGAAGGATCGGTTCGCCGGTGGGAATTTGGCGGCGCTGGTGGAGAATCATGCGAAGTCGGCGGAGGAAGCGGTCGATTGGCTGGCGGGGTTGTTGTTGGCGAAGCCGCTCTCGGGCGAAACTCGCGGCACGCTGGTTGAGGTGGCGGAGCATGGCGACAAGTCCCGCGGATATGCTAACGCGGTGTATGCGGTGGGCACTTTGCCGGAGTTTCAGTTGGGGTAGGGGCGGGCGTATGTGGACAGGGGGTAGGCGTTGAGCCTTGAACCTTGTGCCTTGCTTGAAACTTGATACTTGAACCTTTTCGTCGAGGTCGTTATGTCTTCGCGTCGCGATTTTCTGAAAGCTGCCTTGGGTTCTTCGGCCGTGGTGGCGCTAGGTGGGGCTGCGCCGCGGTTTTTGGTTGAGGCGGCCGAGCGGGGGGCGAACGCCAAAGGCGAGACCGTGCTGGTCGTGGTGCAGCTTTCCGGCGGGAATGATGGGATCAACACCGTCGTGCCGTATGGGGACGATATTTATTATCAGAACCGCTTTACGCTGGCGCTCGATAAGAACGCGGTTCACAAGCTGGACGACTATCACGCGCTGCATCCGTCGCTGGGCGGATTTGCCAAGCTGGTCGAGGATCAGCGGTTGGCGATCGTGCAGGGCGTGGGGTATGCGAATCCGAATCGTTCGCATTTCGAGTCGATGGACATTTGGCATACGGCCAGGCGAGAGGCGCAGGGGCGTTCGGTGGGTTGGTTGGGACGGTATCTCGACGATTCCGCTAGCCGAGCCGCTGCCAAGCAGGACGGGGCGGATGGGCATGCCGACGTGCCGGCTTTGCATCTGGGCGGCGGGCAGCAGCCGCTGGCGCTGTCGGCGCTCGACGTGCATGCGCCGTCGATTCGTTCGCTCGATCAGTTCAAGCTGCAAGACGGCGGCGACCGGCGATTGCGCGAGGCGATCGAGCGGTTGTCGGCGACGCCGCGGGCGGGCGAGGACGATCTGTTGTCGTTCGTGCAGTCGAGCACGGCGGCGGCGTTGGCTTCGAGCAAGCGGATGCA
Source organism: Planctomycetota bacterium (assembly GCA_029259895.1). Classification (GTDB taxonomy): domain Bacteria; phylum Planctomycetota; class Planctomycetia; order Pirellulales; family PLA5; genus PLA5. Next base: position 2,399 of record JAJDEG010000569.1, read on the forward strand.
AGAGGCGCTGGGCAAGTATTCGCCGGCGGCAAAATATCCTGGCACGAAGTTGGCCCAATCGCTGTCGACCGTTGCGCAGTTGATCGACGCGGGGATGTCGACGCGGATTTATTACGTGTCGCTC
>JAJDEG010000570.1 GCA_029259895.1 Planctomycetota bacterium
GGTTTGCCGTCGACGGCGACGATGGTGTCGGCCTGCGAGCGATCGAGGCGTTGCCATTCTTCGACGAACGCGCCCCTCTGGCGGCGTTCGCGTACGATGCGATAACCGCGGATGCCCGCCGATGCCGCGGGGCCGTTGGGAACGACGGCCACGATGACGAGTCCCTGGTCCGATTCGAGGACGCGGGCGATGCCAATGTCGGGCCGGATGACGCGGCCGTGTTCGATGAGTTGCGGCAGGATGGTGGCGATCGTGCTCGAACCGATGGCGAAACCGACGCCGGAGCTTTGTCCGGTCTTGCTGGCGATGGCGGTGTTCATGCCGATGACGCGGGCGCGGGTGTCGAGCAATGGGCCGCCGGAATTGCCGGGATTGATCGAGGCGTCGACCTGGATGATCGACTTGATGGTGCGACGATTGCGCGTCGGGAGTGAGCGGTTGAGGCTGGCGATGATGCCGGCGGTGAGCGTGCGTTCAAGACCGAACGGGTTGCCGATCGCGAACACGCGCTGGCCGACGCGGAGCTGCGACGAGTCGCCGAACGTGACGGGGAACAGGACTTCTTCGGGCGCGTCGATGCGCAGCAGGGCCATGTCGGTCGAGGGATCGCGGCCGACGACGGCGGCGGTGTAGGCCTTGCCGTCGAAGAGCGTGACGCGAATTTCGTCGGCCTCTTCGACAACGTGGAAATTGGTGAGGATGTGGCCCTTGCGGTCGATGACGAAACCGGAGCCTGCGCCTTCGGCGGGTGGTCCTTCGAGAAGAAAGAACGGATCCTCCCGGACGGCACGGGTGGTGATGTTCGCGACGCCGCGATTCGCCCGTTCGTACACCTCGACGTTGACGCGTTCTTCGGGCGTCAGCTCGTCGAGGCGTTCACCGGGAACGCGGTCGCCGGGCGCTGCCGCGGCAGACGCCGTTGTGGGAGGTTTTACCGAAGGAAGCAGAACATCGGGCGGGGGCGGCGGCTGTTGGGCGATGGATCGGTTTTCGCCAGGGCCGTTGTCGAGCAATACGGCGGTGGCCGCACCGACGGCGAGGCAGGTCGCGCTGAGAATGAGACTTCGGAGCATGGCATCACCCTATTGTCGTTTTCGTTGGCAAGGCTCGCAGCGGCCCTTTACGGCGATCGCGAGTCATTTTAGCTATGATACGGAGTCGAGCGAAGGTGAGTTCGTTGCAGTGGGGCGAATCGTTACTGTGCCCATTGCATGCGGTGCGGCCGAAGCACGCTTGCCGAGCCTAAACACTAGATGGTGGAGGAGTTTACGGCCATGACGATGTTCGATATCAGAATGCCGGAAATCGAACGGCACGCGGCGATTGGAATCGATCGCCGGACGTTCTTACGCCAGTCGGCCGCACGCGTGGCGGCGCTGGGGTTAGGCGGTGCGGCGTGGGAATTTGCTCGGCCGGAGACCGCGGCCGCTCAGGAGCCGGGCGAGCGGCCGAAGCGGGCCGAGGGCGTAACGGTGTTGAATCCGCGTGGCCGCGTGCCGCTGAGCTTCATCATCGACGACTCGACGTGTTTGGTGAATCTCAACCGATTCGCGATGCCGCAGTTCGCGGTGGCGACGGGCAATCGCCGCGTTTACAACGACGCATGGCGCAACTGGCCGGCGGAGATTCCGGACGACTTCGTACGAAAGTTCGGCAACTGGTGCGGCGAGCACGGCGTGAAGGGGAAGTACAGCATCGTGCCCTATCCGGCGTGCGTGGGGCGGCTGGACCGGGAACTGCCGGGCTGGACCGACGCGGAGGTGAAGGCCAGCATCGAACTCGTTCGCACGCTGATGATGCCGAACTGGGACATTCACCCTGAAATGGTCACGCACACCTGGGCGATCGACACGAAAACGGGTCATCCGTTTCCAGAGAAGTCGACGAAGTTCGCGGAGAATTGGGAGTGGTCCGCAGGGAAGTCGGCGGACGAGTTGACAAACTATTTCACCTACGCACTGAATATTCTAAAGAACGTCGGGCTGCCGTGCGAAGGCGTGACGACGCCGGGCGGGTTCGGCAATCGGTCGCTGGTGGCGCTGTCGAAGGCGACCTTGGCATCGTGCCGCGACGTGTTCAAGGCGGAGATTCCGCATTACTTTCGGCACTTGTACGACGACGGTGAGCAAAGCGTCGCTCCGCGCGTCGAGTACGCGGAAGGATTGGACGGCGACGATCCACGGTGCGCGGTGTCGATCATCGGCTGCACTGGCGATTGGACGGGGGGCTGGGATTGTTCAAATCGCGGCTACGTCGATCGGTTCATTACGCCGGATTTGCGTCGCGGGCGGATGGTCGATGTGATCGAACGAGGCGAGCCGGCGTGCATCGTTTGTCACTGGACCGGGATCTACTTTAACGGCGAGGAAGTGGGCTTCAAAGTATTTCAAGAGGCGGTTCGCCGGCTGCACCAGCGCTACGATCATCTGGCGTGGATGAAGCTGAGCGAGATTTCGCGGTATTGGGCGGCGAAGGAGTTGACGGCGATTGTCGAACGCGAGAGCGCGGTCGGTTTTCGGGCTCCGTTTGCCTGCCCTGCGTTTACTGTGAAGGTGGCCGCGGCAAAGTTGGCGGCGAAGGCCGATGCGGGGCCGCGGTTGGTCGACGGCGACAAGATGACGCGGCTAAAGGAAGTCGACAAGTTGCTGGCGTTGGAGTCGGGTACGTTCGTACGCCAGGGCGAAGCAATCGTGTGCTGCTTCGACCTCGTGAAAGGGGAGTCGCAAGTGACCTGGTAGCTATCGTGGTTGCGACGAAGTTCACGCGGTTCGCATGGTGGGCCTGACTTCGTTCGTCCCGCTCTACTCGTAATGTGCCAAGATTCATGGAACTTGATCTGGGCCAATTCATTGTTGTACGGTGCGGACCGCGATGATTGTGGGTGTCGAGGCGCCGTCGACAAGCGTGGACCGCCCCCTTGGTGCAACTTGTCGAGCGGCAGGTCTTGGCGCAGCGAGTTATAACGACGAGACTTAATGATGACCGGGCGAAGCAGGAGATGGAGTTCGTTCGCCTCGTTACGCAGCGGAAGTGCTTGTACGCCTGGTGGCGGCCGCGGTCTTCAAAACCGTCGTGCGGTGCGTTAAGCGTGTCGCAGGTGGGTTCGATTCCCATGCACTTCCGCCATTTCTTTTGCGGCGCTTCGTGGCGACTCGCTAGATTCCGCCGCTTTGGATTGCCCGCTCAAAGTCATCGTCGGTAACGGTCCAATTGTGCTTCTGCGCGCCTCGCACGCGAGTTGTGCGTGATTCGGCGGTAGTGGCACAGTTTGAGAGTCGCGCAAGAACAAACATCCTGCCTTTGTCACTTTCAATTGACCACCTCACCGGCGATCAGGTCGATGATGTCTTGAAGCGGATCGGCAAAGAACCAATCTTCGCCGACTCCGCCGGTCATGGTGTCTTGTTCGAGGTCGTCAAAAGCCGTCGCGTTGTGTGCGAGGTAGTAGAAGAACGCCGGGTCTTTGAGAGTGCTCACGCGTTTCTCGTAGGACGTAGCGTCCGTCCACTCGGCAAGAATCGCCCGCAAGGCGATGTCTTGGGTGTCGTAAGCGGAACGGCCATTGATCAGCAGATCGTCGTCTTCTTCGCCGAAAAGGGAGTCGGCCCCTATGCCGCCGATCAAGATATCGTTGCCCCGGCTGCCGTAGAGTTCGTCCCCTCCAGAGTCGCCGACGAGGATGTCGTGACCGAGATCGCCGGCAAGCGTGTCGTCACCGATTCCGCCCCGCAAGAGGTCGTCGTCCAGGCCACCATTCAAGAAGTCGTCGCCGTCGTCGCCTTCCAGTATGTCGTCGCCGTCTCCTCCGCCGAGCCTGTCGGCATCGTCGCCGCCGCTGATGAAGTCGGCATCGTTCTCACCGTAGATTTCGTCGCGACCGTCTTGGCCATAGATCGTGTCGTTGCCATCGCCTCCGCGAATGACGTCACCCGAGCCGCCCGCGACCGGATCCATCGTAGTCGCGTCGACGTTGTCGCCGAAGATCGTGTCGTTGCCGTCGTCGCCGAACAATTCATCGCTGGAGTCAATCGCCCATTGAGCGGCGGTCTGTTGTCCACCGATAATCGTGTCGGCCCCCAGACCGCCATGTATGACGTCGATTCCCGAGCCGCCGACGAGCAAGTCGTCGTCGTCATCGCCATCGATCGTGTCATTGCCATCTTCGCCGTAGATTTCGTCTCCCTGCGAACCACCTCGCAACACGTCGCTGCCCTGTCCGCCAAAGATAATGTCCTCGTCGTCACCGCCATTGATGACATCAATCCCACCTTGACCGAAGATTTGGTCGTTGCCGCCCGAACCGGCGATCGTGTCGCCTTGTCCATCCGTCGAGCTGAAGACGAGAGGACTGTAGCTGGCGAGCGTGTCGCCAAAAATCGCGTCGTTTCCATCACCACCATCGATGTCGTCGGCGTAGTCGGCCAACGGCACCAACGGTGCGAAGTGATCCCCTACGATCAAATCGCCGTTCGCACCGCCAAGCAGTTGGTCGCTTCCCGCCTCGCCGATGAGCGTGTCGCTACCCTGTTGGCCGCGCAGCGTATCGTCGCCTGCTCCGCCGTAGAGTTCATCGTCGTCGACTCCGCCGTCGATGGTGTCACCGGCTTCGCCGCCGACGAGCACATCTGGGCCGATCTCGCCGTACAGTTCGTCTGCGCCGATCTGACCGAAGATCAAGTCGCGATCGATTCCTCCGTAGATGAAGTCGCCCGCACCGCCCAGTGCCGAGATTCCCCACTGCGGGGAGTAGTTATCGCCGATGAGCACATCCGCGCCGTCGTCGCCATAAATGCGGTCGCTACCGTCCGATGCGGATTCGATATTCACTCCCACGTCGATTATTGGGTCGGTCCAGGGGCCTCGTGGTTCGCGGTAGTCGTCGAAGCAGCCGGGCAGCGGCGTGCCATCGACTCTCCGGCCAGCAGCCGAGGGCGCCGACACACGCGTTGTGTCGCGCACTTTGCCAAAGTTTGCTTGAACGAAGACTAGGTCGACAAGGCCGATAACGCCATCGCCATTCATGTCGCCTTGCGTCCGTTCGGCACCCGAGCGTAGACCGAAGTTGCGGGCAAGGACGGCAACGTCAGACACGTTCACGCGACCGTCGCCATTGACGTCGCCTGGGAGATCGGGCGGTTCATGCGTGTCGCAGATGATCGATCCACCGATGGCAACATCGCGCCCCGTGCCGGCGAAGATCAAGTCGCTTCCGTCATTTCCTTGAATTCGATCAGAGCCGTCTTGCCCGTAGATTTCGTCCGAACCCTTGCCGCCGAGGATCGAATCGTTTCCGCCGGCTCCGTAAACGGGCGAGAACGCCATACCACCCGTAAACGGGATGACTTCAACGTTGTCGCCGAAGAGTTGGTCGTCATCGCCGCCGCCGTCGATGAAGTCTGCGTAGTCGTCCAGCGAATCCGGAGCGACACTTCCTCCGACGATCACATCTACGCCGTCGTCGCCATACAGCTCGTCTTGGCCGAAACCGCCGACGATCGTGTCGTCGCCCGAGTTGCCGTGAATCACGTCGGGGCCGGCTACGCCGTAGATCATATCGTTCCCGCCACCGCCGTCGATCGTATCGCCCGCTCCCGTCGAAGAATCCAGGAACAGCGGCACCAGCGAACCGTTGTCGCCGATGATGCGATCATTGTCCGGCCCGCCGTAGATGACGTCGCTCGAATTGTCGGGTGTGCCCTCGCCCCACGTGGTCATCTCGTTTCCGCCGATGATCCAATCTTCTCCGCTGCCACCGTCAAGCGTATCGGATCCGTTGCCGCCGATGATCCTGTCGCTTCCGCCTTCGCCGTAGATTAAATCGTCAAACTGTCCTCCGTGGATTTCATCGTTGCTCGCGCCGCCGTGAATCGTGTCCTCGCCATCACGGCCCTCAACGGTCGAATTGCCTTGAGAGGCCCAAATGTTGTCGTCCCCTCCGCCGGCGAGTATCTCGGACGTCCCGAGATAGCCCGATGCGTCCAACGTCAGCCCGGTCACCAGATTCGTGAAATCAACGTCGACGTGTGAGGTCGCATCACCACCGATAAGCCGGATGGGAATGTTCGCGCTGGTCGTGCCGACGATCGTCACCGTGTCCTGGCCGGTGCCCAAGTCGAACACAATGGAGTCCAGCAAGTCCGGGCGCAAGGTAAAGTTCTGGCTCGTGCCGCCGCTCATGGTGACCAAGAGATAGTCGACGACGTTCGGCAGATCCGCGTTTTCGTAAACGTCGATCGTGATCGTGTCGTCTTGATCCGAGCCCAGCACGACGACGTCCGGGTCGCGGTGGTTGAAGGCGTCTCTCAGCACCGTTACCGGCTTGGCCGACTTGATTGTGTCGTCGACGCCATAATCGGAGTTAATGAACAACACCGCATCGGTGTCGCCCAACAGTCGCGTGACGTAGGTGTGGACCTCGCCCGGTATATCGCCCCCTTTTCCAAGGAAGTCTCCCTGCGCCGTGGGGCTATTCCACGCTGGCTCCCATGATAGAGCCGTGCCGCCCGGTCCCGACGCATCGCTCAGGGTCGTGTCCAGCAGCAGGCCCAACAGATCCGCATCATCCTCGTCGAACAGGGGCGAGTCCTCCAGGTCGTCGCGGAGCGTTTCCAAGAACTGCAACATCTCGGCTGACGTCGCTCGCCATCCGCCGGCGCCGCAGCTATAGCCTTTCGCCAGACCTTCATAGCCAAGATCGCCTTTTACAAATTCGCCTTCCGCGTTGACGTCGAAATAGTCTGTGTCATACGCGCCGGGGTCGTCCAGGTCGCCGGAATTACATTTCATCGCGTCGATACCGGCGTCGGTCATCCACAGATCGCGCAAGGCCGAAACATAGGCATTCTCGTGCGCTAAGCTCAATTCATCGACACTGAGCGTCTCGATGTCCGTTCCGTCGTCTTCCAATTGCTGTTCGGCCGCGACATCCGTTCCCAATACACCTTCGGTCACCAGACGCAACGTACCGATGTGGGAGTTCTCGTAGGTTCGCAGGCAGACCTCCGGCGGATTGGGACTGCCGGTGTCCGCTGGGTCAAAGCACTGCTGAATGCGCCGCGGAAGTTCGAAGTTGCCCAACCCGCTGCCTTTTGCCACTTCGGCGCTTACTGCACGCCTCCCGAAGGCCAGACTCGCCGTATGCGTAAGCAACTCGAGGATCGTGACCGGCCGCACGGACGGGTGGATCGCTTCGACCGGAAATCTCTGCGAATTGATGTATTGGTGGAACGGGCTTCGCAAGTCGACGTGGCGCGGATCGTCGATCGGCAATGACGCGAGCTTGAGTATCGTCGCGGAAGTGATCATCTTCGAAACACTTCCCAGATTCAACTGCATGGCCATCGTCATCGCGTCTCCGTCCGTCACGTCTTCAACGATGTCATGCACGCCGACCGCATTGGTCGCCATCCCGCCCGCGTATTCGACGGTCGTGTCGCCGCTTCGGACCGCGAATTGATAGCCCATCACGTTTCCGTCGTACTGACTTTGCACGTAATCGCGCATGCGCTCCATCTGCGCTTCCGTCAGCGTGGAGTTGTCCACCGGCTGCGGTCCGTAGGTGGGCAGAGAAAAGCCGTGCGTCTCAAATGTCGTCAGACACACGTGACCGTGGTTTCCGCCGCCGAGACTACAGCCGAAACCGTCGCTGCTCTCTGCTTCGCCTTCCCCGGCGAGGTCCGATTGATACCAGATCTGATCGCCATCTTGGGCGAGACCGGTATCGTCGCTATAGAGGACGTAAACGGCTCCGGCGTCCGTCGTGCCAGAGTCGTCATCGCCCGGTGCACCGATCGCCAGGTCGTCGTGACCGACGCCGTCGAAATTGCCAACCGTCAACGAGTAGCCCACGGCGTCGCCCATCTCAGAGTCGCCGTCGAGCAGAAGAATGGTGCCTGGGAGCCCGCTGGCAGTCTCCTGTTTGACGATCGCACTGCCCGTAGCGTCGATTCCCGCGGCAGCGCCATACAAAACGTGGACCACGCCGCCATCGTTGCCGGTCAAGGACAAGTCTTCTTCAAACGGCGCACCGATCGCAAGGTCCGCAAATAGATCGTCGTTGAATCGTCCCGCAGCCAGCGCAAAGCCGAACTGATCTTTCGCAAGTTCCGTTTCAAACAGTCCGGTGATGTCCAATTGGCTCCAACTGGCGTTGTCTTCGAAAGCAAGTCCGGTTGAGCCACCGTAGATTACGTGCACGTAACCAGCGTCGGTGTCGTCTCCAACGTCTTCAAAGGGGACGCCGACAGCGAGGTCGTCGATCGCGCTTCCACCATCGGCCGATATACTGCCAAAGTTACCGGCGGCCAGACTGTACCCGAACGCGTCACCCGATTCCAATGCCCCGTTTATCGTCTCGCTCTCATCGTCATCTGGATCCTCCATAAGACCCTGATGCCAGATTTCGTTGTCCGGGACGCCACCGGAAATCGGGCCGTACAGCACGTGGACGAGACCCGCGTCGTCGATAATCTTGTCGTCTTCGTTGTCGACGTCCTCAAACGGCGCGCTGATAGCCAGATCATCGACCGCGTCGTCGTTAAATCTGCCGACGACCATCGAGAAACCGAAGTTGTCCCCGGCGCTCGGTGAATCTTCCAAGCTGTCTTGGCTCAGAAACACGCTGCCGCCGCCAGTCAGGCCGAATGATTCGCCGCCGTAGAAAACCATTGCTCCGCCGGCAAACGTCTTGCCATCGACCGTTTCGCCGGGCGCGCCGACTGCTAAGTCGTCGATATCGTCGCCATTGAATCGACCTACCGCGAGTGAAAAGCCGAAACGATCTCCCGGCTCCGCTCCGCCGCCGCCGACGACGCCTGAGCTGTCTTGATGGATGACGGCGTTGCCATTGGCGGACGGCCCTGCCGACGGCGTCAATCCGGCGGCCGACCCATACATGATGTGAATGGCTCCGGCGTCGACATTCCCATTCACGTCCTGATACGGCACGCCGATGGCCAAATCGTCGTAGTCGTCGCCGTTAAAGTTCCCGACCGCCACCGCATAGCCGAAGCGATCGTACGCTTCCGGGACGCCCACCATGTCGGCGTCGGCGTCAGAACTGTCCTTGTGCCACGTCGCCTTCGGAAGCCAAGCCGTCGAAAGCCCAAAGTCGGAGCCGTAGATAATGGTCACCGCGCCGGCGTCCGGAATCGTGCCAACATCCTCCCCGGGCACGCCCACGACCAGATCGTCGAAGCCGTCGCCGTCGAAGTCACCCATCGCCGCGGTCAGCAGGGCGCGATGTTCGAGAGACTCGATGGAAAGACGCCGGCGTGCTGCTGCGCGACGATAAAATGCCGCGTTTCCCACGCTAGTCGTTCGGCGTGCGGTGAATTGGAGATACTTCGCAATCGAAGTCCAGGTCGACATGGCAGGGTCTCCTGTTGCCTTCCGGCAAGGCGGATTGATTTGCTCCTAGTAAGTAAAGCGCTGCCGGCGAGAACATCGTGCGCGAAAACCATGGAAAATCCATCCGATTCATCGGAATGGCGCATCGCAACCGGGTTGGAGAACAACGGACATCAACGGCCCGCATGGGGCCTTCCTAACACCACGCCCTCTGGCCGTGGCCGATTACTGAATCACCGCGCTAGAACGCATTGAGTTTGACATTCGAGCAACCCGCAACTACCGTTAGCCCCCTACGCCGAATTCACGATTGTCGGCGCGACGCGAACCGCAACATGGAGCCAGTGAACGCAAATGAGTTTTTGGACAAGCGCGAATCGTCGCAACGAACGATCGCGGAATCGACGTCGAAGTGGCTCTGAGCATCGCAGGTTTCTTCAACGGTGTTCGCTCGAACAACTCGAACAACGTCAGATGCTCGCCGTGATCGCCGTCGAGAGCGGAACGACATACGACATCGAGGCGAATCTTCACGCCGTGCTCCAGCATTCGACCGGACCGGTCGAAGACCGAAATTGCAGCACGCCCCAAACCGTCGATTTCGGCGCTTTGAATTTCAGCGACACGATTACACTCGATACCGTCGCAACGGCGTTTCGCGGCCTCAAGGCGGGCGCAACGGACCAGGGAGATCAGCGTTACAGCAGTTTGCTCACGGCTTCGGTTTATAGCGACACATTCGGCGGCGGCTACGAGGCGAGTCTCTCTGGCACGACGGAATCTTTCGACTGGTTCGACGTGGAAAACTGGGTGCCGTGCGATCGCTCCGACATCGGGAACTACGCAATTTCCGGCTCGTCCCAGGTGCGGATCGCTCCGGAACAAGGGCAGGTGAGCGGCGACGTCGTCGGCATCGAGATCTATGTGATTACGTCGCAGGACGAGGACGGCGCGACAGCCAGTTCAACGGCGACCTTGAACGTGTCGTCTGGCGGCGGTTCCAACGTCTCCTGGCAGGGAGACAACGGAGCATTCTACGAGTACGAAGGCGTCGGACGCGTCGGCGATGTCATCAGTTTCACCGCCGACGTCAACGGCGCGCTCGATGCTCAGTTGGCAGAGGACATCCACAGTTCGTCATCCGGTGCGTCGCTTGGCGTCTACATATACGATGTCGACGACCTGACGATGGAGTCGACCGTCGTGGTGGCAAGCGGCCCCGATTTCGGTCCCTATTTGCCGGGCGTAAAACTCGACGAGACGTTCCGGATTTCCGTGCCCGATCCGTTGGCCGCGTACGTCGACAGTGTCGCCGTCGAGTTCGCGGACGGTTCCACAGCGCCGATCGCTAGCCGCGAAGACGAAAGCAACACGTGGGTCTTCACGACCGACGTCGGGGCCTTTGAAACCGATACGGACATAACCGTCACGGTATCGTACGAGGGCGGCGCCGAGCAGCGTTTCGTAGGCACGATCGATTTGCTCGACGACCTGTTACAGCTCGAATTGAAGATGCGGCCAGGGCAATTCGCCAACGCCGCGGTCGACATCGACGACGTCCGCCTCATTAGCCAGATTCCGCTGGATCAAGAAGTGACGCTCGAAGCAACGGTCAGCGGACTGCCGGCGGCCATCGAGAGCGCGTACAGCAACCTCCTGGACGTCATTCTGATCGGCGGCCCGAGCGGTGAGGCCAAGATCTACGAACAAGTCTTGGGCAATGCAACGTCGCAAGAGTCGTTGGACGGTTACGCGGCGGGCGAGTATCGATTGGTGATAAAGGCCGCGAACGCCCAAGGGCGTCAGTTTCGCACCCGCGACGTCGAACTCAGCGCCGCCAAGTCCCTTTCGGTGATCGACCTGCCGACGTGGATGACGCCGCTCGTGAAGAACAGCAAATTCGAGATCGGCGGCGACGTGGGCCTCGCGTATGCGAATCCTCAGGCGGCCGGATTTAGCATCGACCTGAGCATTCC
>JAJDEG010000058.1 GCA_029259895.1 Planctomycetota bacterium
CCCCCCCGCGGCCCCCCCCCCCCCCCCCCCCCCCCCCCCCCCGGCCCCCCCCCCCCATCCGGGGCCCCCCCCCACCTCCCCCCCCACCCTACAAAACTAAAGCCTCGCCATCTGAATTGCCATGCAGTTTTCAATCTCAAAAGAACGCGACATCTCTCCGCTCGATCGCCGATCCTTCCTGTGGCAATCTGGCGGCGGGTTAGGCGGCATTGCGTTGGCCGCTATGCTCGGCCGCGACCAACTTCTTGCTGACGAAGCCGCTACGGGCGTTGACGCCGTTGCCGGTCGGCCTTCGCCGGGCGTGCTCGGCGGTGTGCTGCATCATCCGGCCAAGGCCAAGCGTGTGGTGCAGCTCTACATGTCGGGCGCGGCGAGCCAGTGCGACTTGTTCGACTACAAGCCGATGCTCGAAATGCTGCACGGCGAGAAGTTCGATCCTGGCGAAAAGGTCGAGTTATTCCAATCCGCGCCGGACAAGGTGATGAAGTCGCCGTTCGCCTGGAAGCAATACGGCAAGTGCGGCAAGCATCTGGCGGAGCCGGTTGCGCCGTTGGGCAATTGTGTGGACGACATGGCGTTCGTGCATTCGATGGTGGCAAAGTCGAACGTTCATGGACCGGCGACGTTCATGCAGGCCACCGGGTTCGTGCTGCCCGGCTTTCCCGGCATGGGGGCGTGGGTCAGCTACGCGCTGGGTAGCCTCAACGACAACTTGCCAACGTTCGTGGTGCTGCCCGACCCGCGCGGGTTTGCGCCGAATGGGCCGAAGAACTGGTCGGCTGGATTTCTGCCGGCCGAGCAACAAGGGACGATGATCCGACCGTCGGCGAAGAACCCGATCGCCGATCTGTTTCCCACCGAAGGCGGCTTCGTCACGAAGCGGAGCGACGCCGACGCGCAGGCGGCGCTCGCCGCGCTCAATCGCCGTCACCTGGAATCGCGACAGGGCGACACGCGGCTCGACGCGCGGATTCGTTCGTACGAACTGGCCGCACGGATGCAGCTTTCCGCGCCGGAGGTGCTCGACATCTCTCGCGAAACGCCCGACACGCTGAAGATGTATGGTCTCGACCGCGAGCCGAAAGTGGTCGGCACGGAGATCAACGAGGCGCAGGAAATCGCCTACTTCGGCCGCAACTGTTTGATCGCCCGGCGTTTGCTCGAACGGGGCGTGCGGTTCGTGCAGGTTTGGAGCGGAGCCGACAACGGCTTTCCGCGGCGGAATTGGGATTCGCACGAAGACCTGGCCCGCGATCACGGTCCGCTGGGTCGCGGGGTGGGCGTCGGCGCGGCGGCGTTGCTTACGGACCTTCGCCAGCGCGGCCTGCTCGACGACACGATCGTGCTGTGGACCACCGAGTTTGGCCGCATGCCTTGCAACCAAGGCTCGTTGGGCCGCGACCACAATCCGTTCGTGTTTACGAACTGGCTCGCGGGCGGCGGTATTAAAGGGGGCACGACCTACGGCGAGAGCGACCAGTGGAGCTACAAGCCGCTCGATCGCGAGCGGCCGACGTATTGCTACGACATCCACGCCACCGCGCTACATCTATTGGGCATCGACCACGAACGGCTCACGTTCCGCCACAACGGCATCGACCGCCGCCTGACCGATGTGCATGGACACGTGATTCGTGACATCGTGGCGTGATTGTGGCTACGACGTAACTGCAGTGGAGCAATTGGCTTAGGTTTGCGCCGATGGGGGCTGTTTTGCTCGATCGGCGTCGGGCGGCCCGGAGAAACCTTCCATTACCGGAGAACTTCCCACCATTCGGGCCATAGCGGCGGCCTAGGCGATGTGATTAGAGTATCAGAGAATTCGGATATTACGGATAGTCGTAATTCTTCCGATTTCGACGAATTTGTGTACAGCCGCGCATCTTCCGCGACGTTGACTATCGACCAGTTGCAACTTGGTTTGCCTATTCGGAGGGTCTCATGAGATCGCTAAGTGGACGCATCTTTCTTCTCGGCGCGGCTGTGGCGTGGACGTTTGGGTCCGCCGGCTTCGCGGTGGCCGCTGGCGTACCGGCCGGCAGTTCCATTCTTTTTACGATTCCCGACTACACGGACACGTTCACGGGCACGGACGACGGCGGAATTCCCGGTCGCCCGTATATCGCGGTCGGATTGCCCAGCTACCCGATTGAAAACAACTTCGGTAATCCGCGCACGCACTTCATTCAACAGCCGGGGAGTGCATTCAGCATCGCGTCGGATGCCGGGCCGGGCTTCGTTCAAGGCGGCGCGCCGGCGTATCCCACGAGTCTGGGCGTCAACGCCAGCGGTGCCGGCAGCGACACCGGTTTCACGCAAACCGGCGGCAACAATCTCGGCTATGGCGTCGAGTACTACTTGCGCGACGAGTACGTCGTTCAAGTCGACGCGATTCAAGTTACCGATCGCGTCGACATCACGTCGGGCGATCTGCCGACCGGCGGACATATCTTCACCACGAATTCGATCTCCGTTTTCTTTCGCGGCGACGGAACGGGCGCTGCTTCGATTTTCAATGGCGCCGTCGATACGACAATTCCCGGCGTCAACACCGGCATCGCCGCCTGGAACGACGCTGCCAACGGCGGTCAAAGCCGCTGGTACAATTACGCGGTTCGATACGACCGCCCCGACAACGAGATCGAGCTTTACGTCGATCAGATTTCGCTGGGCGTGGTCGACCTGGATACGTTTGCCGGCGGAATCTACTCGGCCGGTTTCTCTAACCAGTTCGTGGGCGTCAGCACGAATACCGGCGATCGCACGTGGACGGACAACTTCCAGGTCGGCGGCGACGGCGCCCAGACGGGCATGCCGCCGGTGCCGCCTATGCCGCATCCCAATCCTGGCGTGATCCCGGGATTGCCGGCCGGTTTGGTATCTTTTTGGGACTTTGACGAAGCCGACGGTCCGGTTCCCGGTCGTACGCTCAACTTTGCCTACGATCGCGCCGGTGGCGAGAATCACGGCAGCTTTGTGGGCGTCGCCGAGCGGGCACCTGGCTTGGTTGGCGTCGGTTCGGCGTTGTTTCACGACGCGGCTGGCGAAGGCGTTAACGCTGGCCCCGGCGTCGGCAACAATTTCTCGATGACGAACGGCATCACGGTCGAAACGCTGTTTGTCACCAGCTTCGACGGTAGCGATCAGGCCGAATTCTTCCGCAAGGAAGATGGCGGCAACCGCATCTTGCTGTCGTTCCAATCGGATGCGAACACGAACAACGCGTTTGGGCAGCTGATCGGCAGCGACGCCGGTTTTCCCGGCATTTCGCTCGGTCTGAACACCGGCGGATACGCGGAGATGGATGTGGCGCTCGACGGATTGGACGGCCGGCCTAGCTTGGCACAAATCGCCGATGGCAACGTTCACCATCTGGCCGCGACCTACGACGCCGCCACCGGCGTGAGAGCGATGTACATCGACGGTGTGTTGATTGGCATGTTCGACGGGGCGGACAACGTGCCGATTGTGAGCGGTGGCGCCGCGGCGGCGTTCATCGGCAGCACGAACGGCGGCGAGCCGTTTCCCGGCACGTTGGACGAAGTGGCCGTATGGAATCGCGCGCTCTCGGCGAGCGAGATCCAGTTTCACTTCGCCAACGCGATGGCTGGCAACAACTACTTCGTGCCGGAGCCGGGGACAACGACGATGGCGGTGCTGGGGCTAGTTGGCCTGTGCGGCATCGGCCTGCGGCGGCGTCGCAATAAGTAAGGCGTCCTCCAATTCGGCGCACGTCGCCGAAGGAGTCGACCGTTGTAGTTTGAATATCACGTGGGCCGTCCAATGCGAATCGCCGCATTGGGCGGCCTGTTTTTTAGACTGTTTCTCAGCGCTAAATCAGGTCTGCCATGAAGTCACGACGCGGCAAACGTTTTCAACGTCGGTGGTCGCTCGAAACGCTCGAAACGCGCTACGTGCTCGACAGCACCGTGGTGCTCAACGAGATCGCGTACAATCCGGCCGGCGGCGCGGAAACGCTCGAATGGATCGAGTTGCACAACCAGATGGCCGTCGATATGGACATCTCGCGGTGGCGACTGGCCGACGGCGTTTCGTTCACGTTCCCGACGGGTACGGTGCTGCCCGGCGGCGGATATCTGGTCGTGGCGGCGAACCCCGCGGAAATGGCGACGGCGGGCGTATTCACCGGCGCGCTCGGTCCGTGGACGGGCGCGTTGGCCAACGGCGGCGAACAGATCGAACTGCGCAACAATAGCGACCGCGTGATGGACGCCGTCGACTATGGCGACAACGGCGAGTGGCCCAGCGCCGCGGACGGCAGTGGTGCGACGCTGGCCAAGATCGAACCGCTTACGGCCAGCGAACCGCCGGCGAACTGGCGCGCCAGTAGCGAAGTGGGCGGCACGCCGGGGTCGCTGAACTTTCCACCGCCGGGCGACATCGTACTTCCTAGCGCCGTTGTTTCGTATTGGAACTTCGACGAAGTGGCCGGCCCCGCCGTCGACCGTGCCGACGGCAACGACGGCGCGCTGGGCACGGCGGCCAGTCGCACGAGCGGCCTCGTCGGCATTGGCGCGGTTTCGCTGTCGGACGACGCCAACGCCTACGTCAGTGTGGGCGCAGGCACGGGCGACAACTTTGCCGTATCCACGGGCGTCGCGATCGAGGCCGCCATTGAATCGAACTGGGACGGCACGGGCAGCGCGACGATTTTTCGCAAGGCGGAAAACGTCGGTGCAACGCTGCTGTCGTATTGGTCGTTCGACGAATCCAACGGCACGCCCGCCACGAGCAGCGTACTCGACGGCGTTGGCGGAAACGACGGCACGCTGGT
>JAJDEG010000571.1 GCA_029259895.1 Planctomycetota bacterium
CGTCGGGAAATCGGACGCGATAGGCGTGCGTCGCGTCGGATGGGGCAGCCACGATCACGCCGACAGCGCCGCGCGGATGGGCAATGCCACCGTCGGCCGCACGGACTGCCACTTGCGAGACGACCTGCGTCCCGACGGGTAGAATCGGCGGCGGCGGGGCGATGCGCGAGGGCATAACGGATGTATCTGTTCGATGCGAATTCGCGAAGCGTTTACCCGCACGTCATTTCCCTGACCACCACGCGTCCAGCCGCTTTCGCAGTTGTG
The DNA here is from genome assembly GCA_029259895.1 of Planctomycetota bacterium. Lineage (GTDB taxonomy): Bacteria > Planctomycetota > Planctomycetia > Pirellulales > PLA5 > PLA5. Next base: position 268 of record JAJDEG010000571.1, read on the forward strand.
CAACCCGGTCGGCATGCTCGGCCGCGACGTTCTTTTCCTCGTGCGGATCGGCGGCGAGGTTGTACAGTTCCGCCGATCGGTCGGGCGATTCGTCGACCGGCACGATTAGCTTCCAGTTCTTCTCACGGATCCAGCGGAACATCAGATTCTTGCTGGGCACGTCGATATCGATCGCGTCATGCTCGAAGACTTCGCCGAAGATCGCATCGCGGGCGAGCGGCCCCTTCCCGGCCGCCGTGTCGAGGAGACTCACGCCCGGTAGTTTTGCCGATGGTTTCGCGCCTGCGGCGGCAAGGACTGTCGGGGCGATATCGATCGCCGAAACGAGATCGGCGTACTTTCCGGCTTTCATGTGGCCGGGCCAGCGAACGAGAACCGGCGTTCGCAGTCCGCCGTCGTAGGGCGAGCGTTTGCTCTTGGGCGCGTATAGACCGCCGCGCTTGTTGCTCGTCGTGTCTTGAATCCAACCATTGTCGACGCAAAAAATGACCAGCGTGTTCTCGGCCAGCTTGCGGCGGTCGAGTTCGTCGAGCAGCGTGCCGACCGTTTCGTCGAACCACTCGCACATGGCGTAATACTTGGCGAGGCGCTCGTGCCGGCCTTCGACTTGATACTTTTCGAGTAGACGCGTCGGCGGGTTGTGTGGCTCGTGCGGCATCATCGGCGCATACCAAATGAAAAACGGCTTGCCGTCGCTCGCCTCGCCGTGCTTGTCGAGAAAATCGGCGATGGGCTGCATTGTTTTTCGCCCGATGGCGAGACCCTGCTCGCCGTGGCGGCCGCTCACGGTCATGCCGTCGGTGAAGCCGCCGTTTTCGTAATGCCCTTCCCACCACTTACCGGTTTGCAGGCTGCGATACCCCGAACCGGCCAGCAAGCGCGGCAACGCCGGGGCCTTCCGCATCAGCGGCAGCATCTTCCTGCGATCGACGCCGTCGGGCGGGTCGTTGCTGGTGATGCGGTGTTCGTGCGGATAAAGGCCCGTGACGATCGAAGCGAGACTCGCCCGACAAAGCGACGTCGGCACATAGCCGTTGGGAAATACGGCACTTTCGGACGCGAGACGATCGATTCGCGGTGTCTCGATCGCGGCGTGGCCCATGAAGCCGAAATCGGTCCAGGCTTGATCGTCGGAGAGAATCAGCACGACGTTGGGCCCGACGTTAGGCACCGCGGCCGGTTCGTCGGATCGGACCGACGGCGCGACGGCCGTGAACAGCATCGAGGCCAGGATCATGGAAGCGATGAGTAAGCGCATGGCGATATCTCTCGGCTATTGAGCCTTGGCGAATGCGATTTGGAAAGTATGCAGTTCCTGTTGCATCGAGCGGTTAGTTTACCATGCGATGCGAGGACTTGCCGGACTTTGTCGAGTGGGCAAAAAAAAGGCCGCCGCTGCGGAAAAGATTCCCACAGCGGCGGCCAGGAGCGATTAACTTTGCCTTCTCGTTGTCGAGCGAGCGTCGAACCTTCGCCGAGTGATTACTCGGTCGGCGAAATGCCCAACCGCGCTTCTTCCTCTTCCTGGATGATGATGCGTGGAGTGACCATCATCATCAGACTTTGCGTGGTCCGGCCGATGCCGACGTTCTTGAACAAGCGGCTGATATACGGCAGCTTGCTCAGCATCGGCACACCTTCCTCGCGGCGTTCCTCCGTCAAGCGTTTCACGCCGCCGAGCAACACGGTTCCGCCGTCGGGCACGCTCACCGTCGTACTCACGGTGACGAACTCGAACGTTGGCAACTGCACCGTTGTGCCGGAGCGAATGACGGTCGTGTTGTCCGCTTCGGCCGTCGTGTCGTCGTCGGCGTCGACCGTCGAGCTGCTGCCCGTGATCGTCGTCGTGCTGCCGTCGAACGTGAACGTGTCCACGTCGCCGACCTTGCTGAAGAACGGCACGACCGTAAGCCGGACGAATCGCCGATCGTTGGAGACGACCGCCTGAATCGTCAGGGCCGTACCTTCGCTGAGGACGACGATGACCGGCTGATGGGCGGCCGCGAAGTCACCCACAACCGGAATCACGCTCGTCACGAACGGCACCTGCTTGGTGTCCGACACGTACGCTTGCTGACCGTTGAACAAAGTCACCTTCGGCGCTTGCAGGATGTTGGTCCTGCTATCGCCTTGGGCGGCCTGGATGAAGAAGTAGGCTTCGATGTCGCTAAGGATCGCGAAACCAAACGTCGCCGCCGTGGCCGGATTGAAGCCGCCAATCGTTGGCGCGGTCGATCCGAAACTGCCCTGGCGGAACTGGAAGTCGAGATCGGTCGTGTACAGCGGCACGGGCAACAGACTCGAACCGGGAACGTCGTTGACGCCGTCGCCGTTGAGATCCCCGCCCGCCGGCGCGCCGCGCAGACCGAGCGAAATCCCGTTTCCGCTGTCGCCGTTGCCCGGACGACCCGAGTTGTCCGGAATGTCGGCGATGCCGTCGCCGTCGATGTCGACCGTCTGGCGATCAACCCGCTGGTTGAAGGCATCCACCCCGACGTTGTCGTCGAGGTCGAAGTCGAAGTCGATGCCGATTCGCTCGAAGAAGTTGTCGGCCAACGTGATGAACCGGACTTCGATCGTCACCTGCAAGTCTTGCAGGCGGCGAAGCTGTTCGAGCAAGTCGACGATCTGTTCGTGAGTTTCCTGCGTCTGGCTGATGACCAGCGTCAAGTTGTTCTGGAACTCCTTGATGCTGCCGCTGCCGCCGACTGCGTCCCATGTGGTGGGCGCAACCGTGCTGGTGACCAGCTCGATGATGGCCTCGAAGTCGGCCTGCGTGCCGCCGCCCAAGCCGCCGGGTCCGCCGACGGACATTGGAGCCGCTCGGCCGCCGAAACCGCTATTCGCGTTGATCTGCGCCAGCAGTGCCGGATCGATCACCGCACCGGACGGAACGGTCTCCGCCCCGGCCAGCGACATCGCCGGCGGTGCGTTGGCGAATGGCGCGGAGCCGTACCCGCCGCCGTAGCCCAGTCGGGCGTGGGCGTTCTGTAGCTCGCCGGCCAAACCCATCCGCGATGTCGGCACGAAGTTCGGAATCGGAATCACCAGGTCGGCGACCGGGTAGACTTCCTGAAAAACTTCGCCGCCGCGGCGTTGCTCGCTGGTGATCTTGAGCACTTCGTCCTTGATGACGTAGCCCAATTCGAGCGGATCGAGAATCAAGTTGAGCGCGCTCTTGAGCGACACTTCGGTCGACAGGTTCAGCGTGACGCGATAGTCCGGCGCAACGCCGAGTTCGTCGAGTCCGCGCGGATCGAGATAGACGTTGATCCCGGCCGCCCGGCCCAACTCCTGCACGACGTCGATCAGTGGCTGGTCCTTGAACCGTGCCATGACCGGCGTTTGCAGCTTGCCTTCGATGGCCTTGTCGCCCTCGCTCATGCGGCTCCGCGCGTCGCGGCCGAAGCGGCGACGACGGTTCGTGATATCTTCCCATTCGCGAATATCCGGGAAGCTGAACGGTTCGGTGACGGGAATCATCGACCGGTCGACGTCTTGCATGGCCATGTTGCGACCGCGTTCCTTGTCGTCGCGGATCGCGTTGTCCTCCATCAAGGCGCGAACGAATCTCGCCTTTTCGACCATCACAATCACAGCCACGTTTTCCGGGTCGAGTTCTTGCGCCCGCTGAGCCAACAATTCGGCCTCGGCGAAGCGTCGTTCGCGAATCAGTTTGTTGAACTCCTCGACCTTGCTGGCCAGTTCGTCGTCGACCTCCAGGCGGTGCTGGCGGCGGCGTTCGATCTGGTCCTTGATCTCGCGATTCTTCGCGTTGAGGTCCAATTCAAACTGATGATCCTTTAGGTACTTCTCGGTATCGACGATGCTGCGGTCGAGACCGACCAACAGCCGGTTCTTCATCGCCGCGTCCAAGTCGGACTCGGCGACCATGCGATGCGTCTGGCGCAACATGTCCAGCGAACCGCGCGGATCGGATTCGAGCATCCGACGAGCGTCGGATTGTCGACGAGCCGCTTCGGCGAACAATTGCTTCGCCGCTTGCTCCTGCTGCGATTCAATCGTTTCCAGGTTGCCGTTCGGCCGCGCGGCCGGACCTGCATTGCGGATCGTCAGCATTTGCAGGTGGTCCTGCAATCGCTGGACGGTGCTGGGATCGAGTTGGTCCTGCAGATCGTAAGCGCGGCGAAACGCACTGAGCGCACCGCCTCGGTCGCCGGCTCGCAACGCGGCAACGCCGGCGTCGAAAGCGTGTTGGCCTTCGCTGGCCGCCGCACGCGTTGGTGCACGACCGGCCGGGCCAACTTCCGTGGGCAACTCCCTCGGTGCGTCCTGAGTTTCAGATTCCGCTTGCACGTAGCGGTTCTGCGTGCGATCGAGGTCGTTGCGGTATACTCCCCGCTCGACCGGCTGATTGTCGCGCCCGCCGAGCGCTTGCGCTGTGCGCACGCCCTCGCCTTTGCGGCGAGCTTGGGCAGCGTCGAGCATCACGATGCTCGGACGGTCCGCGCCGGGCGGAAATGCCGAGTCGGCCACGCCCAATTGCGACGCTTCGCGGGCGATGCGCTCCGCCGCGTCGAGATCGCCGGCCTGCAACGCGGCCCGCGCTTGGGCGGTTGCGTTCATGGCTCGCTGCGTGGTTTGCGGCAGCGGCGCCGCCGCGGCAGTGCGGTTATCCGCCGCCGCGTAAGGATTGTTGACGGCCCGAGCATCACCGGCATATCGGTCGTCGGTGGCATAGCGGTTGTCGACGGCCGGCCGGACGGCGTTGGTGTCGCCCATGTCGCCGTCGATGTTGCGTTGTTCAAACGGATCGGGCCGTCCGGCTTCACCACCGTCCTTGCGGGCGAATGGATTGAGGTACGACGTCGGGTTTTTGTTAGCGCTGCCCTGTTTCTCTTCGATTTGCTTGCGCAATTTGGCCGGCGTGGGTCCGCGATGGAAAACACCGTAGCGGACGTTCATTTTTTCAGCTTGCGAGACGAAGTGCTCGGCGAGCTGGATGTTGCCTTCGTCGATGGCCGCTTGGGCTCGTTCGAGCAACTGTTCCGACGTCATTTGGCCTTCGCCGGCGGCTTGACCCGCGGCGGCGACCGCCAACATGGCCCGCGCATCCGAGAGGTTCGGCGCGGCCCAGACCGACGAAGCTGGCAACCCCAGCCCGACGGCAATGGCGGCAATCAAAAGTCTTGGCGTAGTTTTCAACACCGTACTCCTTTCGAGACGCGCAAGGAATCTGTTCCCTGTCCATAGATTGACGTGAATGCCCGTCGCTTCGCGCGGCATCCTGGCGAACCCGCAACGCAAGGGAGCGTAGGGCGCAAGGAGTCACCGGCGAACCGATGGTGTTCGCTGCGCGCGGAACAACCGCGCACGTTCATGAAGTGATACGATCCGGAAATGATCTAACGGAAATGTCAGACGAGGGCGGGATAAATACTCGGCGGAAAAAATCCGGTCAAGACCATTCGGCAAGAAAAAATGAAATCCGAGACCGTTTTTCTTTCGTTGCGTTTCAACGGTATGCTCGCCATACGTTTGCGATTTCTTCGGAAATAGAGCGTCGCCGGCGGGTTCGGGTTGCGAGGCAAATCGTGCCATTTGAGTCGGACGATCTTTTTGCACGGTGTGGCGATTCCCTTGCGAATTTGCCTATCGCGCGGCGCGACGCTCGGCAAACCGTCTGGACTCCTCGACGCGATTCGCTATTCTTCGCGGTACGAACCAAGAGCGAACCGGTCCACTGTTTCCGCAACGTTCGCGCCGAGACAGAACGCTAACCGTCCACTGAAAACGACGAGCGAATCATGCACGATAGACGACGACTTCTTCCATTCACGTTGCTCGTTTTTTTCGTCGCGAGCTTAGCCGTCGGCTGTCGCAACCGCGCGACGCGCGACGATCCGTTCCTGCAACGGCGATTGATCCCGCCGCCACCGCCGGCAAACTATGCGCCCCCGGGCGGCGGCAACTACTATCCGCCCGGCGCTCCGGCGCTCCAGCCCGTTCCCGGTCCGCAGCTTGGACAATCGCCAACGCCGGCTCCGTCAGCCGGCGGAACGGGCGCGATTCGCCCGGCCAGTGCTTCCGGCGGATCGAACGATGGGTGGATTCGGGCCCGCGATGCGTCGACAGTTCCACTCGATCACAGCGCCGCCGCTGGAGACGCCGACGTTGGCTCGGCGACGCATAGTGTGGCATCCGAACCTCGGCGCCTCGCCGTGCAGAGCGACCACGCGGTGCGGCCGTTGCTCGCCCAAGGCGAGATTGGCGACGTCGCACCAGGATCGACGCCGCGATCGACCACCTTCCGTGCAAACGCCGAGCCGGAAGAATCTTCACAACCGCTTCAAAGCGCCGACACGCCGTCCTCTTCGTCGGTGACATCGCTCGATTGGGCGGCTCCACGGCGTCCCTAGTGGGCGGCTTGTCCAGCGAATCGCGCGCAAAAGCTGTCCTCGGCAACGTCCGGCGGTATACTAAGAGGTGCGCTCGTTCTCGCGCTGGTCGCTTGCCGCGCGGCACGTCGCTCGTCGCCCGAATTCATCTCGATTGCCGCGGTTTTCCCGGGCCGCTCGTTCATCGCCATGTTGGAAACGCCTTCTCCTACCGAAGAGGCCGTCGCCCCCGCCGGAGCTCCCGTCGACGCGGATCCGACGCCGCGTACGTTCGTCAACGTCGATCTCAAGAGCCGATTGCGGACGATCGGCGGCTGGAATCGCCGCAGGCTGCTTCGCTGGGGCGAAATCGTCGGCCAGATCAATCGGCTGGAGCCGGATTTCAAGACGCTCGACCACCATCAGCTCCGCAAACAGAGTCTCGCGCTCAAGTACCGCGCGAAGAGCAAGGAGCCGCTCGACAAGCTGCTGCCCGAGGCGTTTGCCCTCGTCCGCGAGGCGAGCGTTCGGGCGCTGGGCATGCGGCACTTCGACGTCCAGTTGCTCGGCGGCATCGCGATGTTCAATCGGTCCATCGCCGAAATGGAGACGGGCGAAGGCAAGACGCTCACCGCGACGTTGTCGATGTACCTGCATAGTTTGGCCGGCCGCGGCTGTCACCTGGCCACGGTGAACGACTATCTTGCTCGTCGCGACGCCGAATGGATGCGGCCGGTGTACGAGATGCTCGGCGTGAGCGTTGGTGTCATCGAGACCGAATTGACGCAGCCGCAGCGTCGCAAACAGTACGAATGCGACATCACCTACGGCACGGCGAAGGAATTCGGGTTCGATTTCTTACGCGACCGGCTGCTGTTGCGAAGAATTTCCGAAGGCTCGACGGATTTCATCGCCGCTATGCTCGGCGAAACGCGCGGCGGCGGCGGTGAAAAACCGGTGCAGCGAGACGCCTACTTTTGCCTGGTGGACGAAGCCGACAACATTCTCATCGACGACGCCCGCACGCCGCTGATCATCAGCGCCCTGCCGTCGGAAGAACAGAAGATCGCGGTGGATTGCTACGCCTGGGCCGCCGAGGTGCAGGACCAATTCATCGAGGACGAGCATTACGAGTACGAGCACGAGAAAAAGAAGGTCGAACTCAACGCGGGCGGTCGCCGGCTGGTCCGCCAAATCGTCAAGCCCGACGCCATGGACCGCATCGGCATGTACCACATTTACGAGTACATCGAACGGGCCATCAAAGTCGGACGCGAGTTTTATCTCGATCGGCACTACGTCGTTCGAGACGGCGAGATTGTGATCGTCGACGAGTCGACGGGCCGGTTAGCCGAGGGCCGCAAGTGGCGCTCGGGCATCCATCAGGCCGTCGAAGCCAAGCAAGGCGTCGAGGTCACCGTGGAAACCGGTCAGGCGGCGCGGATCACTGTGCAGGACTACTTCCTCCGGTACGAAAACGTCGGTGGCATGACCGGCACGGCGCGGACCAGCGCCCGCGAGTTGAAGAAGATTTATAAGCTCAACGTCGTGCAGATTCCGACCAATCTGCCGTCGGATCGGCAGCGGCAGCCCGATGCGGTGTTCGGCACGCAAGCGGCGAAGTGGGACGCGATTGCGAACGAGATTCGGGAGATTCACGCCCAAGGCCGGCCGATCCTCGTCGGTACGCGGACCATAGAAAAATCGGAATTGCTCTCGCGGATGCTCGATGCCCTCGGAATCGAACACCACGTGCTCAACGCCAACAAGATCGCCGAGGAAGCCGATATCGTCGCGCGCGGCGGCGCACGCGGCCGAGTCACGGTTTCGACGAACATGGCCGGTCGCGGAACCGATATCAAGCTCGGTCCCGGCGTGGTCGAACTCGGTGGACTGCACGTCATTTGCACGGAGTTGCACGATTCCGCCCGCATCGATCGCCAGCTAATGGGCCGCTGTGCTCGCCAAGGCGATCCAGGCACCGTCCAGCAGTACATGGCCCTCGAAGACGATGTGTTTGAAAACGCCTACGGTCCCAAGAAAGCCGAGCGCCGATTCAAGGCTCGCGGCCGAAAAAGCGAGGGCCTCATCGACGCGAATAGCAAGGCGTTTTACTACGCCCAGCGCAAGGTCGAACGCAAGCATTTCCGCGACCGACGCATCCTCATGCATCACGAAAAGGAACGCAAGAAGATGCAGGTCGCCATGGGCCAAGACCCGTATCTCGACACGGCCGGTGCATAGCCCCTGCGCCCTGTTCGGCACCCTGTGCGGCGCCCTGTGCGATCGCCGCGGCGGGACGCTGCCCAACGCCCGTCTGGTCGGCTTGATCGACGCTTGGCATAGGGTAGAATATCCGACGAAGAGGGCGCGGAAGCTCCGAGCCATCGCCGTGAACCAGCCCGCACCGACGTTTGTCCGGTAGATTGGTTCCGTCTTTGGACAGTAATCGCGGTCGCTGCCCGATTCAGGTGGGTAAAAATTTCCCGGAGAGGTGGCTGAGTGGTCGAAAGCGCCGGTTTGCTAAATCGGTGACCGGGGCAACCCGGTCCGCAGGTTCGAATCCTGTCCTCTCCGCTTTTTTGCACGAATGTCGGGTTGGCGTTTCCCCCAAGCCCCTACTCGCACGATTGTGCGCGAACGTTGATCTCGAGTTAATGAAACGTCCGCAACGGATACCGCCGCGTTTTCGCGTCTAGCGCAATAAAAAAGAGGGTTCTTGCTCGCCGTGACAAGAACCCTCAAGTTTGGCTGTCCGAGATCGATGGGCTTGCGCCCGACGATCCGGAGACCCACAGCCGTAGTTAGGATATCGGGCGTGGGCTCGCTTCGCTTGACGACGTCGCCAGCCGCCCGCAAAGTTTGCCACGCCCCTGAACTCCGAATCCCAGCCGCTGCCCCTCCCCATGCCCTCTCCCGCAAAGCTCGCTCTGGAAGATGGAACCGTATTCACCGGCCGTTCGTTCGCTTCGTCGGGCGAAGTGGACGGCGAAGTCTGCTTCAACACATCGATGACGGGCTATCAGGAAATCCTGACCGATCCCAGCTATCGCGGGCAGATCGTCACGATGACCTATCCGGAGATTGGCAATTACGGCGTCAACGACGAGGATCGTGAAAGCGAACGGCCGCATCTTGCGGGCTTCGTCGTTCGCGAGGCCAGCCGCATCACCAGTAATTTTCGCGCTGGCGGCGGTCTAAACGAATACCTGCGGCGGTGGAACGTCGTGGCCATCGAGGGGATCGACACGCGGGCGCTGGTCAGACGGACGCGGACCCACGGAGCGCTTCGCGGCGTGCTCAGCACCACGGATCTCGACGACGGCAGCCTCGTCGCCAAGGCCAAGGCCAGTCCGGGCCTCGTCGGTCGCGATTTGGTTCGCGAGGTCATGCCCACGGAAGTTCGTGCGTGGGACGAGGGCCTAAGCAAGTGGGTTGTGTTGGGCAGCGACGCGGCGGCGGCTCGCGATTCTGCGGGCGACCGGCCCCACGTCGTCGCCATCGACTACGGTATGAAATGGAACATTCCGCGGTATCTCACGACGACCGGCTGCCGCGTGACGGTCGTGCCCGGCACGGCATCGGCAGACGACGTACTCGCCCTCAAGCCCAACGGCGTATTCCTCTCCAACGGCCCCGGCGATCCGGAGCCGCTTACCTACGCCATCGAGACGATCCGCGGCGTGCTCGGCAAGACCCCGGTGTTTGGCATCTGCCTGGGGCACCAATTGCTTTCGCTCGCCTGCGGGGCGAAGACTTTTAAGCTAAAGTTCGGTCATCGCGGGGCCAACCAACCGGTGATGAACCTCGGCAGCAATCGCGTGGAGATCACGTCGCAAAACCACGGCTTTGCGGTCGACGAGGACAGCTTGCCCGGCGAACTCGAGGTTACGCATCGCAACCTCAACGATGGCACGATCGAGGGCCTGCGGCATCGCAAGCTGCCGGCGTTTTGCGTGCAGTATCATCCCGAAGCGTCGGCCGGGCCTCACGACAGCGATTATCTATTCGCTCGATTTCGCGAGCTGATGTAACTGCCGCGTTACGGCTTGCGGCGCGGCTTGTTCACATCGTCCGGCAGCGGCCCGGCCAGCGGCGGTGTCTCGAAGAACTTGCCGTCGTCGATCAAACGCGGATCGCCCGTACGCGAAAGTTCGGCCAACAGCCGCTCGCGCAATTCGGCGGCAACTTTGGCATAGTCTGGATCGGCGGCCACGTTGTGCATTTGGTGCGGATCCTTCTTCAGGTCGAACAGTTCCTCGCGCGGCCGCCGACCGTAGGCGTGGTCGAAGTATCGCTTCCATTGGGCGTCGTTGCGGTGCATCACCAGCCAGGCCTTGGTCGGCCCGGCGTCCTCGTCGCGGAGCGTGACGAACGTGTTGTTGGTCAACTCGTCGGCGGACGGTGGATTGTCGCCGCTGAGGCGCTGGTGATCGCCGAGCGGAAAGCGGTCCGATCGGAAATTGATTACGAACAGATGGTCGGCCGTGCGAATGGCGCGTTGTGGGTAGGGCAGGTTGTTCTCGCGAGCCGATTCGACGTGGCGTTCGCGGCCGGTGAGAACGAACGTGCGCTGCTCGTCGACGAGGCCCTGGCGGTCGGACTTGAGCACCGGCCACAGCGTTCGTGCGGTCATGGCGTCGGGAATCGGAATGCCGCCTGCTTCGAGGAACGTGGGCGCGAGATCGGGCAGGCCGACGAAGTCGTCGACGACACGGCCGCCGCTTACGCTCGGTCCGGCGATGGCCAGAGCCACGCGCGTGCCAAAGTCGTACAGGTTGCACTTACCGTGCGGAAAGCCCGGCGGTCCGTGGTCGCCACTCACCACGATCAGCGTATTGTCCAAGTCGCCGGACTTCTTCAGTTCCTCGATGAGAACGCCGAGCGCCGCGTCGAACGCCGCGATCTCGCCGAAGTAGTCGGCCAAATCCTCGCGAACTTCGGCCACGTCGGGCAGAAACGGCGGCATCTTGCCCTTGAGCGCGTCGGGATCGATCCCCCACAGCTTCTTGCCGGAACCCTGCACCCACTTGCGATGCACGTTCGTCGGTCCGAACCAATAGGCGAACGGCTGGTCCTCGTCGCGGTCGGCGAGAAACTGGGCGAAGTTGCCGCGAACTTCTTCGAGCAATTCGCGCTTCGCATCGTCGATGCTTTCGCCGCGGGCGACGATGCGCGTGGCGTGCTGCGAGAATTGATTGTAGCGGCTGCCGGCCTGTTGATAGGCGTGCGCCTGACGGCCGAACGGTGCGTCGGCCGGCGTGCCGGGGCTCCAAACCTTCCAGGTCTTGCCGATGTGAAACCCGCCGTCGTTGAGCAACAGCGGCCACGACGGGATGTCGTTGTTCCACTTCGCGCCTTGCAGAATCGCACCGCGGCCGGTTCGCCAGAAGTACTGACCGGATAGGATCGAGCTTCGGCACGGCGTACACGACGGCGCGTTGACGAAAGCGTTGCGGAACAGCACACCGCTGGCGGCGATGCGATCGAAGTTCGGCGTCCGCACGACGTCATTCACGCCGCCTGGGCCGTCGACCTTGGCGTAAGCGCTCGCCTGACGTCCCCAGTCGTCGGCAAAGGCAAACAGAATATTCGGACGCTTTAGCTCGTCCGCCCCGGCACGAGAAAGCCGCCCAACGGCAACCGCAGCCGCGAACGCCACAGCGAAAGTGATCGTCCATCGAATTCGTCGGCGCATGGCGTTAACCTTAAGAAATCGAGTTGTTTTCGATTGGCAGTTGATTGCGGTATTGTCGATCCGTCGAACTTCCGCGGACGGCACAATTCTTGCTCGATTCCCTCAGCGCTGCAACTACGGAAGTTTACCGAGCGCGACGACGCAGCGCGTGCCGTCGACCTTACGCGATTCCACGGGGCTATTCGCCCATCTGGACGATGGAATAGGATGAACGCAGCAACGCTTAGTCCAAGGAAAGACACGAATCGCGAATTTCGCCTCCAAGTCCCGGCTCAATTTCATGCCACGCGTACTCGTCACACCGCATCCGCTCAACGGTATTCCTGGCCGATATTCGGACATCCTCGAATCGGTCGGGTTTGAGATCGTTTATCCGCCTCCCGGCCAGTCGCTCGTCGACAACGCCGCCTTGCTCGCGGGCGGAAAATTCGATGCGATTCTCGCCAGCGTCGAGCCGTTGACGCGGGAAGTGCTCGCTGCCGCCAAGCTTCGCGCCGTGGCCCGCATGGGTGTCGGCTTCGATTCGATCGACGTTGCCGCTGCGACGGAGCTAGGTGTCGCCGTGACGATCACGCCGGGCACACTGGAAGAATCGGTCGCCGAACACACGATCGCGCTCATGCTCGGCGTCTATCGCGATCTGGTGCGTCGCGACCGGCACGTTCGCGCGGGCACGTGGATTCGCAAGGCTTGGCCCCGTCTAGCCGGCAAGACGCTCGGCCTTGTCGGTCTCGGTCGCATTGGCAAAGCCGTCGTTCGCCGAGCCCAGGGTATGGGTATGACCGTTGTCGCCCACGACCCGTTTCCCGACGTCCCGTTCGCCGAAACGAACGGCGTCCGGCTGCTCTCTCTCGACGATCTGCTAAAAACGGCCGACGTGGTGAGCCTCCACTTACCGACGACGCCCGATACGGTCGATTTGATCGATGCTCGGACGCTGGCGCGGATGAAGCCCGGCGCGGTACTCATCAACACGGCCCGCGGCGCGATGGTCGACGAAGCCGCGCTTGTCGACTCGCTCCGCAGCAGACACTTGCTTGGTGCCGGCCTCGACGTCTTTAAGGAGGAACCGCTCTCCACCGCCAGCCCGCTGCTCGATCTCGACAACGTCCTGCTCTGCGAACACATGGGCGGACTCGACGAGCAATCCCAAGAAGCGATGGCCAATCTCGCCGCACAGTGCATTGCCGATTTGTACGAAGGGCGCTGGCCAGAGCGATGCGTCGTCAATCGAGATCTAACCGCGAAATGGTGCTGGTAGCGCGTGACTTTGAAGCGGATCGCAAGCGAATCGTGTCGCCGGTAGCACGGTCGAGCGATGCCGTCGGCAAGAGGTTTCGCCTACCATAGTTCTGGGATCGGCGCTTATTCCTTACCCTGCGGCGCGGACAGGCAATACAGCTTCGACGCCGTGCGAATCAGCAACTTTCCCTGGCTAACCGCGGGCGACGATAAACTCAATTCGTCGAGATCGTTCGTGGCCAGAAGCTTGAACTCGCGACCGGCTTCGACGACGTAGGTCGCGCCATCCTCGCTTAAGAAAAACAGCTTGCCGTTGTACGCCCACGGCGATGCCGTGAACGACGCGCCCGAGCCGATCCGCTGTTTGCCATAGATCTCTTCGCCCGTGCGCGCATCGTGGCACGTGAGGAATCCGCGATCGTATATCGTGTAGTAATAGTCGCCGTAGACGACCGGCGACGGATTGTACGGCGCGGACCGCGGCTGATACCAGGCGATGAATTCGTTCGACTTGGCGTCTTCCTCGAGCGAGATATCACCGGACGCGCCCGGCTTGATCGCATAGACAGGTCGATGCGCGTCGCCGATGTATCCCGAGGAAATGTAGAGCATGCCGTGCGCCGCGAACGGCGAAGGAATCACCAGATTCGACATTCGCCCGTCGAATTCCCACAGCAGATTGCC
>JAJDEG010000572.1 GCA_029259895.1 Planctomycetota bacterium
CGAGTCAAAGCTCAACGTCAATGCGCGGAGCATCCACAAAAAACGCGACGGCTACCGGCGGTGCAACGCGCACCGAACCAATCTTTTACCAAATGTAGTGGCCTGATTTCAACAACATTCTCGGCGAATCCGCTTCCCAGACCACGCGCGCGTGCCGCTGCTGACGAGTCCCGCCGTGCATGCGGTTAGGGCGAGTCGGCACCAAGTCGATACCTGCGACAACGCCCTACACCGGATATTCCGTCTCCCGCGTCACGCCCGGCATCGGCCACGGATATTTCCCATCCTCGTCCGGCATCACCGGCGCGGGTCCATCCGCAGTCAGCTTCGCCACGTTCGGCGCAAACTCGTGCGGACAGTTGAGCATCTGCTCGAACGTGATCTCTTGCCCCGTATGCGCCGCCATCCGGCCCATGCTCGTCGCCAGGCTCGCCTCGACGCCCCGCGGCACTTCGTTGTACGGCTTGTCGTTGATGACCGCGTCGACCAGGTCGTCCCATTCCAGTTGGTAAGGATTCTTTTCCGGCTGCGGATAGGCCCACACCACTTCGCGGCGATTCTGCGTCTGCCCGCTGAAAATCCGCACCCGTCCCGGCGTATGCCCCGACGTACTCACGATCGCCGAGCCTTTGCTGCCGTGAACGGTGCTCGACATGTCGTTGTGACAGCCCAGCATCGTCCGCCCGTCGAAGAACAGCTTCGAGCCGTCCTTATACGTGTACTCGACGGCGTAAGCGTCGAAATTCTGATCGACGTAGTCGCCGCGGAAATGCCGCCCACCCAGTGCCTGCGCTTTGACCGGCCACGAGTTCTTCATCCATGAAGTTTCGTCGATCTGATGGACGTAGAAATCGCTGAATAAGCCGCCGCTGGCCCAAATGAAGCTGTGGAACCGCTCGATCTGCCACATCACTTCCGGCTTGCCTTCGGGTTTGCGCTCGCTGAAGCACGTCGCCACCGGCCCGTGCATGCGGTACGCCCGCATCGTGATGATGTCGCCGATTTCGCCGTTCTGAATCCGCTCGTGTAGCTCCTGCCGACCGCGGCAATGCCGCACCATCAAGCCCACGCCGCACTTGAGGTTCTTTTCGTCGGCCTTCTTGGCCAGTTCCAACATCCGCTTCGCGCTCGGCCCGTCGGCGATGACCGGCTTCTCCATGAATACGTTGAGGCCCTTCTCGATGGCATACTCGTACATCACCCAGCGAAACGCCAGCGGCGTGGCCAGGATCACGATGTCGCCCGGATTGAGCACGTCCATCGCCTTGCGATAGGCGTCGAATCCGACGTACTGGTGGTCGCGCGACACGGCGACTTTCGTCGGCGTGGCGGCAAAATGATTCTTCAGCGCCGAATAGCTCTGCTCGACCCGATGCTCGAACACGTCGGCCATCGCCACGATCCGCGTCGGCGCGTTGGAAACCGACAGCGCATCGACGGCCGCCCCGCCGCCCCGACCGCCGCAACCGACCAGCGCGAGCTGAACGGTGCCGATGTCCTTGTCCTCGCCGTGAACGCGATTGGCCGCCATCGCCCCAAACAAAGTAGCCGCCCCCGCCGTCTGCATGAAACGGCGTCGATTCGTGTGATTGTCGCCGGATTGGGTCATGGTCGTTTCTCTCGAAGTTTGGATGGATTCTTAACCACGGAGGTCACGGAGAGCACGGAGGAAATGCAAGTTGCAGAACGAAGCATGAAAGTTGGAAATCCGAAGCGGTTCGGCGACGGGTTTCGTTGCCGCCAAGTTTATCGCCCCTAATAGCGCCCCCTTCAAATTTACATTCCCTCTGTGTCCTCCGTGTCCTCTGTGGTTAAAAAAACTCTCTGGTTAAAAAAACCGACTGAACTACAACTTCCCCACCGCACTATTCCAATAAAAATGCATCTCTTCCACCGCAGGAACTTTCGCCGGCCGCACGATCCGAAAACCGAGCCACCGCGCATCCGTATGATACCAGATGCTCTTCGGCAATTGTGGGTCTTGCACCTTCCACATCGCCTCGGATCCGCGTCGAAACGCCGATCGCAGATTCTCCGGATCGTCGTCCCAGCCGCCGCCGCGAACGGCGCGCGGATAGAGCGCCTCCGGCCTGATAAACGGATTCTCCGCCAGCGTCGCGATTTTCGCATAGCGATCGGCAACGAACTGATCCGCCGTCCACTCCATCACGTTGCCGTGCATATCGTGCAAGCCCCAAGGATTCGGCTTCTTCAAACCGACTTTCTGATACTTCTCGTTGCTGTCGTCGTAGTACCAAGCATACTCGTCGAGCTTCTCCGCATCGTCGCCGAACGAGTACGCCGTCGTCGTCCCCGCACGGCAGGCATACTCCCATTCCGCCTCGGTCGGCAAGCGATAGAAGTGCCCCGTCTGCGCGCTCAGCCACTGGCAATACTTGTTCGCCGCGTGCTGCGTCATGCTGATCGCCGGGTAGCCCTTCTGCCCCATGCCAAAACTCATCTCCGTATACGGCTTGGTCGGCTGGCTCACCGCGTCGACGATGCTATGCTCGGCAGGATCGAAATCGAGCCGCGCCCCGTGCTTCGCCCGGTCCACCTTCGTGACCATGAACGGCTCGTACTCGTCCCACGTCACTTCGTACTTGCCCATCCAAAACGGATCGACCTTGACCTTCACCTGCGGACCTTCGTTCTCCTGCCGATGCGCTTCGCCCGCCGGGCTGCCCATCAACAACTCGCCGCCGGCGATCGCCACCATGTGATACGCCGCGCCGGTCCGCGGCACGTTCGCCGAATAATCCTCGATCTTGCCGCTCGCCGCATCGCCGGCCTTCGCGATCACGTCCGCGCGAATCTTCTCCACCAGTTCGAGCGTGTCCGGCGTCGGCGGTCCCTTGTACGGCTTAGCTTGCGGCTTGAGCGTAACGTCCTCGGGCCAAATCGCCCCTTGGGCGACCCACAGCCGCAGCCGCTCGGTCAATTCCTTGTCGAGCGGCCCACCCTGATCGACCGGCGGCATCAATTGGTCGTCGTCCTTGCCTAAAATCGTCAGCGCATGCACCGCGCTCTTCTTCACGTCGAACGGCACGATCGCCGGCCCACTGGCCCCGCCCGAAAACGCCGCCTTCCGCGTCGAAAGGTCCAACTCCCCGTCAGCGTTGTCGGTCTTGTGACACGCCACGCAGTTCTGCTCCAGAATCGGCTGAACATGCTTAACGAAGTCGATCCGCGGCTGCGCTTCCAGCTTGATTTCGGCCGGCCACGCCGCACCCTGCGTGATCCACGCTTCGACCAGCTCGATTTGCGTCTTCGCCAGCGGCGCGTCGTCCGCCGGCGGCATGATCGAATCGTCATCGGCCGCCAAGGCAATCAACTTGAACAACCGGCTCTTCACCGCATCGCCCGGCACGAGGGCCGGCCCGTTGTCGCCCCCCGCCAGCGCCGCCTCGCGCGTATCCAGCCGCAACTCGCCGTCGGCCGTCTTCTCGTTATGGCACCGAATGCAAGCAGCTTCCAGAATCGGCCGAATTGTCGTCTCAAAATCAACCGGCGCGACATCGCCCGCCGCGACGTCGCCCGCCGCGACGTCGCCCGTCGCAACGTCGCCCGTCGCAACATCGACAGCCCCCTTAACCTCCGCCAAGCAGAGCGCAGCACCGAGGGCCGTTCCAAGAAGTAGCAATATCGTCGCCGCTAATCGCATGCTCGGTCCGCCGAAGGATGCCCGCTAAATCGTTCGCCGCGTCAACTTCCATTCTTCGCCGCGCCGCAACCCGCCGCAATGGTCGCCGAGGAAAAAAACGCCACGGCACGCCATTTTCTTGGCATTTACAGTCCCAAAAACTCTTCCAGTGCCTCGCGCATCACCGCCGCGTCAGGCGTCACGCCCGTCCAGATCTCGAAACCCACCACCGCCTGATTCACCAGCATCCCCAGCCCATCGAGCGTCGTGCAGCCTCGCTCGTCGGCCTCAATCAGAAACCGCGTCAGCGGCGGATTGAACACCACGTCGGCCACGACCAATCCATCGCGCAGCGTTGCGACCGCCACCGGCACCCGCGCCGTCGGATCGTTCAGCCCGATCGACGTCGCGTTGATCAGCACGTCGGCCTCCGCCGGCACGGCATACTCCCCCTGCCATTCGACCAACGTCGCCGCCGCGCTAGTCTTGCTCGCCAACAGTTCGACCAACTCCTGCCCCCGCTGGCGCGTGCGATTGACGATCGTAATCGCCGCCGCCCCGGCCAACGCCAATTCAACGGCCACAGCCCGCGCCGCACCGCCGGCCCCCATCACGACGATCTGCTTGCCGGCCGGATCGACGACGGTTCGCAGCGACTGCAAAAATCCCTTGCCGTCCGTGTTCTCGCCGATTAGCTTGCCGTCGACGCTATTCACGCAGTTGACGGCGCCGATCTTCTCCGCCGCCTGACTCAATCCATCGAGCAGCGCCACCACCGCCACTTTGTGCGGCACCGTAAAATTCCCGCCCCGAAAGCCCATCGCCCGCATCCCGCCCACGGCGTCGGCCAATTGCTCCGGCGGAACCTCCAGCGTCAGATATCGCCAGTCGATTCCGGCGGCGACAAACGCCTTTTCCATCATGTACTGCGTGGGATTCCCAGCCACCGGCTGTCCCATGCAACTGACGATTTCCTGTAGCGCGTTTGACAAAGGAAAAACACTCCGTTCGAGAACGTAACGTAGGCCGTGCCGCCGATTCTAATCGCCTGCGGCCATGCTGAAAACTTGCATTCTTTCCCCAGGCTTGGTCGTTTTCCGCGATTCGACCATAATGAGGGAAATGCCCCGTCCT
>JAJDEG010000573.1 GCA_029259895.1 Planctomycetota bacterium
AAGGGGTACGTCTACGCCCGCGAACAGCGGTTTTGGGTTCACGCTTGGGCGTATCGCGATTGGGTCGTCAAGGCGCTGAACGACGACATGCCTTACGACCGATTTCTGCTGCTGCAAGTCGCGGCCGATCAGACGGTCGGCGACAACAGCGCGGACCTGGCGGCGATGGGATTCTTGACGTTGGGCCGACGGTTCATCGGCGTGACGCACGACATCATTGACGACCGCATCGATGTGGTCACGCGCGGCACGATGGGGCTGACCGTCAGTTGCGCCCGCTGCCACGACCACAAATACGATCCGATTCCGACCCGCGATTATTACTCTCTGTACGGTGTTTTCCAGAATTGCATCGAAAGCCATACGCCGATCGGCCAGCCACCGGCGAACGACGAAGCGTATGCGGCGTTCGAGAAGGAATTGCATGATCGGCAGTCGAAGCTGAACGAAACATTCGCCAAGCGGCGTGCCGACGCCAACGTACGGCTGCGAGCGCGGCTGGCCGATTACTTAATCGCGCAAACGGAATTGGAGAAGTATCCCGACGAAGGTTTCGACCAGGTGTTGGAAAAGAACGACGTGATTCCGGCATCGGTGCGGCGATGGCAAGGGTATTTGGCCAGGGCGGCGAAGCGGGACGATCGCGTCTTTGCGGCGTGGCGGGCGTATTTGCAGCTCAGCGCAGAGACGTTTGGCGAGAATGCGGCGGCGGTTACGGGCAAATTGGCGGCGCTTCCGGCGGACGAACTGCATCCGCTGGTCGCAGAACAGTTCGCCGCGCCGCCGGAGTCGATTCAAGAAGTCGCACGGCGCTATGGTGCGATGTTTGCGCGAATCGACGAACAGTGGCAAGCGGCGGTCAAAGAAGCCGCGGAAAAGCAGTTGCCGGCTCCGACGGCGCTGGCCGACGACGATGCGGAGGAATTGCGAACTGTTCTATATGGACCGAGTGCTCCGAGCGAGATTCCCGACGAGCCGATCATTCACACAGAGACTTACTTCGACCTGGCCTCGTGCGACGAATTGTGGAAGCTGCAAGGCGCGGTCGATAGCTGGCTGATTCAATCGCCGGCGGCACCGGCGCATGCAGGCGTATTGCGCGACCGCGACGATCCGCTGCCGGCTTATGTGTTCAAACGGGGTCGTCCGGCCAGCAAAGGGGACGAAGTGCCGCGGCAATTCCTCGAATTGCTCTCCGGATCGAACCGCCAGCCGTTCCAAACCGGCAGCGGGCGACTCGAGTTAGCCGAAGCGATCGTCGATCCCGCCAATCCGCTTACGGCGCGCGTGATCGTCAATCGCGTCTGGATGCACCACTTCGGCGCAGGGCTCGTGCGCACGCCGAGCGACTTCGGCACGCGTGCCGATCCGCCGAGCCATCCCGATCTGCTCGATTGGCTCACCAGCCGCTTCGTCGCCGACGGTTGGAGCCTAAAGAAGCTGCATCGGCGGATCGTGCTATCGGAGGCGTATTGCCAAAGTGCCGCCGGACCGATCGACGCGGCGGCACGCGCCAAAGCCGCCGAGCGCGATCCGGAGAACCGCCTTTTGTGGCGCATGGGCGAGCGACGATTGTCGTTCGAGGAAATGCGCGACGCGCTTCTGGCGGCGACCGGGGAGATCGACCTGAAAGTCGGCGGCAAGCCGGGGGACACGTTTGCCGCGGACTTCAAGCGGAGGACGCTTTACGGACTGGTGGATCGGCAGTTTCTGCCCAGTACGCTGCGGGTGTTCGATTTCGCCAGCCCCGACTTGCACACGCCGCAGCGCAGCGACACGACCGTGCCGCAGCAGGCGCTCTTTTTCTTGAATAGCGAGCTTCTCCTCGCCCGCTCTAAGGCCCTGGCCACGCGCACGGAGTCGAATACGACGCCGGAGGACCGCGTGCAAGCGATGTACCACCTCGTTTACCAGCGGACGGCGACCCAAAGACAAGTTGCCGCGGCGCTGGCGCTGGTCGAATCCGCGTCGCGAAAGCCGGCAGAGGACGTTGCGGCGACCACGCGCGACTGGCAATACGGCGTCGCCAAGATCGATGAGAATGGTGCGCAAATTACTGCCTTTCGGCCGTTGCCTCAATTCCATGGCGGCGCATGGCAGGGCGGTCCTGCGTGGCCGGACGCGAAGTACGGTTGGGCCAAGCTGACGGCCGCGGGCGGGCATGCCGGAAATGACTTGCAGCACGCCGCAGTCCGTCGCTGGACGGCGCCGCACGATGCGCACGTCCGCATCGAGTCGAGGCTCGTACATAACATCGACGCCGGCGACGGCGTGCGCGGCTCAATTGTTTCCGCTCGTGCGGGCATGCTCGCCTCGGCCAAGGTCCACAAGTCGCAAGCCGAATTGAACCTTTCCGACGTCGAGGTGAAGGCGGGCGACACGCTCGACTTCGCGGTCGACATCGGCGGCACGCTCAACAGCGATGAGTTCACTTGGGATGTAACGATCGTGCCGGTGGCAGCCGCGAATGCGTCGCCGACGTGGAATTCCACACGCGATTTCCTCGGGCCGCGTTCGGCGGCATTAGAGCCGTGGGCGCAATTGGCCCAGGTGCTGCTCTCGGCGAACGAGTTTGTGTTTATCGATTGAGAAATCGTCCAGGGTGGGCCAACGTATGAATCATCGCTTTTCGTCGCTACCAATGAGCCGCCGCGAAATGCTCGTGCGTAG
>JAJDEG010000574.1 GCA_029259895.1 Planctomycetota bacterium
GAGCGTCATCGACGTGGCGAGCGCGATCGACGAAATCGCGAGCAGCGAGGCGGCGTTCCGCGCCGTTTCGGCAAAGGCGACTTTCAGTTGCAGCGCGGCGAGTGTTGTTGCCGCGGTGCCTAGAAAGAGCGTCGCCGCGAGTTCGGCGGTCGTCGAGCGAGCGGCGATTCCTATGGCCACCAGGGGCACGCCGACGACGACGGCGAGAACGACTGAGTCGACGGCCCGGTTTCGATAAACGGCGGCCACACGCACGGCAATCGCCGGAAGCGCGAATCCTGCGTAATGAAAGTGGACGGCAGTGAGACGAACAATCGGCTCTTGAAAGCCCCCGGGCATCCACCCGGCGCACGAGGCAATCGCCCACACGCCCCCGACGGCCAGAAATAGCTGGGCGGCGAACGTGCCGATCGCTGCCGTGGATGCGGCGGGATTCGCCATCAATCGGCGAAACGACGACGCGGCGAATAGGCACGCCGTGGCGGTCCACGGAGCGGCCAGCGCCGCGGAAAGTGATCCGGCCGGGAGTCCGACAGCCACCGCAAGCAGCGTGGCGGCCAGCAACATCCACAACCTTCCGCGGCGTTGACGGAAGAACCCGCCACTTCCAAAGTCAACCGGGCTGAGTAAGTCGGTCGCAAGCGGCACGACAATCAGCGGCCCAGCGGCCAATACGGCGGAAACCAAGTCGGACGACGTCGCTCCCAACTGAGAGACGATCCAGACGCCGCAGCCGAGAATCAAGATCGACGCCGGCGTTCGCTTGTCAGACGCCGCCGAATGAGCCGCCGAAGATGTATGCGTCGAGGTCGTCGGAGGGTGCATGACATTACGCCGCCGCGGTAGCCGCGTTGTTACACATGGCAACGGCGTCGCGCATCGCAGAGAACGACCGCCGGACGAATTCCCGCTGAGCCGCGCGAAGCAAGGGAAGGGAAAGCCGAGTCAGCCAGTTCGCCGGACGCGAGAATGCGGTCAGTTCGTACCACACCGCGTCGTCGCATGCATCCCAGCCGACGAGAAAGCGCTCTTCGCCGCTGGCCAAATGCCCTGGCAGCGTGCCGTAGGCAAAGCCGAATCGAGCGGCGTCGGCCGTTTGCTCATCCACACAATAAACGATCCGGCATGGCCCCAATGCTTTGAGGCCGAACGAGCAAAGCCGCACGATGGCGATTTCGCCGACGGCGATTTTCGGCGCGGCCGGCCAGACTTCCGCGATCTCAGGCGGCATCATACGCCATTGGCGGATCGCCTCGCACGCTTCGGCGAAAGTCTCTTGCCCGGTTCCGATGCGCACACGGGCCCGCGTCCAGACGTAGCTGGGTGGAGCGGCGTTTCCCTGCGTCGCGCCGACGCGAGGGTATGTCACGTCGGCCCGCGCGACGGCGTCGCGGAGGCGAAAGCAGGCTTCGAGCGAAGGGCGGCGAAGGCTGGGCAACATGACAATGTCCTTGCGGCGAGGATCGGCCTGCCAATGTCCGTCGCTTGGCATAGGCTCGGTACGATTTGAACCGCTCGCTGCGAAGGTAATTAACGAGCCGGTAATTAACGAGCCGGCCACGAGTCGCTCCGGCGACATTTGCCGGCGACACTTGCCGAGAGCGGCTCGCCGCAACGCTCAGTCGCGGATGGTTGGCAGCGATGCGATCACCAAGACACCGACGGCGGCACAACAGACGATGGCCGTCGCCGCCAGTGCGGAAAGTCCGCCGAAGACGACTGCGGCGATCACGACGGCGACGACGAGCACCACGGCCCTAAACTTGATATGCGGCCGCACGCCGCGATGGTGCCGCCAGTCGGCGAGTAGCCCGCCGATGAAGCGCGACCGCAGCATCCGCTCGTGCATCGCAGGCCACGACCGTAGCAACAGGGCGCTCGTAACCAGCAGAAACGGCGTCGTCGGCAGCCCAGGCACAATAATGCCTAGCAACCCAAGTACGAACGACACGGCCGCGACAAATAGATAGATGGCGCGTCGCCACGGCGAAAGCGGCGGCGAAGCGATGACGTCGATGGCGGATTCCGCCGGCGATGGGCCGGCGACGTTACGACGGTGCGAGCGTTCGATGTTCTGCTTGGCGGAAATCATGGCTTGCCCGCAAGTTGCCGATGCCGACCCAAGCGCCGCCGGGCCAAGCATCGCCGCGATACTAATCGTCCAACGAGAGACTACAGAATTGTAGCTGACGGCGCGAGCCATGTCGGAACGGCCGGCCTGGTTGGCTCGTCATTCGACCGCTACGACAGCAACGCGCGGAGTTCGTCGAGACCGCGGCGTAGCGAGCGCGTCTCTTCTCGCACTTCTTCCATTTCCTGGCGCAGAATGCGCAATTCCTCTCGCAAGGCATCCGTATCCGCGTTCGCTGCGGCGGTTGCCGCGAAGCTGGGCGAAGCTTGGTTGGGCGTTGTCGGCGCTGCGGCGGTCCGCTGCGCCGCTGGCGGACCATCGTCGTTGGACCGCGCCGTGGCATCGACATTGCGAAACTCCGTCCTCAATCGCTCCAATTCACTCTGCGAGTAGAGTGCGTGCGTTATGACTTGTCCGCGTCCCTCCGGCGTGAGCGACACGACGAGCCCTTTGGCCACGAGCGAGGCAAGGATCGGCCGCAGCGCACCGACGTCGGCGATCGGTTCCATCCGAGCTGCCCGACCTCGCAATTCGCCGATCGTTTGCGCGCCGCGGAGCAGCAGTTCGGCCATCACGGCCAACTCGACCTTGTCGACGCCCAACCACTTGTACAGGTAGTGTCGAAACTTGGCGACGCGGCCGTCGCCCTGGATTTCTCCGACCGCGCCGTATTCGCGCAGTCGGTCGAGCGACTCCTGAACGTCGTCCGCCTCGAGACTCATCTCCGGATCGCGATTGCTCTTTTGATTCGCGCCGGTGCAAATCGCGTTGAGTGTTAGCGGGTAGGCGCCGGGGGTCGTCTTGGCTTTTTCGACCAACACGCCGACGACGCGGCGATCTTTGGCCGACAACGGTCGCCACTGCGGCGACTGCTCTTCGACGGATGCGGCTGGGCTCGTGGTGCTTTCCATGCGCGGCTCGTGCGGGGTTGACGGGATGTATCGCGAACGGCGGCGAATTCTCTCGGGACTGCCCGCGCGAGATCGGACGTTCGCCGCCGGAGAGGGAATTATCGCCGGTTCGTCCCGCCAGCCAAGCCCAGCCGCGAGAATACCGCCACGACCGCCAATGCCGCGAGCATCGACGCCCAGGCACCCGGCTCCGGAACGGCCACGGCGCTGGCCGGCGCGCCACCAATGCTGCGTTGCAGCGCCATCAAGTCGAGCAGATTCACGATTCCATTTCCATCGAAGTCGCCCTGTTCGAG
>JAJDEG010000575.1 GCA_029259895.1 Planctomycetota bacterium
GCGAATCACTTCGGGGGCCATGTAGGCGGGCGAGCCGGCCATCGCCGTCTTCGTGCGCTGATCGTCGCCGAGAACGCGGGCGAGACCAAAATCGCACACGAGCACGGAGTTGCCGACGAGCAGCAGGTTTTGCGGCTTAACGTCGCAATGCTGCAAAGCGACCAGGCCGTCGCCGAGGTCGTGCCGCGGACTGTTGAGGAAGTCGATGCCCTTGGCCGCGTCTTCCATGTAGTCGAGCAGCTCGTCGATGGGGATGCCGCGCGGCTCGCCTTTGGGACCGCGGCATTCGTCCAGCCGCTCGCTGAGGCTTTTATCGCCCAACAGCATGGCGACGACGAGCGTGGCCGGCGGGCGGGCTTCGACGTGGAGCAGTTCCGGCTTGACGTGCGTCGGCATGACGCTGCCGGAAAGATCCCACGCTTCGAGTTCGTCGTCGGTGAGGACGTCGCCGTATTGGTCGACCATCCAAAAGGCGTAGATCGGCAGCAGATGGGCGTGGCGGACTTCCTTCACGCGCTGGACGGCGCGATATTCCTTGAGGCCCTGCTTGCCGTTGAGGTCGATGAACTTCAGCGCGGCGCTGGTGCCGCCGGGTGCGCTGGCACGCCACACTTCGCCAAAGGCCCCGCGGCCGAGGAAGTGCGAGAGCCGATAGCCCGGAATCGATTCGTCCCCTTTACGGAGCATCGGAAGCACGTCCTCGGCGGCGGGAAGCAATACATGCGGTGGCTGATGCGAGCTAAGAACCTATCCCAAATCGGTAGGAGGCCATCAACTCAGGGATACGCACTATATATCCATTATGACACTTCGATTCCGCGACGAAAGCCGCGGCGGCGAGGTTGTCGATAGCGGAGGTGGTCGATCACGGACCTCCGGAGTTAATCCGGAATTCCCGCGCCATCCGCGACACGCAAAATGGGCGGCGACCGGAAAAATGTGCGAATCGTCGCGGAAAAGCGCGGTTTTGGCGCGTCGTCGCGGTAATACCGGTCGCGAGAACCCGCGGCAACGTGCGGCCTCGGCGGCGTTTAGCCAGGCACCGCCAACTTTTGTCGCGATTTGGCGTCGGCTAGAATCGACGGGCGGTGATTTCGATTCGTATGCCCAAAGTGCCCGGCTAGATGCGGCGGCGCGATGACACGAGCAAGGACCAAGCCCGATGACGAGTTCGCAAGGCGGAAAAAACGACGGTGACAATCGCGGTGACAATGGCGGCGGTGACCAGATCGACACGGTGATGCACGAGACCCGCGTGTTTCCGCCGCCGGCGGAGTTCGCCAAGAAAGCCGACATCGGTTCGATGAAGGCCTATCAAGCGTTGTACGACGAGGCAAAGGCCGACCCCGTGGCGTTTTGGGGCAAGCTGGCCGGCGAACTGCACTGGTTCGAGCCGTACACGGACGTGCTGCGTTGGAACGAGCCGTTTGCCGAGTGGTTCGTCGGCGGCAAGACGAACGTTTCATACAACTGCCTCGACGCCCATCTGACCACGTCCCGCAAGGATAAGGTGGCGATCCTGTGGGAAGGCGAGCCGGGCGACGAGCGGCGGATCACTTATGCGGAGCTACACCGCGAAGTCTGCAAGTTTGCCAATGTGCTGAAAAAACTTGGCGTCGGCCAGGGCGACGTGGTGTCGATGTACATGCCGATGACGCCGGAGTTGGCAATCGCGATGCTGGCCTGTGCGCGGATCGGGGCAGTGCATTCGATCATCTTCGCCGGTTTTTCCGCCGAAGCGATCGCCGATCGCAATCACGACGCCAGCGCGAAGCTGCAAATCACGGCCGATGCTTCTTGGCGGCGAGGAAAGCAGTTGCCGCTCAAGGAAACGGTCGACGCCGCGCTGGCCAAGTCGCCGACGGTCGAGAAGTGCGTCGTGCTGCGGCGGACCGGAGCCGAAGTGAACATGACCGCCGGGCGGGATTTCTGGTGGCACGAACTGATGGACGCCGCGTCGGACGATTGCCCCGCCACGCCGCTCGATAGCGAGACGCCGCTGTTTATCTTGTATACGAGCGGATCGACGGGAAAACCGAAGGGAATCAAGCACACGACGGCCGGCTACAACTTGTACGTGAAGAAAACGTTCGAGTGGGTGTTCGATCATCGCGACGACGACATTTTCTGGTGTACGGCCGACATCGGCTGGGTGACCGGGCATAGCTACGTCGTCTACGGCCCGCTCTCCGCCGGGGCGACCGTGCTGATGTACGAAGGCGCGCCGAACTATCCCGACGAGAGCCGCTTTTGGCAACTCGTCGAGAAGTATCGCGCGACGATCTTCTACACCGCGCCCACGGCGATTCGCGCCTTCATCAAGTGGGGCGATCACCACGTCGACAAGCACGATCTATCGAGTCTGCGGCTGCTCGGCACGGTGGGCGAAGGGATCAATCCCGAGGCCTGGATGTGGTATCACCGCAAGATCGGCGGCGAGCGATGCCCAATCGTCGATACGTGGTGGCAGACCGAAACCGGCGGAATCATGATGTCGCCGCTGCCCGGTGCGATTCCGACCAAGCCCGGAAGTTGCACCAAACCGCTGCCGGGCATCTTGCCGGCGATCGTCACGCCCTCGGGCAAGCCGGTTCCTCAAGGGCAAGGCGGCTGGCTCGTGATGACGCATCCTTGGCCGGGCATGCTCCGCGGCATTTGGGGCGACGACGCGCGATACCAGGAGCAGTATTGGAGCAAAGTGCCAGGCAACTATCTCGCCGGCGACAACGCCCGTTGCGACGCCGATGGGTATTACTGGATCATGGGCCGGATCGACGACGTGCTCAACGTGTCGGGCCATCGACTGAGCACGATCGAGATCGAAAGCGCACTGGTCAGTCACCCGGCGGTCGCCGAAGCAGCGGCGGTCGGCCGTCCGGATGAAATCAAAGGGGACGCGGTCGCGGTGTTCGTCGTGCTCAAACAGGCGGAGCCGGACGAGGCGCTGAAGAAGGAATTGCAAAATCACGTGCGGAAAGAGATCGGCTCGCTGGCCGTGCCAGACGACGTGCGATTCACCGCCGCATTGCCGAAAACGCGCAGCGGCAAGATCATGCGCCGGCTGCTAAAAGACATCGCCAGCGGCAAGGCAACAGTCGGCGATACAACAACGCTGGAGGATTACAGCGTGCTGGCGAAGCTAAGAGGGGAAGAGGAATAGAAGCATGCACCAACGTCCGGAGTGCCTTAGGGGACGCGGTTGATTAGGGGCCTCTCTTGTCACAAAAATGTCAATCGTATTCACACACCG
This sequence comes from Planctomycetota bacterium, assembly GCA_029259895.1. Classification (GTDB taxonomy): domain Bacteria; phylum Planctomycetota; class Planctomycetia; order Pirellulales; family PLA5; genus PLA5. Next base: position 3,251 of record JAJDEG010000575.1, read on the forward strand.
TCACTCGTTTCGATCTGGAATTGGTAAGGCCGGAGCTCCAAAGGTTCAGCATCTGCCAGAGCCAGGCGCATGTTACCCATCTTGAGCGTATCGCCGGACATGAGAGCAAGCGGCTGTGGCTGATCTTGTTGGTTGCCTTGCTCATCGGCAGTGTTTGCTTGATTCCGGAAATGGCCGCCGCTGAGCGTGCAGACAAGCCGCTATATGCGGCGTTAATTGTCGCAGCTGCCGTCATGGGCGTGGTTATCATCGTGCGCCTGGTTTGGGGCGTCAACTTGATCGGAGCAATGATGCGCAGTTCGGTCTTGTACCCGCTGATTCGCTGGAATGTGAATCGACTCGTCAATCGCACGCTAAAGCGCGCCCCATTTTCGGCGACGTACGACTTCAGCGACAGTAGCTATTCGGTTCGCGTGCCCGAACTTGGGTTGGAGCGAATCATCGGGGCTAACGAAGTCACGGTTGCTTACTACGCGGAACCAGTATTCTGCCTTTTCAAGAACAATAAACAGATGTGGAAGGCCATCATCTATGCGACGTCGAACGAACACTGCGAAGTCGTTAGAGAGTTCCTAAGACGCAACGACATTGAAGTGCGTGAACCGATCCTTGATCTGCTGGCGGAAGAACCTCGTGCCACAGAGCAGGGGAAATAAGGTGCAACGGGAGTCGTCTCCACTCTTGCGTTACCGACGCGCATCCTACCGGAACCCTTTCACGGAAGTCGGCACATGAAAGGCCCGCGTTACGGCATCTTTGGCCACATTGCATGGGCAGTACTATTGATTGCCGCGGGCGCATATCTTTGGGGCTTGTACGAGATTGCGATTGATTGGCGTGACGTCGGCATTGGGATCCCGGCGGCATATGCGTGGCTCGTGATTGCCGGCGCGACCGCTAAGCGGACGAGCCTTAGGCGAGGGGACTTGCGAAGAACCGAATCGGCATCCGTCCCCATTAAACTCGCCTGGAGCGGCGGCGTGGAATGCCGCTAGGAACGCTATGCGTCGAATCGCGCACGGTCGGGAGACCGGCCACAACGCCGCGGATCGAGCGTCCGTGCTTGTTGATCGCGTACGACGAATAGAAACGACTGCCGCTCCGTCTATTTCCGCTTCGCGTTGATCGCACCGCGTGCCCGCTACTGAAAATACTCTTTGGCCCCTTCCAGCACGTGCGTAGCGGCGATGGATGCCAGGATCAGTCCCATCACGCGGCTGATGATACTTGCCCCACCACTTCCGATCAGCCGCGAAATCGGGCCCGCGACGAGCATCATTCCAAACGCAGCCAAAACGACGAGCAGCGCGATTGCCGCCGTGAGCGCCTGCTCGAAGAGCGTATGGTGTTGATTCTCGGTGAGCAATACCACGGCCATCATCGCGCCTGGAGATGCGATGGATGGCGTCGCCAACGGGAATATGGCCGTGTCCTGCACGCTGCGAATCATCTTGGTCTCTTGGTCCGGCTTGCTCTCACCGAAGATCATCGTCAGCGCAAACAGGAACAAGACGATCCCGCCGGCAATCTGAAAAGCGAGCAGCGGCACGCCCATCGCGAGCAACATCAACTCGCCGACGACGATGAAAAAAAGCAGGATGCCGGCAGCCGTCGCCGACGCAATCAGAGCGATTCGTCGGCGTTCCGCGGCCGTCCGCCCGGTGGTGGCCGAAATAAATACCGGCACGGTCCCGATCGGATCGATCACCGCCCACAGCAAAACGAAATTGCTTATCGCTTCTTGTAGTCCGTCCATGAACGCTCTGCTCCGTTGTATTTGCCCGCTAGTCGCGGACGGACCGCTTCACCGCAAGCGGACCGGGCCATGTGTCTCGACGCGACTTCGTGCTCTCGACCAACGCTCTGCATGAGGAGATAAGGCGACGGTTCGCGCCCTTTTTCGATCGCGGGTTTCTCAATGCGTCGCTTTCAACACCGTTCAATCAATCATCCGCCACTTCTTGACGAGTAGCGAAAACTCGTCCGTTCTGCCGCGCAAGCAAGTTCCGCTTCCGCACGCCGGATTCGATCGACGGCGTCGCCAGCTTAGCTTTCCCCAAAGACACGAACAAGGCACCGGCGAGAGAGGCTGCTCGAATTGCTTTACGCGCGGCGGCGCTCCAAGTACCCTAAGCCGTTCCGTGGCATGCGTTCGGTCTTTTGTACCAAGCGGATGTGACTTCCGGATTCAACTCGCGCGTTGGAGGACGTTCATCGTGACGGCAGTGCATTTTTCGCGACGCCATGCGGCGACACGACGCCGTAAGTTCGTTTCGCAAGTCTTGACGCTTGGTGGGTTGCTGCTCGCGGCATCCTTCGGCAGCGCCGATGAGCCGGCGCGACGCGGGGCACGGCTATTCTTTCGCGCCGTCGGCGAAAGCTCGAACGCGCCGATCATGCCGAAGACGCGTTCGGCATGGACGCAGGATCGCGGTGTGCGCACCAGCAACACCGGCATGGCGAACGAGGGTTATACCGAGTTCCCGTTCTGCTGGGGGCGGATGGATTTTTCGTTCGTCGAGGACGGGGCTTACTATCCGCATTTGATTAGCGGCGCGCAGGCGGACG
>JAJDEG010000576.1 GCA_029259895.1 Planctomycetota bacterium
CGAGCCGAACGCCGCGTCGGTGTGTCAAACCGTGCGTTCGTGGCAACCTAGGTAATTCGGAAGAACTTTTCTTATCGCAGCGAATCGGTGTTTTCTGCCGATTAGCTCGATTTTTCTGAAATTGCGGCCGATAAATTCGCTTGGAATACATCACTTTCACGGATGACGCGAGGTATCCGAGCATGAAACGAGTTCTGATGGCAGCCATGCTGGCCGCAGCACTAGGCACGACGACTGGCTGCGGCGTTTTAGACACCGTGTTGCTCGGTCGGCCCTGCGCCGACGGTCGCGGCCCGTGCGGATCGACGTGCGATCCCTGTGCCTATGGCGGTGGCGTGGACGGCGGCTGTGGAGACGCTTGCGGCTCCGATTGCGGTTCGTGCGGCGGATGCTGTCACGATTGCCCGCTGTTTGAAATCCTAGGCAAGCTGCATCCCGACCGGTTGCTGTGCATCTACGAATATCGCGGCTGCGACGGCTGCGGCGAGCGCTATTGGGGCGACTGGTATCGCGGAGATCGGGCCGGCTGCGAATCGTGCGACTGTCACGGCAACTGGACGGGACCGAGCACCGGACAATACTCGCCGCGCAGCAGCCGCGTCATCGACGAGCGCATCGTCGAGCCAACGCCGGCCGACGCCGCGCCGACGCCAGGCGTCAGTCCGGGACCGGAAAATGGCGCTGCATCGCGTCGCGGGTCATCGAGCCGCGGTGTGCAAGGCCGCACGACGGTCGTTCCGACGCGGGCCACGAAGTCGAAGCAACCGGTGACGCATCTGCGGCCGGTCGATTCGGATCGCGATTGGACGGCGCGGCGAGGGCGTTAGCGCCACGCCAGCGACGGACTCATACGCTGGAGTCCTCAAGCACTCGCTCCAAATCGACGAGGGCTCTTTCGACTTCCGCGACCTCTGTGTCGGCTAGCAGGTGCCCGCCGTAGCGAACGCGATAGAACGCTTCGACGACGCGTCTCGGCGCGCGGGCGGCAATCCGACGCGACGGCATGTCGAACAGTTGTCCGCCGACTAGCTGCGCAAATTCCATGTGCGTCTGCTGCGGCAAGCGTCGATATCCGGCTTTCGCCGCAATCCGCTCGAAGCGATCGTAGAACACCACGCGGTGCGTTGCTCGCCTCGCCGCGGCGCGTGGCCACCGCGGCATCGAAAACCATCCGCCAAGACGGGCGAGCCACATCAGTCGGCGCATGGCCGGCCAACGCCGCACAACCGCCCGCCCGGCGAACCAGCACGCCAGAGCGGCGGCGATCAAACCGAGCCAGCCGACGGCATCGACGATCGCGCGTACGAGGGCCAACAGCGCCGCGACGCATGCCGCGACGGCCCACCGCGCTTCGTCGACGACGGCTTCCAACGGCGAATAAACCAGTTGGTCCTGCCGTTCGCGGTCGAAGCCTACGATATAACTGCGCCACAGCAAATCGACGTGGTCGAATAGGTTCTTCGCCCGCGCCCAGAAGCCATAATTTCCCGCCGTCGCCGCGAAATCTTCGTCGTTCGGCGTCGGATCGAGCCGCAGCCACGCGCCATTGTCGTAGTCGTGCGGCGACTTCATCGCCTCGGACATCTGCGATTCGACGAGATAGGCCTCGACCCAAGCGTGGGCGTGAAGCTGCCGCACCTGCAAATAGCCCCCCACGGGATTCCAGTCGGCGCTGCGATAGCCCATCACGATCCGCGCCGGAATTCCCTGGCTCCGCAACATCAGCACTAGCGCGCTGGCGAAGAACTCGCAGTTGCCCTGACGATGCTCGGTGACGAAATCTTCGATCGGGTCCTTCGCTGCATTCCGCTCGGGAAGCGCCAACGCGTATCCGAACTCTCCGGACGTTTTCAAGCGCTCCTCCAGCGTCCGGGCGATGCCGACAACGTCGTCGGGCGATAAACCCTGCTCAGCGACGGCATCGCGCGCCCAACCGATCAATCCGGCCAAACGCTCGGTCGGCGGTGGCGTATTGCCGGCGCTGTTTTGCCGCCACGAGAGCCGCGTCCATCGCCGCTCATCCACGCGCGATCGGCACGGCGTCGCAACGTGTTGCTGGCCCAAGTGGAAACCGGTCGTGCCGATCTCCAGCCTCATCTGAGCGTCGTGCCCATCGCGCTGCAGCGTCTTCTCTCGAATGCGGCGGTCGCCGTACGTGCTGGCGATTGGGTAGACGCTGAACAGCCGGTCGTGCGGCATCGCCTCGATTTCAATTTGCTGCCGCACGACGCTTTGCCCTGGGCGGACGTCCGGCAACTCATCGTTGTCGGCCTTGCGCGCCCGCTGCCAGTTGCCGTTGTCGTAGTCGTAGGCCACGCCGCCGCGGAGGTACAGATCTCGCTGATACGGGAACTCCTCGCCGGTCGCGTCGTCCACCAGTTTCATCCGCATCACGATCGCGCTGTTTTCAAAGATCCGCCGACCGCTGTTATTGAGATCGACCTTGTCGGTGAACGCCGTCATGCCGACGTTGCGTCGCGCGTTTTGCGTCACCAGCTTCGCCTCGCCGAAACGAGGTACGACGACGAACAAGATTCCGGCCACCACGACCGAGCCGGCAGCCAGTCCGAACAGGCACTTCGTCAGCCCTCGATAAAAGTGCCGCGGCAGTTCGACCGTCGCCACGGCTGCCGCTCCTCGCTCAGGCGGCGAGCGGAGCGCGCTGGCCCAACTCATGCTCGAGCGATTCTTCCGCTTCGCGTGCGATGCGCTGAACGCGACGCCGTGGGCCAGCGATTCTCCGTAGCAGCAAAGCAGCGCCACGCCCGAGAGGCCGAAGACCAGAAAAAAGATCACCAACACGCCGAACAGAATGCTGTCGCCGATTGCGGCCGCCACGACGACTTGCAATAAGCTCAGGCTCAACAATTGCCATCCCACGCGGACGGTCTTTTCCTGAAACAGCAAGATCGTCTGCAAGTAGATCAACAGATTGGCGATCGCCACGAGTTGTTCGCTGGCATCGGATCGCACGACTTCCGACACGGAAACGGCTACGGCCAGCAGCGCCGCCAAATTGGCCACGCCGCCGCTCAGCCGAATCCGGCCGCGCAAGTCCGTCCAGTACAACGCCGCCGATGCGGAACCGACCGCCAGCAGCGGCAGTGCGATGCTCCCCTGCGCGGACCCCAGCAACATCGTGCCCAGAACGGCCACGACGGCAAGGTTGATCTGCATTAGCCGCAGCAAAGACATGGCGCTTCGCGAAGGTTTAAGGCGCAAGGTTCAGGGTTCAAAGTCTCAAATCCCGATGCTCGAATTCCGTCATTCGGATTCCAGATTTCCGGTCTCGTGTTTCTTTCCGAATTCACTCCGGCTCTCCGAACACCACATATTCTCCGCTCTCCGCGCCGGCGTCGATCGCCACGCAATTTGCCGAGGGATGCGTCGAAAACTCGCCTTCGTCGGCCGACTCGCGGACCGTTGGGCCGACGTCGCGCGTACTTACGACGATCACCGGTGTATCGGGCCGCGACATTCGCGACGCGGCGTCCACGGCCGCAACGAGCTGAGCGTCGTGCCGCCGCGCCGCTGCTGGGCCGTCGATCGCATCGGCCTCGACCTCAGCCAGCGCGGCGAGCATTTCCGCCCTCACGGCTGGAGACGACGCGCCGTGGAAAAACACTCCATCCACCAACACGTTGCCCTTTGCCGCGATCACCAGAACGACCCGCGTTCTCGGCTCGGCGCATGCTCTGTCGATGAACGTCGCCGCGATGCTTACCGCCCGTTCCGTGATCTCAACCTGCCCGCGCGTAATCGGTCCGGCGACGGCCAAGTCGAGCACGATCGCCACATCGTAATGTTCGTGATGCTCGAATTCGCGAACGACGATTTCTCCGCGTCGGGCCGACGACCGCCAGTGAATCCACCGCCGGCTGTCGCCGCGTTGCCAATCGCGCAGGCCGTGAAACTCGGCCTCGGACCGCCCCCGCCGCCGCGCGGATCGCTGTCCACTCGCCGTTTGCCGCCACAACGCCCTCGCCTTGGCGGTCAACTCGCCCAGCCGCGGATAGACGACGAGTTCGCCCGCATCGGGCACCGTGACGGTCCGCCGCACCAGCCCGAGCGGAAACCGGCACGACAGCCGTAGCGGCCCGAAGCGATACCGCCCCCGTTCGGTCAACCGGCCGCGATAGCTCGTATGTCGCGTCGCGCCAGCCGGCACGTACGGAAACCACGCAGTCGCGGTCACGCGCCGCTTTCGCAGGGGGGCCCGGTGGCGTTCGAGCGTATCGGTCACGACGATCAGCCACGCCGCGAGCCGCGATCGTGGATTGACGAGGGACAGGTGTGCTTCGAGCATCTCACCTGCCTCGAGCGCCGCAGGCAACAGCCGCTTCACGCGCACGCCGCGCGGAATCAACGCCGCCAACACGCCGTTAAATATCAGCGGCCCAATCATCAGTCCGGCGACGACGAACAGCAAGTTGAGGTCGCGCATGATCGCCACCGCCAGCACGAACGCCAGCACGAACAGATAGGCAAAGCCTTCGCGAGTGATGAAGAAGGGAAGTCGCATGACGAACAAGCGGTTAGTGGTCAGTGGGCAGGAACCGAATTCCATACGGTGTCTTGTAGACGATTACTATCCACTGGCCACTCACCGCTATTTCCTTTCCCCTACTCCCTCACCGCCACTTCATCCACCAGTCGCATGACCAAGGCCTCGACCGTTTGCCGCCGGCTTCCGTTCGCGTAGCCCTTGGGAATGATTCTGTGCGCTATCACGGGCGCAGCCAACCGCTTTACGTCGTCCGGCGTCACGAAGTCGCGGCCCTCGACCAGCGCGAGGGCCTGGCACGCACGATAGAGACATAGTGCCCCGCGGGTGCTCACACCGACGTGAACGGCGTCGCACTCGCGCGTCTTGTGGACGATGTCGAGCAGGTACTCGTGGACGGCGTCGCTCACGGCGACCTCGCGGACGCGCTGCTGAAGTTCGCCGATCTGGCGACAATCGAGTACTGCGTCGAGCCGGTCGACTGGCTCTCCTTGGCGGTGATTGGCCAGAATCTGCAACTCGTCCTCGCGATCGGGATACCCCAGCGCAATCCGCAACAAGAAGCGGTCGAGTTGACTCTCGGGCAGCGGATACGTGCCCTCGAACTCGTACGGATTCTGCGTCGCGATCACCATGAACGGCCTGGGCAACTCGTGCGTCTGCCCGTCGATCGACACTTGCCCTTCGCTCATCGATTCGAGCAGTGCGCTTTGCGTCCGCGGCGTCGTGCGGTTGATTTCGTCGGCCAGAACGATATTTGCGAAGATCGGACCGCGATGAAAGACGAACTCGCCGGTCTTGGCCTCGTAAATGCTGCCGCCCAAGATGTCGCTGGGGAGCAGATCGGGCGTAAACTGAATTCGGCAAAACCGCCCAGAGACACTCCTGGCCAGCGCCTTGCCGACGAGCGTTTTGCCCACCCCGGGAACGTCTTCGAGCAGCACGTGCTCGCCGGCCATCATCGCCACGACGCATAGTCGGACCACGTCCGGCTTGCCCAGCACGGCGCGCGACACGTTCGCTTCGAGGTCGGCCACCAACGACGATAGATCGGTCGACATCGCGCATCCTCTTCTTGGCGGCGTCCACAGGCGAGACATTCATCGGGTGCCACTGGCTCGGCCAGTTTCAGGCCGTTTCGCCGACTCTCACCGGCTGGGCCAGCGGCACTCGTTTTCTCCAGCCGAGCAACGGCAACGGCTTGGCTCACCTGCGTCGTTTGTTCCGGCTTCTGCCCGCATGTATACTACACGTTGGGGCGTTTCGCGTCGATTAGGCGGGTTTTTTCCTCGTCACCTGGCGCCTCGCCGGTGGCGGACGGCGACGCGACACTGCCGAAGAATTCGCACCGTCGGTCGGACTTTTCGTAACCGCACCGATATTCGGGCGATTTATCTCCGGGTACTTCTCCAAGTGCATCGCGACTCGCGTCCGCTCACCTCACCAGCCCCATGGCCAATCGCCAACCGGATGACCCCGCCGCCTCGTCGTCCGGCGTAGCTTCGACGGGATCGTCACCTTTGACCGGAGTCGGCCGCCCGAGCGAGCCCGCGGCCGGCCTGTGGCTCAATGGCGACGTGTTGGCCTGTGCCTGCCCCGATTGCGGCGCGCCGATGACGATCCGTCTGTGGCTGATGGTCGCCGACTGCTGGCGATGCGGCGCGAGCATCGAGTTGTCCGAGGAGCAGGAAGCCGCCGCGCGACGTCTGCTCGAGCGTCGCGACGCGGCTGCTTCGCGCAACGTCGCCGCCGCGACGCCAAGACCTTCGGTCGCAGCGCCAAGGAGATCGACAACATCGTCACCGCAGCACGCCCGCGCGTCGACGTCGCGGTCCGCGACGCCACACGCCGACGGGACGAAGCCCACGCGACCGGCGGCCGCATCCACGACCAAAACGGCGGCAACGAAGGCCGATCCCAGACGGTTCGTCGCACCGCATACCTCGCCGCAGTCGTCGGCACAGCCCGCGCCGTCTCGCCAACGTGGCGATGCTCGGCTGTTCGTGGCTGCCGCGCCGCCTGTGTCGGCCGCAAAGCGAAATCGCGGATTGCTCGACCGGTTGCTCGGCGACCTTCCCGCCTGGCTGGTCAGCCTGATCGTCCATTTGTTAGGCCTCATCCTGCTTTCGCTGCTCGACTTTTCGGACGGGGCCGCTCGTCCGCGCGCGCTCGTACTCACCACGACCGTCGGTCCCGAGCGTCGCGAAGGCGGCGACCCGACCGTCAAGACGCAGAACGACGATCCCGAATTCGATCTCCCGTTGGACGCGCCGCTCGATGGCAAACCGCGCGAAGTGATTTTGCAAGCCCAACGAGACGCCAAGGCGCTCCAACTCGATCCTGCCGCGGCTCGTCGGCTTCCGCACGTCGACGCCACGAAGCGGCTGCTCGACTCGAACAGTCCGCACCGGCGCACGTTCGCGGGACGCGACCCGCGACTCCGCGAGGAAGTCCTCAAGCACGAGGGCGGCACGCTTTGGACGGAAGCCGCCGTGGCCCGCGGGTTGCATTGGCTCGCCCAACATCAAAACGACGACGGCAGTTGGAGCCTCAGCAGCTACCACAAGCACGCGAACTGCCGCGGCCGCTGCGGCGATGCCGGTTCCGTCCGCGGCGACATGGCCGGCACGTCGCTGGCGCTGCTGCCGTTTCTTGGTGCCGGCCAGACTCCCGACGCGCCGGGCATCTACCGCGAGAACGTCGCCCGCGGCCTCCGCTGGCTCGTCGACCGCCAAGACGCGAAGACTGGCGACCTCCGCGGCGACGCCGACACCAAGGCCGGTATGTACGTCCATGGGCAAGCGACCATCGTCCTCTGCGAGGCTTTTTCGCTCACCGGCAACGAAGCTCTGCGCGAGCCGTGCCGCAAGGCGGTCGACTTCATCGCCCGGGCGCAGCATCCGGCCGGCGGCTGGCGTTATTCACCGGGCGAGCCGGGCGACACCAGCGTCCACGGTTGGCAAGTGATGGGCCTCTACAGCGCGAAGAGCGCGACGGTCGCCGTGCCCGATCACGTGCTCCGCCTCGCCGATCAATTTCTCGACACGGTCGCCAGCCGCAACCAGCGGGGCCGCTATGGATACCGCCGCGGCGAACGCGAGACGCACGCTATGACCGCCGAAGCGCTGCTCTGCCGTTTCTATCTCGGAGCGAAGATCGACGATCCCGGCATCCGCGACGGCATCGAATTGCTTCTCGACCGGCACATGCCACACGAGGCGACCGCCGATTTCTACTATTGGTACTACGCCACGCAGGTCATGCATCACGCTGGCGGCGACGCCTGGAAGCGCTGGAATCGTGCATTGAGCGACCGACTCGTCGCCATGCAGAAAACGGCCGGACACGAAGCCGGCAGTTGGGATCCGATCACGCGCTACGACTACACCGCCGGCCGCATCTACACTACGGCGCTGGCCACATGTACGCTCGAGGTCTACTACCGCCACACGCCGATCTTCCGCAAGATCAAGATCGACTGACGGTGCGTTCTACGCAGTTAAGAGTTCTACGCGGTTAAGAAACGACGCGCCGCTTCCAATAGCTTCCAATAGACGATCTCACCGCGCCGCCGCTTGCGCCGGCGTTGGCAATTCCCCTTCCGCCGCAGGCCGAACTTGCAAGAGCGTCGTCCGACTGGCCGACTTGGCGTACTTCAAGCCGACACCGGGAAACGCACCGCCGGCCAACACGGCGACGCCGCACAAGGTCGCGGCGACCAGCGCCCCGAGTCCGCCTTGCGGCTCCGGATCGTCGATCGCCGGCCGAAAATACATTGTGGCGACGATCCGCAGATAATACGCCGCCGCGATTGCCGCGTTCACGACGCCGACGATCGCCAACGTCAGATACCACAGGCCCAGCGATTGCTCGGCGCTTGCCGACTCCGTGCCGGCCGCGCCGCTGAGGCTTGCGAAGTACACATCCAGCGGTCCCGTGAACAGCGCGAGCTTTCCCCAAAAGCCAGCCAGCGGCGGAATCCCCGCCAGGCTGAACATGAACGCGGCCAACAACGCCGCCACGCCCGGCCGCGTTCGGCCGATGCCGGCGATGTCGTCGAGCGATTCCACTTCGCGCGAACCCCGCGCCAAATACGCCAGCGCGGCGAACGCTCCGCCGGAAGCCAACGCATACACGGCCGTATAAAACAGCGTCGCCGCCAACCCGCCTTCGGCCGTCGAACCGTCGCCCGTGCGATGCAGCGCCACGACCAAGCCGATCAGCAAGTACCCGCTGTGGGCGACCGACGAATACGCCAGCATGCGCCGCACATTCGTCTGCCACAGCGCCATCACGTTGCCCAGCGTCATCGTCAGCAGCGCCACGGCCGAAATCACGGCCAGCGCCAGCGACTCCATGCCCGGCATGGCGAACAGAATTCGCACCAGCGCGACCAACCCGGCGATCTTCGGCGCCACGGCGAGCAAGCCAGCGTTCGTGCTCGACGTGCCCTGATAGACATCCGGCGCGTAAAAGTGAAACGGCACCGCCGCCAGTTTGAACGCCAAGCCGGCCAGGATCAGCACCAGCGCCACATCGGCCAGCGGCGACAGCGTTCCGGCCGCGTCGGCCGCAGCGAGCGAAGCGCGAATCTTTGACAGCGACGTCGACGCTGAAAACTCTCCGCCGCCGGACAGACCGTATAGAAAACTGAACCCGTACAGCATCACGGCCGACGACAAGATGCTTAAAAAGAAATACTTCGTCACGGCCTCCTCGCCGCGCGCGCCGCGGCGGCCGAGGTACAGCAGCACGTAGGTTGGAATCGAGATCAACTCCAGGCCGAGGAACAGCATCACTAGTTCGCCGGCTCCCGCCACGAGCATCAGCCCCGCGACGATCATCAAGATCGAACCGACAATCTCGTTCGATGGCCCCTGCGCCGAGGCTCGCCCCGGGGGACGCGTCGTCTGCCCCATCGTCGCCAGCACGAAGACAAAGCCCATCGCCAACGCCGCCCAGCGCACGACGTACATCAGCGCGTCGGCCGTCACCGGGCCGTATACCGCCACGCGATCGACGAACGTCCCCGGATCGGCCTGCCGGGCAAGCTGCAATCCAGCCACGGCCAATCCGCCGAGGGCGAACCAATGCCACCGAGCCGACTCGCCGCGCGTGAACGCGCCGCCGACGTACGTCCACGTCGCCACCAGCAGCACGACGATCTCGGGGTACAGAATGAGGACGGTGTCGAAAGTCACGGGTGACGCGCGGGGTTCGGGAAGTTCGTTGGGCGGGGGGGACCGGGGGGGGGGCCCCCGGGATTGGTTTTTTTAACGGGAGATTTTGTTGGGCGCAACACCCTCGAACCCCCCC
>JAJDEG010000577.1 GCA_029259895.1 Planctomycetota bacterium
CTTGCCGCCCCCGACCGGAAAACTGACCAGCGAAACTGACCAATTCCTTGAAGAAGACGCAGGGCTGGTCAGTTTGGTCAGTTTCTCTAGGAGTAAGGAGAGAGACTCGCGTATGGCCGACGATTTGATGGTCCATATAGATGGCGGCGAGTCGTCGAATCCGTGCATCAAGTGCGCCGAGCCGGACTGGATCGATGAGCCGCCGGCGGACGGCCGGATTCGGACAATTTGCCAGCGATGCGGGCGTTTCGTTGGATTTCGGCCCGTGGGGACGTGACGATCGTCGGGCTGCTTGAGGCCGGGCGAGAAACGAGGTAACTGTGTCGGTGGAAGCCGACGAACGAGCCGAAACGATGGAGAAGCGAAGAATGGCTAGCTTGTATCGAAAACCGATCGTGAAGACCGATCCGAAATCGGGAGACCGAATCCGTGCAACTTCGCGGAAGTGGTGGGGGCGATATAGAAACGAGCATGGCGTCGAGAAGCGTGTGCCGTTGGCGGCCGACAAGGCGGCTGCGCAGGCGATGCTCAACGAATTGGTCGTCAAAGCCGAACGACGTGCGGCGGGCACTCTCGACCCGTTCGACGATCACGCCAAACGGCCGCTCAGAAGCCACATCGACGACTTCGAGGTCCACCAGCGCAGCAAGGGAAATACCGAACAGCACGTAGGCGAGGTCACGACCAAGGTGCTCAAGATCACGGAAGGCTGCAAATGGACCTTCATCCGCGACCTCTCGGCAAGCGCCGTTCACCGACACCTTGCGGAATTGCGTGCGGCCGGTCTCAGCGCCCAAACGAGCAACCACTATTTGCGTGCAATCAAGCAGTTCACTCGGTGGCTCGTCCGCGATCGACGGATGCGGGACGACCCGTTGGTCCACCTTTCCATGCTCAACGTCAAGGTCGACCGACGGCACGATCGCCGCGCCTTGACCGCCGATGAATTCTCGCGGCTGATCGACGCCGCAATGGACGGACCGCCGGTAGTTTGTCTGCCCGGCCCCGATCGCGCCATGATGTATGTACTGGCCGCCTGGACCGGATACCGCAAGGCCGAGATTAGTAGTCTGACGAAGCGGTCGATCCGGCTCGACTCCGCCCCACCGACCGTCACCGTAGCGGCGGCGTACAGCAAGCGCAAGCGTAAGGACACCCAGGTGCTCCATCCCGAGGTTGCGAAGCGGCTTTCGGCATGGCTGGAATCGAAGGCCGAATTAGGGCCGGACGCACAATTGTTCCCGGTCTCGGCGAAGGTGCCCGGTGTCCCAGAACGGCGAACGTCGAAAATGATGAAGGCGGACCTCGCCGCGGCCCGTAATAAGTGGCTGATCGAGGCCGAGACCGACGACGAGCGGGGACGGCGCGAAGAGTCCGATTACCTCTGTTATCAGGACGAGAACGGCTTGTTCGCCGATTTCCACAGCAACCGGCATACGTTCATCACCAACCTCGAACGGGCTGGCGTATCGCCCCGCACTGCACAGACGTTGGCCCGGCATTCGGACATCCGGCTCACGATGGGCGTCTACACGCACATCGGTCTCTGTGACCAGACGACCGCGATCGAGTCGTTGCCGGCCCCGCCGACATTCGGCCAGGAGAAGAACGAGGCTGCGGTGCTACGGGCGACGGGCACGGAGGGCCCGGCCGTCCCTTTTGAGTGTCCGGAAATGGTGCCGTCAGTGGTGCCGTCGGGTGCCGAAAATGGTGCCATTCGGCTCGCATCGAAGGTGGACGACTTTGCACCACATTGCACTGAAGGCGCACAAGCCAATGCGATCGACGCCAGGATTTCCCGTCGTCGTAAACCCGCCACGGGTGGCGAGTTGTGCGCCGATCTGCACCGCGATGCATCGCTCTGCATCGACGACTACACACAAAGAAGTGAACTACACCCGACAGGATTCGAACCTGTAACCTTCGGTTCCGTAGACCGATGCTCTATCCAATTGAGCTACGGGTGCAAATGCTTTTTTCTTTGGGCTCTTGCAGCGTTTCCGGGCTTGCCGTTTCTGCTGTTTGACACCCGCCAGGTTTTCAGGTGTCAAAAGTAACTCACGCGCGGCTCGTGGCTGCCGGGTGTCGGACGCACCTAGACCGCACGATCCAAGGTGAATCCACGCCCAAGTCTATCGCAACCGCTGCCCGCATCAAGCCCGACAAGCCTTGGCCGGATTTCCCTCTCTTTCCTCACGCCACAGGGCGGTAGGCCAAGAAAATCAAGGAGAAGCTGTATTACTTCGGCAAGTGGGACGATCCGGATGCCGCGCTGGATCTGTACGTCCGCCAGCGGGACGACCTGCATGCAGGCCGCAAGCCCCGCGACAGTGGCACCGAGGGGCTAATCGTCCGCGACTTGCTCAATCAGTTCTTGACGACCAGACAGCATCTTGTGCAACTCACGCTTCAAGCATTCTTGGCGCGGTCCTCGTCCAATCGTCGACCGCCGTCTCCGGCATCTTCACGCCGCCACTTGAGCAAGCCAACACCCAGGCACAGCCCGCTGGCCACCAAGCACGTCGTTGCGAACCAGTCGCCGCCGTCGAGGTAGGGACTTTCCAGCGTCGAACGCCGTGGCATCGCCACAATCGTGCCGGGCGTTCGTCGCGGCAATTGTTCCACGATCCGTCCGGTGTCGTCGATCCACGCCGAAATGCCCGTGTTGGCAGCCGTCAGCAACGGCTTGCGAAACTCGACGGCGCGAAACACGTCGCACACGAGGTGCATGTCCAATCCGGCTGAACCCCAAAACCAGCCGTCGTTAGTCTGCGTGATCAGCACGTCCGGCTCGCGCTGTTGCTCGCGAAGTTCGAGGATCTGACGCCGGATCAGGTGCGGCACGACCGACTCGAAGCAGATGTTCGGCGCGACCAGCAGCGGCGGCGTGTCCGCTCCGGCGTCGACCTCGATCGCCACGGCCCTCTCGCCCGGCGTCAAACCGCCCTCAATCGGCGTGAGGTCGTAAAGCCAGGGAAACACGTCGCCCAACGGGACGTACTCGCCAAAGATCACCGGATGCATCTTATCGTAGCGGGCCGCGATCCTCGGCTCGTTTGTCAGTTCATCGAACGTGACTTGAACCGAAGCACTTCGCCACTCCGTCCGGTCCGCATGGTAGTCCTCCGCGTTCAGCGCCAACAACAGCGGAGCACCGACACGGCGAGCGGTGTCGTAGATGTTTTCGCGGAGATATTCGGGATCGTCGGCCCGCAAGTGCGGCGGCGGTCGATCGAGGCCGTGATACGTGACCAGCGGCGTGCGGTACATCGATTCGGGCCAAACGATTAAGCCAACGCCGGGATGTTCGGCGACGACGTCGAGCGATAGACGAAGATATTCGTCGTAGGTCCGCAGTTTCATGTCGCGGAATTCGTCCATCGACAAGCCGAATTGCGTGTCGAGCGTCCCTTGAATGAGTGCGATGCGCGGCGACGGCGGAACATCGACGGTCGACTGTTCGACGACCGCCAGCCGACCGCGACCGTAAGCCACCGCGGCCACCAACACGAAAGCCGCCGGAGCAAAACGCCACCATCGCCAGCGGCGCGCGTCGTTCGAAGACGGAACCACCAGTGCAAAGCTTACGCCAACGAGCATCACCACAAAGCTCACGCCATACGCACCGACGAGATCGCTAACCTGGATCAACGACATCCAACCATACTGCGTATGCCCCAGCGCGGCCATCAAGAAGCCCGTGAACAAATGCGCCCGAACCAATTCCATTGCTACCCACGCCACGGGCATAGCGACTTGGGCGGGAACGCGAAGCCGATGAACGGCCAGCCGCGATACGAGCACGAACGCCGGAAAGTAGCAGCCGAGATATCCGGCCATGAAGAACCAACCGATCGCGGCCGACCAGTGAGGGAGCGTGATCCAGTACACGGCCGCAGACCAGAACAAATAGCCGGCTAACCACAACTTGAGATACGGCCGCCGGCCGTCGAGATTCCGCCGCGTCACGATCGGCGTCCACGCCGCCGGCGCAAGCCACGCCAACGGCCACCAAGAAAGCGGCGGCAGCGCAAGCCAGTAGAACAGCCCGCCGAGCAGCGCCATGCCAAGCGTCGAGTTCGACCACGAAAACTTCGGCGCCGACAGTTTCGGCGACGAACTCGTGGTCGGCAAACCAGACGACGACGGTCGCTCGGCACCACGAATTCCGGCGGACCCAGCCGCGCCCAATTCGTTTCGAGTGGACGCGGGGCGAGGCTCAGACATGTGGACTCCCATCGAAACGCTCCATCTTCGCGCGATTCCGCGGCCGGCCGCAAGCGGTCGGACAACCTCGCCTGCCACGGCCGTTCCGTCGCGGCTCAGTCCCCGACAAGTTCGATCCATCGAACCGCCATCATATTCCACCCCGTAGCCACGACGCCACGCCGAATTTAAACTCGCCTCAGACGGCGCTCGCCATGCGCCGGACCTCCTAAACTCGAACCCCAAACGCCACTTCCCGATGAAATTCGCCATCTGCAACGAAACGTTCCAGGACTGGCCCCACGACAAGGCGTTTGCCTTCGCACGCCAGTGCGGTTACACGGGCATCGAAATCGCCCCCTTCACCCTTGCCGCCGACGCCACACAGATTTCGGCCGCCCACCGCGCGGAAATTCGCTCCTTGGCTGAGAAAAACGAGCTGGACGTGATTGGTCTGCACTGGCTCTTGGCCAAGACCGAAGGCTATCACCTAACCAGCCCCGACCCGGCAGTGCGAGAGCGAACGGCCGAGTACCTGTGCGAACTCGCTAGGCTGTGTGCCGACTTGGGCGGAAAGATCCTCGTGTTCGGCTCGCCGCAACAGCGAAATCTCGCCCCCGACATGCCGCACGAACGGGGGCTGGAACTTGCGGCGGACGTGATTCGCTCCGCGATGCCCGAGTTGGAGTCGCGCGGCGTGACGCTGGCGGTCGAGCCGCTCGGCCCCGCCGAAGGCAACTTCTTGCTGACCGCGGCGTCGGGCGTGGAATTGATCGACCGCGTCGGCTCGCCGAACTGCCGGCTCCATCTCGACTGTAAAGCGATGTCGAGTGAGGCAACGCCGATTCCCGACTTGATTCGAGAGTTCGCGCCCCATCTTGCGCACTTTCACGCCAACGACCCGAATCGCCAAGGCCCGGGGTTCGGCGAATTGGACTTCGCGCCGATATTCGCGGCGCTCAACGAAGTCGACTACGACGGCTGGGTGTCCGTCGAAGTATTCGACTACGCGCCGGGCGTCGAGCGGCTGGCCCGCGAGAGTATCGAGTATATGCGACGCCATTCGGCGACGCCGGCCGACTAATTCCCGACGGCACGCTCTCAGATAGCTTCCATGCGCTCGAGCAGGGCAGACAGCACTTCGCGATCCGTGAGCAGACCGACGAATTGATTCGCACGGTCCGCGACCAACACGGCCGAGACACCGTGGTCGAGCATCTTTCGAGCCGCGACCTGAAGCGCGTCGCTCGGCAGCACGGCCGGCACGTTCGTCGCGGAGAGTTGAATCGTTTTGACGTGCGATGGCTCGCTCGCCTGCGAAAACTCGCTCCAAACGGTGAGCGTTCGTCGCGACACGACGCCAACCGGGCACGCCCCCTTGAGTACCGCGAGATAGTCGCAGCCAAGCTCGTCCATTGCGCGTAGGGCGTCGTCGACGGTCGCGTCCGACTCGACGTGGTACTCGTC
This sequence comes from Planctomycetota bacterium, assembly GCA_029259895.1. Taxonomy (GTDB): domain Bacteria; phylum Planctomycetota; class Planctomycetia; order Pirellulales; family PLA5; genus PLA5. The sequence continues at coordinate 5,674 of JAJDEG010000577.1, forward strand.
GCCGAGCATGTGCTTTGAAATCGCGTCGCCCCCGCCTGCCGCACCGTACGAAAACTCGCGCAAGAAATCCGTCGACGTAATGATGCCGATCAGCTTCTCGCCGTCGAGAACCGGTACGGAGTGGAAGCGTCGATCGAGCATCGTTCGCAGCGCTTCGTTCGGCGGGGCGTGATGGGCGACCGAGATCGGCGACGGCGTCATCACGTCGCGAACGCTCGATGCCTTAGTATCGGCCGCGCGACGAACGTCCATGTCCGAAACGATGCCCACCAGCCGTCGATCCTGATCGACGACGGGCAAATGATGGAATTTGTATTCGTCCATCGAGTTGAGCGCTTCGTCGAGCGTCGCCCTCACCGAGATCGCCAGCGGGTTGTACGTGACGAGATTTTCGATACCTAGGTCGAGCATGGCGGATTCCCCGGCGACGCGCAAAAACGGATGCTCGCAAGGCCTACGCGAACCGATCGCCGGCCGTTGCGGACGAGACGGGCGGCCATTGCTGCCCCATCCAAATCTACGACGGGCCGCGGCGCGACGCGGAAACTCGCTCCGCCGAGGGGCCAATTCGGCGGCCATAAATCCGTAACAACCGGCCCAAGGGACCGCCAGCGGCACGTCGCCAGGCGTTTGCCTACCGAACCGAGCCGACAGCAACGCTCCGTTGGCCGCCCGGGCGTGTCCGCTGGCAACGACGGCGCCCGGTTCGGGCCAAACCAGAATCGTGCATCGCCTACGAAGAAGCTTCGACGAGCGGGCCGCCAACGCGCCTCCATCAATGCCAACGATTGTGCATCGATCGGTGACGAATACTCGGGACTTCGTCCAATCGAGCGAACTCGCAACTCTTCGGCGAGCGAACGCGAATCGCAAATCCACTCTGCCGTTCGCGACCGACGATCGCTGCTTCGTTCATCTCCGCGCGAATTCTCTTGCACGACATTCTCGCTAGAATTTCCTGGCGTCGTGCCGTACCAAGATTATCGCGCGTGCGCGGAACAACTCGACGGCAACGTGGCTGTCAAGCGCTGCGCCGCGAAAAACCCGCTGCGCGAACTACTTTCCTTGCCCGGCGCATTTTGGCCTTAAACCGCCTTGCCACGCCGCGCGCCTTGCCATTAGGATGGAAGTTGTCGAGAGCATACGGAGACGCCTTCGACGCGATGCCTGGGTGTACGCTAAGCAAGGACAAGGATTTTATGATTCACTACACGTGTGACTCCTGCAAACGGATCATCGATCCAAGTGACGATGTGCGTTACGTGGTGAAAATGGAAGTTTACGCAACGATGGATCCGGCCGCCGACGGTGACTCGGACGACGAACGCGATCATCTCGAAGAGGTTCAGCAAATCCTCGAACGTCTCGAAGACGCCGACGACGAAGCGCTCGGCGAAGACGTGTACCAAACGATGCGGTACGACCTCTGTCCGGAGTGCCGCCGCAAGTTCCTCAAGAACCCGCTGGGGCGCGAGCCGATGAAACAGTTCGACTTCAGTCAGAACTGACGTCAGTTTTGTCCGGCGGTACTGTTTAGCAGTTCTTGGCGATCGCGGAGATCGTCGTGATCTTCGGCGTCGGCTAGCGAATGGGCAATACAGCCGCGCTCATCGACGATAATCTGCGCAATCTGCGGGTAATCAATTGAAATTATGGCGGAATCGGCTTCGCAGCCGTCCGAGCCGCCGTCGCGTCGACACGGAATCATCCACAGATGTCGCAGATGGCACAGATGGGTTCGGATCAGCGCGATCCGCAGACGCATGCCATTATCGGCGCGTCGATGGAAGTGCATCGGCAGCTTGGGCGTGGATTCTTGGAAGCGGTCTACCACGAGGCTCTGGCCGTCGAGTTCACCGACCGTTCGATTCCATTCTCGCGGGAGGTCGAACTGCCGATCTTCTACAAGGGCAACCGCCTTGCCTGTTGCTACCGTGCCGATTTTGTCTGCTTCACCAGCGTCGTTGTCGAACTCAAAGCCCTCGGCGAACTCGGCGGCGTCGAACGCGCCCAAATCATCAACTACCTCAAGGCCACAAACGTCGAGCGCGGCCTGCTCATCA
>JAJDEG010000578.1 GCA_029259895.1 Planctomycetota bacterium
AGCACGCCGCTGGTCCTTGGTCGCTCATCGACGCTCATCACATCGTCGAGCGACCAATGCCGATTCGTGCCCTCGCGGCCATTGCTGCGTGATCCGCATTTCGCCCGGTGGCCAGCAGAAACCGTAGTACGTGACGTACGAGGGCGCTAGCGTACTACAGATTCGCCAGCTTTCGTGAGAAACAGAGCGTCAATCGACCGAACCGCTATATGAAATGGCGAACGGTCACGTTGATTCTCTCGACGTGCGATGTGCAAATCGTGAACGGACCTATCCCGCTACGTATCGGTTTCCGCGTCGTGCCGACCATTTCATTCGGAGCGTAGTTCCCTCGCATTTGCTTGTTGCAGTTGTCCTTTACGATTTGACCGTAGGTCCCGAAAGGGCCGAACGCCAAGACCTTAGCGACGGCGGAAAGCGAGCCGTAGCGTTGCCGAAGAGTCCTAGGTTGGCTTCGAGAGTTTGCGGTGAAATCGAAAATCGCGTGGCGGCTAATATGGCATAGGCGCATTCGCTGTCGCGGAAATGTCGGCGTCGCGGAACGACGCGTCGTCTATCGACGGCGTCCCGACTTGCTTTGCGACTCGCGCAAATGAACGCTTCGTGCCGTCCGCTCCACCGGCGAGAGCGCCGCGCCGGCTAATTGCTCAAACGCCGACATAGCGGGCGAGACGTGCTTGTCTCGATGGCGAACGATATAGATCGAACGGCGCAGGTCAAATCCCCGGACATTCAGGACTCGGAATCGACCGCGATCCAATTCGTCGGCTAGGCCATGAACCGACATATACGATAACCCGACGCCCGCCGCGACCAGCGCTCTGACGCCTTCAGGGCAGTTCATTTCAATCCCACGCGCGGGCTTCACTTTCCAGCGACCCATCCACGATTCCACGAGACGTCGCGTCGCCGCGCCTTGTTCGCGGATGATCCAAGTTTGGGCCACAAGCTCTCGCACCTCGATCTCCGGGCGGGCGGCAAAGGGATGATTTGGCGCGGCGAAGAACACGATTCGATCTCCCAGGATCCTCTCGGCGACGACCGATCGATCGAAAGGCGCGACGCCCACGAAGCCAAGGTCCAATTCGTTTCCAAGAATCTTCTGTTCAATACGGCGCGAGTTTTCGACGCAGTAGTGAAACTCGGCAGCTGGGAACCGCTGACAGAATTGCCCAATGACGGGCGGGAGCAAGTACAGCCCCGGCGTCGAACTCGCTCCCACAGCGATACGACCTTGCCCAGGCGAGCCGAGAGCGCGGACCGATTCGGCGACGCGTTCCAGGTCTCCAAGTAGCCGCTCCGCTTCGCGGAGGAGCGTCCGACCGGCGTCCGTCAGGTGAATCGTTTTCCCGATCTGCTCAAACAGCGGCACTCCCAGCTCTTTTTCCAGTTGATCGATCTGCCGGGACACGGCCGGTTGAGTGAGAAACAACTCCTCGGCCGCGCGTGTGTAGTTCGCGTGCTTCTGTACGGCCACGAACGCTCGAAGGTGCGTTGGGTTCAAGCTCATTGAATGCACGTTTGGTATGGTTACGATTCGGATAATTCATTTTCATTATAGTCGCGGGGTCACTAGAATCCCATCGCGAGCAAGTCAACTATCGTCGTCAACAGAGGAACGTGCCATGAATGCGCAACTCGTCCGGCTTACCACGCTATCGAATTGCGGCGGCTGAGCTTCCAAATTCGGTCCCGAGGACCTCGCTCAGGTTCTGAGCGCATTGACGCCAATAACTGATCCCAACGTACTCGTCGGCACCAGCACGTCGGACGACGCGGCGGTATACCGCGTGTCGGACGAGTTGGCCATCGTACAATCCCTGGACTTCTTCACGCCAAACGTCGACGAGCCGTACTGGTTCGGCGCGATCGCCGCGGCCAATTCGCTCAGCGACGTGTACGCGATGGGCGGTAAACCGGCGTTTGCGCTCAACGTCGTCGCGTTTCCGCGAAATCGGCCCGACATCCCACTGACGGCGCTGGGCGACATCTTGCGCGGCGCGGCTGACAAGGCAGCAGAAGCCGGGATCTTCATCGTCGGAGGGCACACCGTCGACGACAGCGAACCGAAGTTTGGACTCTGCGTGACCGGCTTCGTCCATCCCAATCAAATTTGGCGAAATGTCGGCGCGAAACCGGGCGACCACCTGATTCTCACGAAGCCGCTCGGGACCGGGATCGTTACCACTGCGTTGCGTGCGCAGAAGACCCGGCCCGCGCATGTGCAGGCGGCCATCCAGTCGATGGCGACCCTGAATGCGCGTGCCGCCGACGCCGCTCGGCGCGTAGGCATTCATGCTTGCACCGACATTACAGGGTTCGGATTCCTTGGGCATCTTCTGGAAATGCTCAGCGAAAGTGGCGTTGGAGCGAGAATCAAGGTTTCGGCCATGCCGTTGCTACCAGGGCTTCGCGACTTGGTTGCGGAAGGGCACGTACCTGGTGGGGCACGACGGAATCGCACGTTTGTCGAAGGCCGTTTGCAGGTTGACGGCGCGGTTTCAGACGACGACCTAGTCGCGCTTTGTGATCCGCAGACGTCCGGCGGATTGCTGTTTGCCGTCGATGACGAGTGCTGCGCGGCGCTAATTCGAGAACTACAGGCCGAGGGCGTTGCGACGATCGCCGATGTCGGCGAAGTCATCGGATCGGACAATCGTCAGATTCATCTCATTCCTTGACGCTACGCGCACGTCATGGCCTTGGCCGCCATTATATTCGCGCTGAGTTTCGCAGTCAGCGTGCTGTCGGGATTGCTGGGCATTGGCGGCGGCGTGATCCTAGCGCCAGCACTGATATTCATTCCGCCTCTCGTTGGATCCGGTGCGCTGGACATGAAGACAGTTTCAGGATTGACCGTGGTGCAGGCCTTGAGCGCATGCATATCCGGCGCTTGCGGGCATCACAAGCACGGCACCGTCCACCGCCGCCTAGTGGTTTGGATGGGGACCGCAATGGCCGTGAGCGCGCTCGCGGGCTCGGTCGCGTCACGCTGGGTGTCAAATGAATCGCTCATGATCCTGTTCGCCGGATTGGCACTCATCGCGGCCGCGATCATGCTCATGCCAAGGCAGGAAGCGGCAGATATTGATGCGGTCAGCGATTGTTCGTTCGATCGTAGTTTGGCGCTAGCGATCGCCATTGCCGTCGGATGCCTGGGCGGAATGGTTGGGCAGGGCGGAGCCTTCATCTTGATCCCCTTGATGCTGTACGTGCTCAAGTTGCCCTTCCGGATTGTGATCGGCAGCAGCTTGGCGATCGTTGCGTGTTCGTCCGCCGCCAGCTTCATTGGCAAAATCTTAGCTGGCCAAGTCACACCCGATCTTGCGGTTGCAGTGACTTTGGGTGCGATCCCCGGCGCTCAACTTGGAAGCGTGCTGAGTTTTCGCACGAAGCCGCTCTGGCTGCAACGTGTCCTAGCGATCGTCATCGCGGTGTCGGCCATTCAAATCGCAATCGAAGCTCTGCAACTTTGGAACGTTTCGCATCGCTAGACCACTTCTAGTTGACTATTCCTCGCACTCACCCAAGGAGTTCCAGCCATGTGTACCCTGAATCTTCTGGCGTCGGCCATTGTCGTACTTTCGTGTCCGTTGTCGGTAAAGGCTGATGAACACGGCGACAGCAAAGACGCCAGTTTCTTTGTGCCCAGCGAGATCAAATGGCAGGAAGGTCCAAAGTCGATCCCGCCGGGCGCGAAACTCGCGGTGCTCGAAGGCGATCCCACCAAGGAAGGACCATTCGTCATGCGACTGCGGCTCCCAGATGGTTATTCGATCCCGCCGCATACTCATCCCAAGACCGAACGCCTTACCGTGATTTCGGGCACGTTCAACATTGCGATGCGGGAGAAACTGGATAAAAAGTCCGGTCGGAAGATGCCAGCCGGCACTTTTGGCTTTTGGGCGGCGGGCATGAGGCACTTCGTCTGGGCCGACGGCGAGACGATCATTCAAATTCACGGCATGGGCCCCTGGTCGATCAAGTATCTAAACGCGGCGGATGATCCGCGCAACGCGGAAAAGTAGCGATTCCACAATGATGCGAACCGTTTGAGGGTGCCGAGTGGGTCGATTCATGACTTTCGAAGCAGCCTTAGGCTATTGAAGATCACGAGCAACGAGACTCCCGTGTCGGCGGCAATGGCCGCCCACAGCGACGCATGGCCAGTAAGCGTTAAGGCTACAAACGCCGCCTTGACGCCCAGCGACGCGAAGATGTTCTGGCGAATGACCGCTAGCGTTCGTCGTGAATGTGTAATCAGCCATGCCAGTCGGGAAAGATCATCCGTCATCAACGTGATGTCGGCCGTTTCCAGCGCTGCATCCGTTCCTACGCCACCCATTGCGATGCCCAAACTTGCACGAGCCAACGCAGGTGCGTCGTTCACGCCATCGCCAACCATCGCGACGTGTTCGTATTTCCGTATCAGATCTTCGATGGCCACGACTTTATCCTGGGGTAAGAGTTCGGCTCGTACTTCATCGATTCCAGCCGCCTTGCCGATTGCTTCACCGGTGGCGCGATTGTCACCGGTGAGAAGAATTAGCCGCGAAATGCCCGCTTCGCGCAATGCGGCCAACGCTTTCGGCGTTTGCGGACGAAGCTGGTCTGCAACGGCGATCAGACCGCAGACGTGATCTTCCTCGCCAACGACGATTACGCTGCATCCTTGAGCGGCGAATTCCTCTAGCATTGCGTGCATTTCGGGCGTTTCCTGCCCACGCTCTTCGAGCAGCCGATGCGAACCCAGCCAAACGAAGCGCCCATTGATGCGGGCGGTGGCGCCTTTACCGGAGAGAGCTTGAAAGTCGTCCGCCGGACGAGGTTGGACGCCAGCGGCCTCAGCCGCGCGCAATATCGCCTGCGCGAGCGGGTGCCGAGACCGGCTTTCGATGGCCGCCGCGATGTCTAACAATTCACGCTTGTCATGACCCGAAAGCGGAATGACTTCTCGGACCTCCGGTTGACCCGCCGTCAATGTCCCAGTCTTGTCGAAGGCGATAGCACACAACTTAGCGGGCGATTCCACGTAGGGTCCGCCCTTGATGAGTACACCTTGGCGTGCCGCGGAAGTCAACGCCGCCACAATGCTCACAGGAGTTGAGATCACGAGAGCGCATGGGCACGCAATGACTAGCAGCACCAATCCTTCGTAGAACCATTTCGTCCAAGCACCGCCCATCAACAGCGGCGGAACGAGCATCACTGCGATCGCGAGGAGCATGACTAAAGGCGTGTAGTAGCGAGCGAACGTGTCGACCCATTGCTCACTCGGCGATCGCTTGCTCTGCGCGTCTCCCACGAGTCGAATAATCTTGGCCAGCGTCGTATCTGACGCTGGCTTCGTCGTTTCGACCTCAACGGCACCGTCTTCATTAATTGTTCCAGCAAAGACCTCGCTGCCGACCGACTTTGCCACGGGAATCGATTCGCCAGTAATCGGCGCTTGGTTGACCGTCGTCTCGCCTCGCAGCACGCGCCCGTCAAGCGGGAACTTATCGCCCGGTCTGACGACGACCGTGGAGCCCACGGATACATCGGTCACGTCAACCACGGATTCGCGGCCATCCGCTCCGAGCACGGCGGCAGTTTCCGGGGCGAGCTGCATAAGTGCCCCAATAGCACGACGGGCACGATCGACGCTCCACGCTTCCAGCGACAGCGAGAGCGCAAACAGAAGAGCCACGGCCGCGCCTTCGACGTATTCGCCGATGGCAAACGCTCCGGCAACGGCCACCACCATCAGTAAATTCATATCCGGCCGAAACCGGCGCACGGCACGAACGGCCTTCGGAAGTACGAACCATCCGCCGGCCAGTGCGGCGCATCCGTAGAGCAACCGACTGATCACCGGAATAGGTCCCGCCCCGTGAGCGCCGAATGCATCCTTCCAACCTGCTTCAAGTGCATGGAGGGAAAATGCGGCGGCGACAAACGCGGCGCTGGCGGCCGTCGAAACGATGGGACCGCGGCGGCCCTCAGCCACGTCGCGAGGCGCATTGGCCGCGCCCCGAATCTTTCCGCGCAATCCGGCGCTGTCGATCGCCGCCAGCAAGTCATCGCTCTTGACCCGTTGATCATCGTATCGGACCGTCATCGTCCTCCCAAGAACGTCGAAGCCCAGTTCTTCAACGCCCGGCAGAGGTTCGATCTCGCGCCGAAGCAAGGCAATTTCTTCAGCGCAGTCCATTCCCGCGATTTCATAGACCGCCTTGGCCATCGCATTCTCCCTAGATGAAATTGTGTCCTCGCTCTCCCGGCGTTCCAACCGAACGGGAACGCTCCTGGTGCCGGCGGCTCAATTCGCGCCCGACGCCATTGAAGTCAAATACCACGTGCTCAATCCCACCACCAGTTCGCTCCCGCGGCTGCGCTTTCACGGGCTTTTTTCGTGGCGTCGGACGTTTCTTGCTTGGCTGTGACGCCCCAGCTATGAAACTGCACGCCGCCGGACGCCGTGATCAGCCACTCTCGGCCGCTCTTGGCCACGCTGACTTCCGTTTGCACGTGCTTGGGCATCGGCAACCCGTCGACCACGAGCCGTCGGTTGTCGGTATAGATCGACATATCCAAACCCGCCTTCTCAGCCAACTGTTCCTTCGAGATCAGCGCCGCGGCCACGGCCAAGTCCATGCAGTTTTGCAGTTCGGCGAAGATCGAATCCTTGGCCGCCAACTCCTTGTACTTGGCCGTCATCGTGTCGGACCATTTTTTGGCGAGGGCATTGACGCGGCCGGTGCCTCTTAGTTTGCCGGCTGCGTCGCGCTTCTCGTCTTCGCTCATCACCTTGACGCCGGGGCGAATTTCCCACGCCAGACCTTCGCCGTCGGTGAGCAGCGGTTGATAATCGGCCTCGATCCACCATCGCGGCGACAGATCGGCCGGCGGCTTGCTCCGGGAACTACGCAGCAATTCCAAGTAGCTCGGCATTCCCTTTACCGGCGCCGGCTCGAGATGCATCGCGTAACGCTTCATGCGATAGTCGGCAGCCAGCATCACGTGCGCGCAGCGGCTCGTGGCCGGCACACCCGTGAGCGTCACCGTTTGCTTGCCGAGACTCGCCTCCACGCCCGCTTTCACGCCGGCGTTCATCACCTTCTGCTTCTTCAAGAAGCCGTTAAGACGCTGGATGCCTTCAGGCGTCGGATCGATCGAGCAGCTAATCATCGTCTGCCGCGCCTGCTCCGTGTTCTGCAAGGCCACCAGCAAATCATCGAGCCGCAGCACTGGCAAACCCGTGTTCGAGCCGACGACTTCGGCCTGGGCATTGATCTTCCAGCCCGCCGCCGGACCAGCGATCACGATGTCCTTCTGCTCCGGATAGACGAAGATGTATTGGATGCGCTGCAACCCGGCGAGGTAGTTGAAATCGTCGGTCAGCGGCGCGCCGGCTCGCTTGTCTTGATGCGCGGCGATCGCTTCGGCCAACTTGCGAAGCGAAACCTTGCGCAAGTCCGACGCTTTCGCGATGTCGCTCGGCACAGCTTGCAACGCTTCTTCGCGGGCCTTGCGAAGCGTCGCCAGACCCTTGACATCGACGCTCGACACGATGCCTTCGACATCGACTTGCACGCCGCCCACAGCACCCCCCCCGCCAAAACGCTGCGCGACAGCTTGAGGAGCGAAAGCCAAAAAACTTAGCAGCAGGGCCCACCGCGCCGTGCATGCGTACAACCTGACCGTCCAATGCGTTTGAATGCCACACATAATGAACCTCCATAGGGAAAGACCGTCAAACCGATGGCTGCGAATGCCTACTGACTTCGTACAGACGCCGCCGGCTCGATCGGGCCGCCGGCGGCAATAAAGAAAGAACTTGCGCTCGTTTCGCCCAGTCGTCCGAATACGCGACGAAACGCCAACGCCACGGCGCAGCGCAATCAGATCAAGAAAACGCAGTGCAGCAGATGCACGCGAAGCGGAGCCCCGGATTCAAGCCAGACTCGTAGACGCGCGGGCAACGAGGAGAATGTCAGTCCCGATTGGGAAAACGCGTCCAACGGAAGCAGAGCAATAACACCGTAATCATTTCCCGGTACATCGATCTTGTTCGGCACGACGTAGGAGCACGTTGGACCGTCGCATTGTCCCTTACACGGGGCACCAGGCACCGTCCGGCCTTTAGCAGGCTTGTGGCCGCCCGCGCGGCCGCAGCCGGCGTGAGTGCTCTCGCAACGTTTCGTGTGGGCGGTGCATTGACTGCAAGTTGCATCCTGCGAATGCGCGTGATGAGCGCAACACCCCAGTAGAACATGCACGACCAAAGCGCCGCAAGTTATTATAGAGGTGATCGATTGCATGTGACTTCTCGCGATTTCCACAAGTTTACATTGTAATCGCGCCGCCGCGTTGTCGAGGCGGCGAAAAGCGACTTTTGCGGTTTCCCCCCCCACGGCCCATCAACGCTCATTTGTTTCCGACAGGGCGCAAAGTCACCGCACGCGCCGCCGCCCAACCCGCCGCCAGCGAAGCCAGCGGGCCGAAACGGCGACGCGAGGTTGTGCAGAGTTCCAGTTTAGTGCTTGTGCTCGCCATCTTCGTGATGTTCGATCGCGCCAGTGTATTCCGTGCCACCGATGCTCAACCGGACACGAGCCTTGACCCCTTCGGCGTCGTGGTTCTCGGTTAGCGTTTCATCGACCAATTCAAAGCGCGAAGACTGGCCAGCTGGTTCTCTGTCCATCGGCTTGGCAGGTAAATCGAACTGGGCCGGCTTGCCGTCAGCGAGAAGGTTGATCGTGATCTGCTTTTCGGCGATGGGAACAGCCTTCTTAGCGGTCGAGTCGAGTACGTAAACGGTTACGGCATGCGTCTTGTCGCTGTGGCACACTTCAACGTGGTACTCTTCCTTTCCGATTTCCACGAGCAGGCCACCGTGCGGACCTTCGTGCGGATGTTCGGCGTGTTCCGCGGCCACTCCGTCCTTGTCCGCGGCCTTCTTGTCTTGGTCGCCGCCGCAGCCAACCGTGACAGCAACGGCCAGCGCGCCGATCAACAGCAAAGTCGCATTGTTCCGGTAACGCATCCCATCCTCCTCAATAAAAGTGTGAGGCGAACTATGGCAATTTCGCCGTCGCTCGCGATTATTCCAACGGTTTCCACCACATCCACAATCCAATCGTGCTCGACGCCAATAGTACGCCGACGGCGACGATAACCACTCTCAGGATATTTCAGGCAAAACTCATCGTTGCCACCTCGCGCTCAATGGGCGTCTGGAAAACGAGTTGCATCGTGACGTGTTTCGGCGTCCGTACGTTCAGCGCCGTGGCCGTTTACAGGTACATCTTCGACGCCTGGTACATGAGGCAAGTCCCCCAAGTCGTCGTGATCGGTCTCGGCTATTAAGTGCTCCGCCTGCCCACGGCCGAAACACCAGAACAACGCAGGATGAACAAAGAAGTCGAGCAGCGTGGAGCTAATCAGGCCGCCCAAGATCACCGTGGCTACGGGATAAAGGATTTCCTTTCCCGGTTCGCCAGCCGCGAGCACTAAGGGAATGAGCGCGATGCCGGCACACAGGGCCGTCATTAGCATCGGCGCCAGCCGTTCTTTGCCGGCCCTTTCGATCATTTCCGGCGTGAAGCCTTCACCTTCGTACTTTACGAGATGAAGATAGTGTGCAATCAGCAGAATACCATTGCGCGAGGCGATTCCGGCAAGCGAAATGAATCCGACGAGACTTGCCACCGTAAGCGACTGCCCAGTAACGACCAAGGCAGTTACGGCCCCAATCGCCGCCATCGGAAGAGCCGACAACACCTGCAACGACATATTCACCGAGCGAAACAGCGTAAACAGCGCTAGAAACATGCAAATCAGCGAAATGATGCTGAGCAGGCCGATCATCCGCGTAGCCGATTTCTGGCTTTCAAACTGGCCGCCGTACTCGATGAAGTAACCGGGCGGCAGGGAAGCCCGAATCGGCTCTAGCCGCTCTTGAATGTCAGTCACGACGCTGTTTAGGTCGCGGCCAGCCGCGTTGCACTGCACAACAATGCGGCGACGAACGTTCTCGCGGTTAATGGTGTTGGGACCGCTGCCCAACGCGATGTCGGCGAGCGACGAAAGCGGCACGCGGCCGCCCGTCGGCAGGTTCACCGACAGTCGCCGTAGCTTTTCCGGATCGCGGCGGTACTCCTCGTCGAGACGGACCATGAGATCAAACTTCCGTTCGCCCTGCACGATTTCCGAGACGACGCGGCCGTTCATCGCCGTTTCGATAAACTCATTAACGACCGCCGACGTGAGTCCGTGACGAGCTAGTTGCGCCTTATTCAGTGTGATCCGCAGTTGCGGAATTTCGACCTGTTGCTCGACGATCAGATCCTTCACGCCCGGCACGTCGCGGATGGCGGCCTGCATTTCGTTTGCTTTGGCGCGGAGAATGGTCAGGTCGTCGCCAAACAGTTTGATTCCGACCTGCGCCCTAACGCCCGAAAGCATGTGCGAAATCAAGTGCGCCAGCGGTTGCTCGACGGCAACGACGATGCCCGGCACCTGCGTCAACTCCTCGCGCAATTCCTCGAGCGATTCTTCGCGCGATTGACCTGAATCAGGGTTCAGCGTGACAATGATTTCCGAGACGTTCACGCCTTCCGCGTGCTCGTCGAGTTCTGCGCGGCCCGTGCGACGGCCAAAAGCCAAGACCTTTCCTTCGTCCTTAAAGCGCTTCAGCCGCTGATCGACCATGCCGGCGATGTGATTGGACGCGGAAAGGGACGAGCCTGGCGGCAGGAGCACGTTCACCTGCACGGCTCCTTCGTTAAACGGCGGCAAGAAGTCGCGGCCCAATTGGGTCACGATCAGCACGGCGACCACGACGGCTGCGGACACGCTTCCAAGAATCGGCCAAGGATGCCGCACGCTGAATCGAATCGCGAAACCGGCCATTCCCTTCAAGACGCGGAGCAGCCAGCTATCCTTCTCGTGAGACATTATTTTGGCTCGTGGCAGCAGCCAGTACGACAACACGGGCGTTACGGTCAGCGACACGACGAGCGACGCCAAGATCGAGACGACGTAGGCGACGCCCAAAGGCGTGAAAAGCCGCCCTTCCATGCCCGAGAGCGCGAACAGTGGGACGAACACCAACACGACCAGGATCGTGCTGAACACAATGGAATTTCGGACCTCGCTGCTCGCTTCATAGACGACCCTCAGAGCCGACTTAGGATGCGGGAGGTGTCGATTCTCCCGCAGACGGCGAAAGATGTTCTCGACATCGACGATCGCGTCATCTACGAGTTCGCCAATGGCGACGGCCAAACCGCCCAGCGTCATGGTGTTGATCGACATGCCGAACCACTTGAAAACCAGTACCGTGGCGAGGATCGACAGTGGAATCGCGGTGAGCGTGATAAACGTCGTGCGAAAGTTGAGCAGGAACAGGAACAAAATGATGACGACTAGGATTCCGCCGTGTTCGAGAGCCTGCACGACGTTTGCGATACTCAGGTCGATGAATGTCTTTTGTTGGTAAACGTCGGAATTCAGTCGAATGTCGGGCGGCATCGAAAGCTTCAGCTCGTCTAGCGCCTTGATGATGTTATTGGTAAGCGTGCGAGTGTCGGCACCGGGTTGCTTGGAAATGACAAGTGTGACCGCAGGCGACGCGTCGACGGCCGATTCGCCGCGCTTTACCTGTGCCGCTTCCGTAACGCGCGCCACTTGGCCCAGCAGAACCGAGCGAGGAAGCCCAGGCTTCACGACGACATTTTGCAATTCTTCCAAGCTTTGGATGCGTCCCAGCGAACGAACGAGAAGTTCCCGTCCGCCCGAGTCGAGATAGCCGCCCGTGGCGTTTTCGTTGCTTTCCGAGACGCCCTTTTCCACGTCTTCCAGCGTCACGTCGTATTTGAGCAGCAGGTCGGGATCGACTAGGACTTGATACTGCTTGCGGCCACCGCCCATCGTCACGACTTGCGCGACGCCGGGAATGGTCAGTAGGCGCTGGCGAATCACCCAGTCCGCGATCGTGCGGACTTCAATGGGGTCGGTCTTTCCCCCCTCACTCCACATGCCGACGTGCATGATCTGGCCCATGATCGACGAGATCGGGGCCAATTGCGGACGAACACCCTCGGGCATGCGATCTGCGGCCAGCGCGATTTTTTCAGCGACAATTTGCCGGTCGACGTAAATATCGGTCCCCCACTCAAACTCGACGTAGATCACCGACAGTCCGACGCCGGAAGAACTACGCACAGCTTGAACACCGCTGGCGCCGTTGAGCGACGATTCGAGTGGAAACGTAATGAGCGTTTCAACTTCCTCCGGCGCCAAACCCAGCGCTTCCGTCATCACCGTGACGCGCGGCCGGTTGA
>JAJDEG010000579.1 GCA_029259895.1 Planctomycetota bacterium
CGGGAACGGCCGTCCCGCCGGGCCGGGCAGCTTCGTTTCCAGGTCGAAGCCCAAGCTGTGGAACACCGTGGCAACGACTTCGGCCGGGTCGACGGGCCGCTCGGCCGGCATTGCGGCGATCGCATCGCTTCGACCGACCACACGACCGCCCTTCACGCCGCCGCCGGCGAAGTAGCTGGTCCAACATTGCGGCCAATGATCGCGACCGCCGGCTGGATTTACCCGCGGCGTGCGGCCGAACTCGGCAAGATTGCAAACCAGCGTGCTGTCGAGCATGCCGCGCTCGACGAGGTCTTCCAACAACGCCGAATACGCCTGGTCGTACATCGGCGCGACGATGTTCTTCATGCCTTCGATCGACGTGAACGGTTTCGTCCCGTGGATGTCCCACGTAATCTCGTCGAACACCGTGAGGAACGTATTGACGGTGACGAAGCGGACGCCGGCCTCGATCAACCGGCGAGCGAGCAAGCAGCACTGTCCGAAACGGTTCATGCCGTACCGCTCGCGGACTTTGGTCGGCTCTTTCGACAGATCGAACGCCGCGCGGGCCTGCGGGCTGGTCATGATCCGAAAGGCCGCCTCGAAGTTGCTGTCGAGCAGCTTCGCGCTTTCGCTGGCCGCGAAGTCGTCGGCGGTTTGCTCGACGATCTCGCGCAGCCGACGGCGGCGATCGAGCCGCGCTTCGCCAATCTGGGCCGGCGGCAAAAGGTCCGGCACTTTGAAGTCCGGCTTTGAAGGGTCGGCCATGAGCGCGAACGGATCGTGCGCCTTGCCCAAGAATCCGGCGTCCTGCCCGTGCGGCAAATTCCCGCCGGTGTTGCCCATCGGTTCGGGCAGGATCACGTGCGGCGGCAGGTCGGTCTTGCGGCCGCGCAAATACGCGGCCACGCAACCGGCATGCGGCGTGTTCACACCGCCCGTGAACAACCGGCCGGTCTGCAACATCTGGTGGCCGGTGTCGTGAACCGCGGCGGCCGTGTGGTAGCAGCTTCGCACGAGCGAGAATTTGTCGGCGAGCTTGGCGTGTAGCGGCAAGATCTCGGAAATCTCGATGCCCTGTGCGGCGGTCTTGATCGGTTTGAACGGCCCGCGGATCTCGGCCGGCGCATCCGGCTTCATGTCGAACGTGTCGAGTTGGCTCGGCGCGCCCAGATTGAAGATCATGATCACCGACCGCTCGTCGTGATCCTTGGCGATCGCGCCTTGGGCTTTGGCCGCCAGCAGTTGCGGCAGCGATACGCCCAGCGCACCGAGAGCGCCAACTTGCAGAAAGTCGCGGCGGCTGACGCCATCACACGTGTGGGCGGAACCCTTGCCGATGAGATTGAGCATGTGGGCGGGCTATGGGCTGTCGGCTTTGGGCCTTACGCTTAATGGCCGGAGGGGAAAAGGCGTTGCTCGCAGCCCCTTTAAGCTATCATGGGTGGAGCGTAAGATCAATCTGAGGCACGCCTTAGCGATGGCGATTCGGCAGGCGTGGCGACGCGGGAATCGAGTACGAATCGGCCGGTTTTCTCGGCCTTTTCTCGAACGCGGCGCGCGCAGTGCGTTTGGTTGTCCCGCGCGCAGCGGGTTGTTACGATCTAGCGTTTCCCTTCGCGCCCCGCGACGCGAAACGAATGTCCCCGCGGGCGAAGGTGGAGCGGCGGAAGCACCGGTTTGCGATTATGGCCAAGCGTAACCACGACGAAGACCTGTTTGAAAGCACGAAGATGACCTTCGGGGAGCACCTCGAAGAGTTGCGTAAGTGCTTTTTCAAGGCCGGCTTCGGACTGGCGATCGGCATGGCCATCGGCCTGTACTTCGGCTTCGACGTCGTGAAATTCATCCAGATGCCGCTGGAGTCCGCGCTGGAAGAGTATTATCGCGAGCAGGCCGCCGACAATATCGAAGAATATGCCAACGAGTTCCTAGGCGGAACCGAAAACGTTCCGCCCGACATATTGGCGAGACTCGAACGCGGCAAGGAGCTATTCGAAATCTACTTGTGGGAACGCAACGATGTCCTGCGGGGTCTCGATTTGCCGGCCGATCCGCCGACGGAATATCCGAGCGAGGTGGGCACAGATGAGGATGCTCGCGCGGAGTATCGCGACGACATGAAGCTCCTTCCGCTGGAGCCGGTACTGATTTGGCGGCCCGTCGAGGACGACCCTCGCATCAAGCTAAAAAGTCTTGCCTCGCAGGAAACGTTCGTAATCTGGCTCAAAGCCGGCTTTGTGTTTGGGGCGATCATCTCCAGCCCGTGGGTGTTCTATCAGGTATGGGCCTTCGTCGCCGCGGGGCTGTATCCGCACGAAAAGCACTACGTATTCATCTTCTTGCCGTTCAGCCTCGGGTTGTTTTTTGTCGGAGCGGCGCTCGCATTTTTCGTCGTGTTCGGATTCGTCTTGGAATTCCTGCTGGATTTCAACGCGGGTATGGGCATCGATCCCGACCCTCGCATCAGCGAATGGCTGTCGTTTGTCATCATGCTTCCCCTTGGCTTCGGCTTGGCCTTCCAGTTGCCGCTCGTGATGCTGTTTCTGCAGCGGATCGGCATCATGTCGATCGAGATTTACCTCGGCAAGTGGCGGATCGCCGTGTTGGTCATGGCCTGTCTGGCGGCCGTGCTCTCACCCGGCGGCGATCCTTACAGCATGTTGTTCATGTTCGTGCCGCTCGTCGGCCTGTTCTTCCTCGGCATCGCGCTGTGCAAATACATGCCGCGCAAGACCGACACCGACGAAGAAATGATAAAGAGCATGGAGTGAGCAAGGGCCGAAAGTAACGAACGATTGCCGCCGAACGAAGTTTCCAAATCCTCCCCCAGTCCCTAGCCCCCAGTCCCTAGCCGCCAGCCTCCAGCCCCCGCTCAAGTGCTCGACGACTACGACTATACGCTGCCGCCCAACTTGATCGCGCAGCAGCCGCTCGCGCGACGCAGCGATGCGCGTCTGCTCGTCGTCGATCGTCAGGATGAAGGATTCGCCCATCGCCACGTTCGCGATCTTCCGGAGCTGCTGCGCCCTGGCGATTGCGTCGTCGTCAACGACACGCGGGTCATCGCCGCCACGCTGATCGGCCGCCGCGCCAGCACGGGCGGACGCTGGCAAGGTCTGTTTCTCGATTCCGACGCCCAAGGCTGCTGGCGGGTTATCTGCAAGACGCGCGGCAAGCAAACGCCCGGCGACGTGGTGATGTTGCAAGATCGCGAACTGCGCGACCGCGTGGCTTTGCGAATGATCGAAAAGCAGGACGAAGGCGTGTGGATCGCCAAGTGCGACGCCCGCGACGCGGCGCTCGACTTGCTCGAATCGCTCGGCCGAGTGCCGCTGCCGCATTACATCCGCGACGGCGTGATGATCGACGAGGACCGCCAGACGTATCAAACGGTCTACGCCAACGAACCTGGTGCCATCGCCGCACCGACTGCCGGGCTGCACTTCACGGTCGATTTGCTCAAGCGACTCAAGGAGCAGGGCGTGCAACTTGCCCGGCTCACGCTGCACGTCGGCGTCGGTACGTTCCGGCCGATCAAGAGCGAGTCGCTCGATGACCACGCCATGCACGCGGAATGGGGCCGGCTGGACGACGCGGAAGCGGAGAAGATCGCCGAGGCCCGCGCCGCCGGCGGTCGCATCGTCGCCATCGGCACCACGACAACCCGCTTGCTCGAATCGGTCGCCGCTGCGGGAAAAATGGAAGCCTGGTGCGGCCCAACCGACCTGTTCATCCGCCCGCCGTATGAATTCAAGGCGGTCGATGCTTTGATGACGAATTTTCATCTGCCGCGATCCACGCTGCTCGTTCTCATTCGCACGTTCGGCGGCGACGCGCTCATCCGCCGGGCGTACGAAGAGGCCGTTCGCGAGGAGTATCGCTTCTACAGCTACGGCGACGCGATGTTGATCGTCTGAAACGCTCGCCAAGGGCGACCCGAGAATCTATATTGTCCGGTCTTCTCCGTATCTCCGTGCCTCCGTGTTTCAATAATCCGCCGCATCGCGGATGCACTTCCTCAAGGCCGAAAGGACGCGCCATGACGCTCGTCGATACCGAACAAGTTCTCGTCGTGCCCACGCCGCTGTTTCACAAGATCGGGCACTTCCAAGGCTTCTGTCCCGACGTCGCGCGATATTTCGAGCAGTTACTCGATCCGCAGCACGTGAGCTATCGCCCCCGCGGCGAAATGGAAACCGATCCGACCTTCAAACAACTGATTCCCTACGTTATCTTCCGCCACACCGACGCCGCCGGCCTCACGCACGTATTTCATTACACCCGCGGCAAGGGCCAGGGCGAAGGCCGACTGCACAGCAAGCGGAGCGTCGGCATCGGCGGGCATATTTCGAGCATCGACGCCGAAACCGACGGCGCGTTCGATCCCTACGCCGAAGGCATGCGCCGCGAGCTTGAGGAAGAAGTCGCCATCGACACGCCCTACCGCGAGCAATGCGTCGGCCTGATCAACGACGACGAAACCGAAGTCGGCCGCGTCCATTTGGGCGTAGTCCACGTGTTCGACGTCGAACAGCCCAACGTGCAGCCCCGCGAGGAAGACATCGCCGATGCCGGCTTCGCGCCGATACAGGAATTGCTCGCCGACTTATCGCGATTCGAAACGTGGTCGCAAATCTGCCTGCGGGCGTTGTTCGCAAAATAGCCTAGCGAATGGCGATCTTCCCCGAATCCCGAATCCTGAATCCCGAATCCCAGTTCCTAATCCCCAACACCATGCCGCTTCCCGAGTACCCATTCCGCGAGCATTGGTTCGACGTCGGCGGCGTGCGGATGCACTATCTGGATGAGGGCCGCGAAGAGGGGCCGCCGGTCGTGATGCTGCACGGCAATCCGACCTGGTCGTATTACTATCGGCATCTGATCGTCGCGCTGGCCGATCGCTATCGCTGCATCGTGCCAGATCACATCGGCATGGGCCTGTCGGACAAGCCCGGCGACGACGAATACGAATACAATCTCGCCCGCCGCGTGACCGACATCGAGGCGCTGTTGGAGCACCTCGGCATTCGCGAAGAAGCGGCGCTGGTCGTTCACGACTGGGGCGGCATGATCGGCATGGCGACGGCCGTGCGGAAAGTCGGGCGGTTCTCGCGATTCGTCGTGCTCAATTCCGCGGCGTTTCGGTTGCCGGAAGGAAAGTCGCTGCCGTGGCAGCTTGCGCTTTGCCGCCGGACGTTGTTGGGCAAGCTGCTCGTCCGCGGACTCAATGCATTCGCCCGAGGAACCTTCCGCAAGTGCGCCTTCCGGCCGATACCGCGGGCGATCGCCAAGGCATATCTCTCGCCCTACGATTCATCGCAACATCGTCTGGCCGTCCATCGATTCGTCCAGGACATTCCGCTTTCGCCCAGCGACGCCAGCTACGGATTCATCACCCACGTCGAGGCTAGGCTGCACGAGCTGGCCCGCACGCCGATGCTAATCGCCTGGGGCATGCGCGATTTCGTGTTCGACGAGGCGTTCCTGGCCGAATGGCAAGAGCGATTTCCCGACGCCGAAATACACCGTTTCGACGACGCGGCGCACCTGGTGCTCGAAGACGCCCGCGACGAGATCGTGCCGTTGGTGCGCGAATTCCTGGAACGGACCGAGTGAGTCGCATAGACTGGTATTCACGACGGAGCAATTGCATTCACCACGGAGGCACGGAGGACAAGGAGAGAACAGAACGAAGAAGAACAAATGCATTGGACTGGCGCGAAACCTCGTTCTTCCTTCATTCTTTATTTTGCCTTTTGCTTTTCTCCGTGTCCTCCGTGCCTCCGTGGTGAAATCACTTGCTTTCAATTTCCCTAGCGGCGATTGAGGAGACTCGGCGATGATTACGCGGCGGCAGTTCTTTGAAGATTCGCTGTTGACTACGGCGGCCGCGGCTGCGGCGACGAGCGTTCGTCCGGCGATGGCCGATGAGGTTGCCAAGGGAGCGGGCGACTCGATCAATGCGGCCATTATCGGCTGCGGCGTCCGCGGCAAGCAGCAGGTGAGTGCGCTGTCGCGACTGAGCGGCTGCAATATCGCCTACGTTTGCGATTGCGACAGCGAGCGGCTCGGCAAACTGGCCGACGAAACGCGCAAGCTCAAGGCCAAGTCCGGCGGCGACGTGCAGGCCATGGCCGACATGCGAAAAGTTTTCGACGACAAGTCCGTCGACGTCGTATTCGTCGCCACGTGCAACCATTGGCACGCGCTGGCCGCGATCTGGGCCATGCAGGCCGGCAAGCACGTGTACGTCGAAAAGCCGGTCAGCCATAACATCAGCGAAGGCCGCCGAATCGTCGAGGTTTCGCGGAAGACCGGCCGTCTCTGTCAGGCAGGCACACAGCGGCGCAGCAGTCGTTCGCTCGCCGCGGCCGTCGAGTACATGCGGCAAGGCAAGCTCGGCGACGTGAAGCTCGCACGTAGCGTGATCTATGGTCGCCGCGATTCGATCGGCGGCCCGGGCGAGTTCAAGCCGCCGTCGTCGGTCAACTACAACCTGTGGGCCGGCCCCGCGCCGACCAGTCCGATCACGCGCCCGCAATTCCATTACGACTGGCACTGGTTCTGGGAGACCGGCAACGGCGAGCTTGGCAACAACAACATCCACATGGTCGACGTCTGCCGCTGGGGACTTGGCGTGACGGGCCTGGGCAAGAGCGTTCTCAGCTACGGCGGCCGCTTCGGCTATCGCGATGCCGCCGAAACGCCCAACACGCAGGTGGTCGTTCACCAGTTCGACGGCAAGGCGATCGTCCAGGAAACGCGCGGCCTCAAGTCCGCGGATTTCGGCCCCAAGGTCGACGGCGGCGCGATATTCTACGGCAGCGACGGCATCATCGCCGATACGTCGCTGTTCGACTTGGGCGGAAAGCTGGTGCGGACGTTTGAAGGCGGAGACGGCGACCATTTCAAAAACTTTCTCGACGCCGTGCGGAGTGGAAAGCGCGAAGACCTCAACGCCGACGTACTCGAAGGCCACCAGTCGACGTCGCTATGCCACGCGGGCAATATCTCCTACCGCTTGGGCAAGCCAGCGAGCATCGACGAAGCTCGCGCGGTGCTCGCCGAGGCGAACGTCG
>JAJDEG010000580.1 GCA_029259895.1 Planctomycetota bacterium
GTCGATACTTGCCCAGCGGCGAGCCGTCGAGTATCGACCATTTGCGAACGGTGCCATCATTTGAAGCCGACCATACGACGTCATTTGAGTCGGGAAGGAATACGTCCAAGGTGTTCTTTTCGTGGCCCTGCCATTCGGCGATGATGTCCAACGATTTGGAAAGTGCGTCCCAAACCCGTATGCTCCCGTCCATGTGCCCCGTTACGAGATACTTTTCGTCCGGAGTCCAACGGCATATCCACGGAGAGCTTTTTTCGAGGTCGTCGCGTCCCAACGCAACGGCTTCTTCGCTCGCAACGTCATAGATTACGCCCCGGTTCGAGAATGGAAAGTTGGCAATTCTCGTGCCGCTACGATTGATGGCAATCGAAATGGGGTTCTCCAAATCGCTGGAGTAAACGGCTTCCTGTTCGCCATATGCGACAGAAAACCTCCTGATTTCGCCCTTTGCATGGTAGAAGAAGAGGGATTTGCCATCGGGCGAGAAACGTCCACCGTACAAGCCTGCCTTGCCATTCCAAGGCTGGATCGCCTGTACGACTCGCGCTCGCTCAGATCGCCAGAATTTGCTGGATGGCGCGTCTGCCGAAATGCTCTTTTCGATTGTATCGCTTGGAAAACGGTACTTTGGCCACGTCCGCGCGGCCAAATGCGCCCACTCCCAATTGCGGTCCTTTGCCGGCGCACCCTCAAGGATTGAGCCACCACTGCCCGGGGCGTTGTTGACGAGATAAAAGTTGGCGGCGGGAATGTTGGAAACGTAGCGGGAGTACTCTGCATCATCGCGAGCAACCTGGGCGGCGGCTTCGGCGACTTCAGCTCGGCTCTTTTCGTCAATCGCCCAAATCATTCCCACCGACGTGCCCAGAATGCCCAAGATGAGAACGGTCGCCACCAACAAGGTCACGGCACATGCAATCCGATGCCGCCGCGCTAGTTTCCAAAGACGGTATCCGGCACTCGGCGGGGCCGCCGATACCGGATCGCCATGCAAATAGCGATCGATATCCAGCCGCAAATCATTCGCGGTTTCATACCGACTCGTGCGATCTTTCTCCAGTGCCTTCATTACGATCCAGTCCAAATCTCCACGGATCACGGCGCCAAGGTGTTTTGGTTCCATGCGGCGATGAACGGCGATCGTTGATAAACGCTTGCTCCTGCTCAACCTCGTGCTCGGCCGCGGAGGTTCTACGTGGCGGATGATTCTTAGCATCTCGTCAATCGCCGCGCCACAAAGCCGCTGGCGATCGAATGGCGTCTCCCCGGCAAGCAACTCATACAACAGCACTCCTAAGGAGTAGATGTCGGAGCGCGTGTCGACGTCCCACTGATTAAAGCTCGCCTGCTCCGGGCTCATGTACTCGAACGTGCCGAGCACTTGTCCAAACTCGGTGAACATCGTCTTTTGCGTCAGTTGCTGATCGATGGCCTTGGCGACTCCAAAGTCGATCACCTTGGGAACTGGACGATCATCGAAGCGTGCGACTAAGACGTTGGATGGTTTGATATCGCGATGAATGATTCCTTTTTGGTGAGCGTGTTGGATCGCTTGGCAAACCGGGATGAACAACTCGAGTCGCTCACGAGGCGTCAAATGATGTTGGTCGCAGTATTCGGTAATCGGAACGCCCTTTACGAGCTCCATCACGAAATAGGGTCTGCCGCTTTCGGTCACGCCAGCATCAAGGGCCTTGGCGATGTTGGGATGATCCATCATGGCCAAGGCCTGACGCTCCACCTCGAATCGAGCGATGACCTGTCGAGTGTCCATCCCCGGTTTGATAATCTTCAGTGCCACGCGCCGCTCGATCGGCTCAGTTTGCTGTGCCATATAGACGATGCCCATGCCCCCTTCGCCGATTTCCTGCAGCAACTTGTAGTGGCCAAGCTTTGTCCCTCGTTTCTCGGCGCGCGAATGCGCTACGGTTGGACTTTCAGTCGCAAGTGCCGGGGCAGGAAACTCAAGGAAACTCTCGGATTTTGCGTAGGCCGCGAGCAATGCCTCGACTCTGCGTCGGCAATCCACCTCGCCTGCGCACGCCTGATCGAGATACGCCTGGCGTGCCTTTGTCGACTCTATTCGTCGAGCGGCCTGGAAGATTTCTTCTTCGGGTAAACGTGTGGGGGACATAGCAGCGGAGACATTGCGGTACTCGTACGTGGTCACTCGTCGACGCGATCGAGTGGCTCCAGAAGACAATGCGATATTGCCGAGAGAAACACCTAAGTTGTTTTCGGTTTTTTGGGGCCGGAGGCTGGTTTGGCTGCGTCCGTGTCTCGTTCCTCTAGGCGGATCTTGAGCCAGCTTTTTGCGTAAGCCCAATCATTTTCGGCAGTTGCTAAACTGATCCCTAGTGCGTCTGCCGCTTCGCGAAGTGTCAATCCGACGAAATATCGCAGCTTCACAATGGCCGCCTTCCGTGAATCTTCGGCTTCGAGAAAATTGAGAGCGTCATTGAGCTCCAGCAAATCGACCGCCTGGTTCTTGGCGAATTGAACTTTGTCCAACTCCACGCGCTGCCACCCGCCGCCGGCTTTTTGGCTCCTCTTGTGTCGTGCTTTTTCCACTAAGAGCCGCCGCATAGCTTCTGCTGCAGCGGCAAAAAAGTGCCCACGGCCATCCCAGCCGTCAGCGTTATTGCCGCCGACCAGTCGCAAGTAGGCCTCATGCACCAGGGCTGTGGCTTGCAGCGTGTGGTCGGGCCTCTCTTGAGCCAGTTTCGCCGCCGCCAGCTTCCGCAACTCCTCGTACACCAGCGGCAATAGCTGATCGGCGGCCGATGCGTCGCCCGATTCGATTTGCGACAAGATCTGTGTCACGTTCCCCATGAAGACCAGGATAGCCGCCGACCAAAGGCGGCACTATCCACGGTCTCGACAGCGTCCAAGTCGCCGATTCGGTTGAGTTCAGTCTCGCCAACAGCTCCTCCTGATCTGTGGAAGGCCGATGCGACCGCGTCAGGATACGGCGCGTGGGCAACTTCGCACCGTGGAACCCCCACCACCAAACGCAACAGGGTCGCCGTAACTGGCGACCCCGTTTGACGTTAGGCGTGCTGCGACACGGACTTACAGAAGCGGAGGGCACGAGATTCGAACCCTCAACCGATTTCTCGGCACCTGATTTCGAGTCAGTGGGCTACGAGGTTCCCACTCATTGCCGCTGTTTGACGCTCCTTGACGAAACGCGTCATTTCTGGAATTCTGACGTTTCCAGTGCTACCTGGACCTTGATCGTTTTTGACGCACGAGGTAGCACCACGGTAGAACCGAATTCGCGGTAGCACCGCGGACTTCTACCAGGGAGCGTACGACAATGAAAGCCAACCTGACCAAGCGGTTTGTCGAGAAGCTCGCGCCGCCGCCACGCGGCCGACTCTATGTTAACGACGAAGCGACGCCGGGCTTGCAACTCGTCGTCACGCCAACCGGTCACCGCAGCTTCTATTCTTACCGAAAGATCTCCGGGCGCCCGGAGCGCGTCCTGCTCGGATCGTTTCCGGACCTGACTATCGAGCAGGCCCGTAAAGCAGCCGCTGTCGTCAACGGCCAGATCGCCAAGGGCGAGAATCCCCAGGAACGGCGCCGCAAGATGCGCGGCACATCGACGTTCGAGGTACTGTTCCAGCGTTACATGGAACGCCATGCCAAAGCGCGGAAACGCAGCTGGAAGGAGGACCAGGGGCAATTCGACCGCTATCTCAAGTCGTGGTCGGATCGAAAGCTCTACGAAATCAAGCGTGGGGACGTCCAGGCCATGCATCGCCACGTCGGCAACGAGCATGGCCGCTACGCCTCCAACCGCGTGCTCGCGCTGGTGCGGAAGGTGTTCAACTACGCGATCACGGAAGAGGATTACGAGCGTTCCAACCCGGCGCAGAAGATCGAGAAGTTTCCGGAGGAGAAGCGTGATCGGTTTCTTCAAGGCGACGAGTTGCCGCGGTTTTTCAGGGCGCTGGACGCCGATCCCGACGAAACGTTTCGAGACTTCGTGAAGCTATCGTTGATGACGGGTGCGCGTCGCCGCAACGTCGAGGCAATGCGGTGGGATCAATTGGACTTGGATCATGGGCTATGGCGCATCCCGCAATCAAAGTCCGGCGAACCGATCGTCGTCCCGCTGCCGGCCGAGGCGATCGAGATACTGGAGAACCGCAAGTCCACGGCCAACGGAAGCCCGTGGGTGCTTCCGTCGCGGCATCGGCGCGACGGGCATTACACGGAGCCAAAACGCAGCTGGAAAAACTTGCTCGAGCGAGCCGGAATTGAGAACTTGAGGGTCCACGACCTTCGTCGTTCGCTTGGATCGTGGATGTCCATCGGCGGCACGTCGATGACGATCGTGAGCAAGGCGTTGGGGCACAAGAGCATGGCGGCAACGGCGGTTTACGCCCGATTATCCGTCGATCCGGTGCGTATTGCCGTCCAGCAGGCGACTGCGGCGATGTTGTTGGCGGGCAAGGAAAGTTTCGATCCGAACGCAAACGAGCGGAGCAATAGCAATGACTAACTCGCTACCAACGTTTTCGGCTACTCCTGACGGTCCCTTCGCCGTGATCTTCGATCCCTACTGTATCATTATCACCCTGGACACCGGCATTTACCGGCACGACATCGCCCTTCTCAGCCGCGACGCAGCCCGGGAACTCGGATGCGACATCACGCCTGAGGCATGGGAGTGCGTCTATTCGCGACCAGATTCGGAATGGCTTGACCAACTTCAAACGATTCCGGCGGCGCAGCCACTCGTGGACCTGCTCTGCCTGAAAATGAAGAGCCTCCCTGGCCAGCCTGGAACGATCGTCGGCGTAAAGTGGTGCGAAGTGGGAGAGGTGGCCGCGGCCTTCGTCGAAGAAGATGAACGCCGTTTCATGACGTACGCCCCCGTTCAATACCACGTCGAACAAGAAGCGAATAAGGTGGCAGAGTCGGCAACAGCGACGAAGCAGCAGCGAAGAGACGCCGCAGACGTGCTGACGCACCTGGAAGCGATGGTCGCGGCGAAAGCAGAGGGTGACATCAACGAGGCGCTTGAGTACGCGATCCAAGCGGGGGCCGCTTATGAACGGATGAGAGTCCGCCAAGTCGAACCGCACGCGTCGCGTGGCAAGGGTACATTGCGAAGCGCCAGCATGGGCGGTAGAGGCAAAAACGCCGAGCACGCTGCGAAGCGAAAGTGCTATCAAGACGCCGTCGATGCCGCGGTACGCGTTAACAAGCGGCTGTCCTACACTCGCATCTGCGAAATTGTTGGCAAACAGTTCGGTGTTTCGGCAAAAACCGTCGCGCGCCACACGACCAACCCAAAGCGGAATAGCAAAGAATAGTAGGGACAGTGCCCGCCACTGTCCCGACCGTCGTTCATAAACTGCCATTGTCGTTGACGTGAAATCACGTTTCGCAAGGGGAGTTGATCGAATGACCGTCGCAAATCTGCCCGCACTTCTCACGCGGGAACAAGCCGCCGAGCACCTCGGCATCAGACCGCAGACGCTCGCCGTTTGGCACACGACCGGCCGGTACCGTTTGCCCGTCATCAAGGTCGGGCGATGCGTCCGCTATCGCCGCGTCGATCTGGACGCGTTTCTCGATCGTCGGACCATCACGCATGGATCGGCCGAAGCGGAGGAAGATTGAACGCCAATCTGACGAATTCCCGAATTCGGCTGATGTCGCATGCACACGATGCCAAGATCGAGGGGGACGGAAGTGTCTGTAAACGATAATCGCAATCGTGACGATCAACATCGACGCGCTGCTGACGACTATGCTCGGCGCGGCTGGCCGGTGCTTCCAATTCACCGCGCCGACGACAGAAGTTGCTCGTGCGGCCGGGCCAACTGTCATAGTCCGGCGAAGCATCCGCGGACGCGACAGGGATTGAACGACGCCACCGTCGAATTGAGCAAGATCGACGGATGGTGGCGGCGCTGGCCCCATGCAAACGTTGGAATTCGCACGGGCGAAGTGACTGGAATTGTCGTGCTCGACATCGACCCACGGCACAAGGGCGACGAGTCGCTCGACCGGTTGATTTCACAACACGGCGAACTCCCTGCAACCGTCGAAGCCCTAACGGGCGGCGGCGGCCGCCATTTCGTTTTTCAGCATCCGGGGCAGGTAATTCGGAATCGCGCAAATCTTCGCCCGGGCATCGACGTGCGCGGCGACGGGGGTTACATCGTCGCGCCACCATCGATCCATATTTCCGGCGGGGCGTACGCATGGAAGCCGGGACACGCGCCTAGCGACCTCGACCCTGCGCCATTACCCGCTTGGCTGCTGGACGTCATGACGAGGGCGACGACAGAAGCCGGGCCACCAAGCGGGCCTGCGTCGCCGGCGAATCAAAGTCGAAGCGAACGCTTGATCGAGGCGGCATTGCGTTACGTCGCCAAGGCGAAAGGTGTTCCCGAGGGGCGCCGAAATAACTCGGCCTTCAACCTTGCCGGCCACCTAGCGGCCATTCAGACGGACGACGGTCAACGGCTTGAGGAAGCCCAGATTTTCGACCTTCTGCGGATGTGGAATCACAAGAATCGACCACCGCTGGCCGAGGACGAGTTGGCTCGGGTCGCGAGTTCGGCGCTGCGAAACGGCACGCCCCGCAAACCGCATGTCGTGGAGACGACGACCGCAATCTCGCCGTCGCCCGACGTGGCGTGCGACTCAACTGCCGGCGAGCTGCCCAAGGCCATTCTCCCCGGTGGGTCGCAACGCGTCATCGATTCCGCGGAAACTTTCGGAGCGTTACTCGCCGCCACGGGGTGCCATTTCCTACGAGGAGGCGCTGTCACGAAACTCTTCCGGGACGATACCGGCGCTCGGCGCTTGCAGCCGCTAAAGCCGGCGTCGATGCCCGCCGTATTTGAGCAGGTCGCGCGGCTCGTCAAAGTGGCGAGCAAAAACGGCGTGTTGGAGCATGTCCCCACCACGTGCAACGAGCAAACGGCGAAGATTCTATCATGTTCGGAGCCTTTCCAGTCGGCGCTGCCGCCGATCAATGTGATAGCGCGCTGTCCTGTGCTTATCGAACGCGACGGAGCACTTATACGAATCGTAGATTACGATCGTGCGTCCGGAATTCTCGCCGATGGTGATGCTGTCGCCGACGTTTCGTTGGACGAAGCGCGCCGCCTGCTGCGCGGCCTGCTGTGCGATTTTCGCTTCGCTACCGAGGCCGACCGATCTCGCGCGCTGGCGGCGTTGATCACTCCGGCCCTCGTGCTTGGCGGCCTGCTCAACGGCCGCGCGCCGGTCGATTTATCGGAGGCTAACCAGTCTCAGGCCGGCAAAGGTTATCGGAACAAAATTACGGCGGCCCTATACCGGGAAACAATCAAGACGGTCACGCAGCGACGAGGCGGTGTTGGCAGTCTCGACGAGACCTTCAGTTCGGCGCTGATCAGCGGCGCTCCGTTCATCGCGCTCGACAACGTGCGAGGAAAGATTGACTCCCCCGCGATCGAAAGTTTCTTGACCGAAGATCGATACCTGGCTCGAATTCCGTACTCCGCGTCGGTCGAGATCGACCCGCGACGCACGATCGTAATGGTGACGAGCAACAAGGCGGAATTGACACCCGACCTCGCAAATCGATCAAGTTGCGTCCGCATTCTCAAACAGCCGCCGGGCTACACCTTTCGCGCATTCCCGGAGGGCGATTTGCTCGATCACGTGAAGGCCAACCCGGCGATGTTCTTCGGTGCGATCGTCGCAGTCATCTCGGCTTGGTTCGACGCCGGCAAGCCGACAACCAAGGAAGGCGGCCACGACTTCCGCCGGTGGGCGCGCGTACTCGACTGGATCGTCCAGAATCTGCTGGCCGCCGCCCCGATTATGAAAGGACACCGCCAAACCCAGCAGCGGATGGCGAACCCGGCCCTGACGTGGCTTCGGGACATGGCGCTGGCCGTCGTGAGTTCCAAGAGAAACGATGGCGGCTGGCTTCGCACCCATCAACTTCTCGACATCGCCGAAAATGCTGCTCTCCAAATTCCCGGCGCGGAGGAAGGCGTCGACCTTGAGAATCAGGAGGCCCGCGACAAGGCCCTCCGTGGCCTCGGAAAACGCCTCGCCACGTGTTTCGGTCCAGTCGAAGGCAAGCTGGAGATTGACCATCTTGTCATCGAGCGCCGCGAAACGGTCGACGAACTTGGCCGCAATCGAAAAGAATACTGCTTTCGGGTGGTAGATGTTGTAAGAAATCTCGATGTT
This sequence comes from Planctomycetota bacterium, assembly GCA_029259895.1. Taxonomy (GTDB): domain Bacteria; phylum Planctomycetota; class Planctomycetia; order Pirellulales; family PLA5; genus PLA5. The sequence continues at coordinate 8,221 of JAJDEG010000580.1, forward strand.
CCCGCATTCCCGCATACCCCGCATGAACCCCATACATTTTTTACGGCGGCGTCGACGGACGCATCGCAACCCGAGGATGCACGACTCGGGCTCGAAAAAATAAAAGTACGGGGCGCACGCGGGGAATGCGGGGGAATGCGGGAATGCGGGGAAGACGCGGACGTCATTAACGACCTGCTCGATGAGGCGGCCGGCGACGAGCTACGCCTTGGGGATTCGATGGACAGTGAATTTCTTGAGAAATGCGACATTATTCAAAGACGGAGTCCTTGATGAGACGACCGGCGGCACGGGACGCGCAAGGGGACTGTGGCGGTGACCGCCAGCGGCCGGTGCCGACAGCGGCGATAACGCCCGGTACGCTTCGTAACGGCGAGCACCAATCTCACGCAAGATCGCCTACGAGCGTCAGCATCGACTGGTACTCGGAAGGCGAAACCCGCGTCGTCGAGGTCGACGGCGTGCAGGTGCTGGTGCGGTTCGTCGGCCGGGAGGGTCGCCGGGGGCGGATTGCGATCGCGGCGCCGGCGGGCAGCGTGTTTCGCAGCATCGATAGCGGGCGTGACAACATGGCCAATTAGGGATGATTCGACTATACTTAGGCTGTTGACAACACCGTCGCTCGCGCAGTGACCGGCGTGATTCTGGTCCGCCGGTCCGCCGCCCTGGCTTCCAGGGCCGCGCTCCGCATCTCGGAGCCACCAGCAACGTAAACCACGTGCGCAGGTGCTCCGATGAAGATTTCCATGTGGCCGATCGGCCGCGTCTTGCCCTACGAGAAGAATCCGCGAATCAACGCCGCCGCCGTCGACGCGGTGGCCAAGTCCCTGGCGGAATTCGGCTGGCGGCAGCCGATCGTCGTTGACCGCGACGGCGTGATCGTCGTCGGCCATACCCGCTGGCTGGCGGCGCGAAAGCTCGCCCTCGAAGAAGTGCCCGTTCACGTCGCGACGGACCTCACGCCCGCGCAAGCGAAGGCCTATCGCATCGCCGACAATCAGACGGCGACGATCGCCGAGTGGGACATGGACCTGCTGCCGCTCGAACTGGCCGATCTCAAGGCGATGGAATTCGACCTCGATCTGCTCGGCCTTGCGGCCGGTGACGAACTGGCCAAGCTGCTTGGCGCGGAGGCCGCGTCCGGCCTATGCGACCCCGACGACATCCCGTCGCCGCCGGACGACGCGGTCACGCAACCGGGCGATCTCATTTTCCTCGGCGACCATCGGCTGCTCTGCGGCGACAGCGCCAAGGCCGAGGACGTCGACCGACTTCTCGACGGCGCAGAGATTCATTTGGTCAACACCGATCCGCCGTACAACGTGAAGGTCGAGCCGCGATCGAACAACGCCATCGCGGCGGGACTCAGCTCGTTTCAAGGAACGACGCATCACCAGAGCCTCGACGTCGCCCGGCATCCCGGCAAGTCCAGGCCGACAGGACGAAAACTCCGCGCGAAGGACCGGCCGCTCGCGAACGACTTTCTGTCGGACGAGGATTTCGGCAAGTTGCTGCTCCAGTGGTTCGGCAACCTAGCAGCCTGTTGAAAAAGTCCCGCGGGCACCAGTGCTAGCTTGGTTTGTCCCGACGATTTTGCAGCTAGCATTAGCTCGAAATCGACTTTTTCAACAGGCGGCTAGCGCGGGTGTTGCTTCCCGGTCGAGGCTTTTATTGCTGGGGCGGATTTAGCAACCTGGCGAATTATCCCACCGCATTGAAGGCGTCCGGATTGTACTTCTCGCAGTCGATTATTTGGGACAAACAGCACCCCGTATTGTGCCGCAAAGACTTCATGACGGCCCACGAACAGTGCTTCTACTGGTGGCGTGAAGGCGCCGCCCATGTCTGGCTGGGCCCGAATAACGTACCCGATCTGTGGCACATCAAGAAAATCAATCCGACCAAAATGGTCCACCTCACGGAGAAGCCGGCCGAACTCGCCGCGCGCGCGATCGCGTATTCGTCACGATCGGGCGAGAACATCCTCGACCTGTTCGGTGGTAGCGGCAGTACGCTAATCGCCGCCGAGCAACTCGGCCGCAAAGCATTCTTGATGGAGCTCGATCCGCTGTATTGCGACGTGATCGTCGCGCGGTACGAACAATTCACGGGAAAAAACGCCGAACGAATCGCGGCCGCGGCGACCGCCGCACAGGCCGCCACGTGAACGCCACGTTCGCGCCGTGTTGCGTCCGGCGGGGCCGATTCGTCCCTCGTGCCGCCACGGTTCGCGCGACGCAACTTGGTTCAACGGGCGGATAGCCACAGGCTCGGATAAATGATCGGAAAACACACGAAAAAACTCGACCTCCTGCGCCGCCGCGAACAAGTTGCCGACCTCTACATCCAGGGGTTCACGCAGACGGCGATCGCTGAGCGTGTCGGCGTGGCGCAGTCGCGTATCTCGGACGACCTCAAACAGATTCGTAAACTGTGGCGCGAGTCGGCCGTCCGCAACTTCGACGAGGCCAAGGATCTCGAACTGCAAAAACTCGACCGCGTCGAACGCGAGGCCTGGGCGGCCTGGGAGCGGTCGCAGAAACCGGCCCAGTCGGCCACCGTCCAAGGCGAAGCCTCATCCGGTCGCGGCCGCAAGACGATCAGTACTCGTAGTGGCGATCCGCGATACCTCGACACCGTCCTGAAATGCGTCGCCGCTCGTCGGGCCATCCTCGGCCTCGACGCGCCGACCAAGATCGCCCCCACCACGCCCGACGGCCAGGCGCTCTCGTTCGACCAGCGACAAGTCCACATCAACGCCATCCTCGTCGAACGCTTCGGCCTACACGTTATTGGAGGAACCACGGATGAACCAGAAGCCTCTGATTCCGACCGATGCCCCATCACTCCGAACCCTGCTGGCGGACCTCTCGGACGCGGAACTACTGCAATTGAGTCCGCTCAAGGCGCAAGCGACGCGCACCGTAACGACGAAGACACCCCATCCGCGGCAAGCGGAGTTCCAGACGCTCACGTGTGAAGAGGCGCTGTACGGCGGCGCCGCCGGCGGCGGCAAGACCGAGGCGCTGCTGTGGTGGCTCGGCGAAGGGATTCACGTGCCGAGCTATTCCGGAGTGTTCTTTCGTCGCACGTATGCGCAGCTGTCCAAGTCCAACGACTCGCCGATCACCAAGGCGTTCGAGCTATACGGTCCGTTGGGCGGCACGTACAAGGCGAGCGAACATCGCTGGCGGTTCCCCAGCGGCGCGTCGATCGAGTTCGGTCACCTGCAACACGAAGACAGCGTTCACGACTACCAAGGCCCGGCCTACCACCGCGTGGCGTTCGACGAGCTGACGCAATTCTCCGAACAACAATATCTCTATCTGTTCAGTCGCATGCGAATGCGGCGGGATTTTCCGGTGCGGATGGGCATCCGCGCCGCCAGCAACCCCGGCGGACCGGGGCACGCCTGGGTCAAGGAGCGATTCGTCACCCGCGAAGCCCAAGCGGCGATCCAGCAACTGTCGCCCCGCGAGCCGAGTCCGCCCGGCATGATGTTCTGGCCGACCGAGAACCGGGCCTTCGTCCCGGCCCGCGTGGCCGACAACCCGTCGCTCGACGTCGACGACTATATCGAGCGGATGCTCACGCACCTGCCGGCCGTGCTCCGCGGGCGGTTGCTCAACGGCGACTGGTCGGTTGTCGAAGACGCCCTCATCCGCGCCGAGTGGCTGCGCTACTACAAATTGCGCGGCGACCAGATGCTCGTGGCCCTCGATGGCCAAAGCGCGCCGCTGGGCGAGATCGACTGCCACGATTGTCGGCGGATCGCCACGATCGACACGGCAGGTACGAGCCAGCAGAAGGCCGACGAGCGC
>JAJDEG010000059.1 GCA_029259895.1 Planctomycetota bacterium
GGCGGTCCCGACGGGCCCGCAAGTCTGCTCGGCGATCTCAACGGCGACAACATCGTTGGTTTGGCCGACTTGGCGATCCTGCAATCGCACTTCGGCACGGTCAGCGGCGCACTGGCCGGCGACGGCGACCTCAACGGCGACGGCGCGATCGACCGCGCCGACGTGGCGTTGCTGGCCTCGCAATTCGGCAAATCGCTGACGCCGCCGCCTTCGCCGGCCGCATCGCCGGCGGCAATCGTGCGCCGCTTCGATTCGGTTCATGCTGCCCGCAACGGCGAAGCTTCCGGCGAACTCGCGGCGCGAACGGCGCACCGACGCGCTAGCGTCTCGGCAAGAAGTCGTGCAGTATCGCTCAATGTGACGGCTATCGACGCCACTTTCGGCAGCGAAGCAGGGCTTCGCGCGTCCAGAGGCGTCGACCAGGATTCGAACAGCGGCCGATCGCGAGCATTTCGAGCCGTTCGCCGCGGCTAATCGCCGATTTCCGCATGTTTCCCGGCTTCTGGATCGCGCCGGAGCATCGCAACGCGGTTCGTCCTTGCAGCGGCCCGCTATGCCGCTGATACTACGCAGGATGTGCTTCGCCGCGCGAGCGCTTTCGTCGCGTCCTCGCGTATCGTGCCGAATCGAGTCGACTATCCACTATCCATTATCCATTCCACGGGAGCCGAGCCATGCTGCGCCGCGTCTCGCTCGTTCTGACCATCGCGTTTGTGACGATGTCTGTCGCCCACGCCCAAGATCGCGATACCAAAGTCCGCAACGATCGCGATCAGCTCAAGGACAGCGACGTCTGGGTCTACAACGACTTCGACCGTGGCGTCACCGAAGCAAAGAAGTCGGGCAAACCGCTGATGGTCGTACTCCGCTGCATTCCCTGCGAAGCGTGCAGCGAATTCGACAAAGCCCTGCTCGAAAACGATAACGAGGTCCGCGACCTGTTCGAGAAATTCGTCTGCGTCCGCGTCGTGCAGGGGAACGGCCTCGACCTGTCGCTGTTCCAGTTCGACTACGATCAATCGTTCCACATCATGTTCTTCCATGCCGACAAGACGATCTATGGCCGCTACGGCACCCGTTCCGCTCGCCCGGAGCACGAAGACATGACGATGAAGGGCCTACGGCAAGCGATGCTCGGCGTGCTCGAACTGCACAAACACTACCCCGACAACAAATCCCAACTCGCCGACAAGCAGAGTAAGAAGGCCGACTTCACCGTGCCGGAGGAAATGCCGGGGCTGAAAGGAAAATACGGCGCCAATCTCGACTACACCGGCGCGGTCGTCCGCAGTTGCATTCATTGCCACCAAATTCGCGATTCCGAGCGGATGGTTTATCGTAAGGCAAACAAGCCGCTGCCGCCGACGGTCTTGTATCCGTATCCACTGCCCGAAACGATTGGCCTACGAATGAGTCCCGATGCGGCGGGAGAGATTGCCTCGGTCGCCGAAGGCTCGATCGCGGCGAGAGCCGGATTGCACAATGGCGACCAAATCACGTCGCTCGCCGGACAGCGGATCGTCTCGACGGCCGATTTGCAGTGGGTGCTCCACAACGCCCCGGCATCGGGTGAACTGGCGACGGAAGTCGCTCGCGACGGCAAGAGCATCGCGACAAAGATCGCATTACCAAAGGGTTGGCGCGAGCAAAGCGACATCTCCTGGCGCGTCTCCACCTGGCATCTCCGCGGCATCGGCACGGGCGGACTCGTGCTCGAAGACCTCAGCGACGACGCCCGTCGCGAACGGGGAATCGCCGCCGATGCGCTCGCTCTCCGCGTCAAGCACGTCGGCCAATACGGCCACCACGCCGCGGCTAAGCGCGCCGGATTTCAGAAAGACGACGTCATCACATCGATCGGCGACTTGTCCGGGCGATTGAGCGAAGGACAATTCCTCGCCCACGCGCTGACGCATCGCGATGGCGAAAAACTCCCAACCAAAGTCCTTCGCGGCGGCAAAACAGTCGAACTCAAGCTGCCGATTCAGTGACGTTATCTTTCCGTCCAAATCTTTCCGTCCAACGAACGACCGCAACCTGTAAGCGGCGAATCCCTCCGCCGACCGAGCCGCGCTGCGGACAACCGCTCAATCCTCCGCCCACCGCAGTGACCGCTCGACGGCCTTTTGCCACCGCGCATACCGCCGCTCCCGCTCTGCCGCCGCCATCGCCGGCTCGAATCGCCGGTCGAGCGCCCAATTGCCGCGCAAATCGTCCATGTCCTGCCAATATCCAACTTCCAATCCCGCCAAATACGCCGCCCCCAGCGCCGTCGTTTCCGCCACCGTGGGCCGTTCCACCGGCGTGTCGAGCAGATCGGCCTGAAACTGCATCAGGCAATCGTTCACCGCTGCGCCGCCGTCGACCTTGAGCGTTTTGAGCGGCAAGCCGGCGTCGCGCTGCATCGCTTCGAGCACATCGCGCGTCTGAAACGCCATCGACTCAAGCGCCGCCCGCGCGATATGCGCCATCTTCGTCCCGCGCGTGATCCCAATAATCGTCCCGCGGGCGTAAGGATCCCAATGCGGCGCGCCCAATCCCACCAGCGCCGGCACGAAGTACACGCCGTCGCTATCGTCGACCGTGGCGGCGAGCTTCTCGATATCTGACGAAGCCTCGATCGCCCCCAGCCCATCGCGGAGCCACTGCACCACCGCGCCGGCGATGAACACCGAACCTTCCAGACAATACGTCACCTTGCCGCCGATGCCCCAGCCGATCGTCGTCACCAGATTGTTCTTCGACTCGACCGGCTTATCGCCCGTGTTGAGCAGCATGAAGCAGCCGGTGCCGTACGTGTTTTTGGCCGTGCCCGGCTCGAAGCACGTCTGGCCGAACGTCGCCGCTTGTTGATCGCCCGCCACGCCGGTGATCGGAATCGGCCGGCCGAACAGTTCCGCGTCGCTATTGCCGAAGAATCCGCTCGACGGCAACACGTCGGGCAGCATCGCCCGCGGCACGTTGAGAATTCCCAGCAGTTCGTCGTCCCAATCGAGCGTATGCAAATTGTAGAGCAGCGTCCGGCTGGCGTTGGTCATGTCGGTCACATGTTGCCCCCCGCCGGTCAACTTCCATAGCAGCCACGAGTCAATCGTGCCGAACAGCACTTCGCCCAACTGCGCCCGCCGCCGTAGGTCTTCATCCTGGTCGAGCAGGTGCATGATCTTCGTGCCGGAGAAATAGGCGTCGACGACCAGTCCGGTCTTCTCGCGAAATAGCGGTTCGAGGCCGTTGGCCTTAAGCCGATCGCAGATGCCGGCCGTAACGCGGCTCTGCCAGACGATCGCATTGGCAACCGGTCGCCCCGTTTGCTTGTCCCACAACACGGTCGTCTCGCGCTGATTCGTCAGGCCTATCGACGCGATCTGCTCTGCCGTGATCTTCGCTTTCGCAATCGCCTCTCGCGCCACGGCAAGCTGCGACTCCCAAATCTCTTCGGCATCGTGCTCGACGACGCCCGGTGCCGGCAGGATCTGCCGAAACTCCCGCTGCGCCATCGCCACGGCGCGGCCATCGTGGCCAAAAACAATCGCGCGACTGGAGGTCGTGCCTTGATCGAGAGCGAGGATAAACTTTTGCATGAGATTGCCCGAGCAGCGAGTAGTTGGTGGTTGGCTCGATGAACGGCCGGCGGACGACGTGGTCGCCGAACCGTTCGCGACGATTAACTCAAACTGTAGACGTGCCAGGTTTATCTGTCACCACGACGCCGCCAAAACCTTCGTCACCGGACGCGCTCGTCGTCGGAAGCCCTCGTCGCTTGGATCGAACGCTCGATGACCTCAGAAGGCCAATCGTGCGTGGCGTCCAGTGCAGACGTAGACTCCGATCCAGTAGCTCCGGGTGGCATGACAGCCCAGCGTCGAGGCCGCATCGACGCCCCGGTCCCGCAAGACTAAACTGTGGCGAAAATCGCCCCGCACCGATCCGCGAAATCTCCGCCAATGTCAATCAAAAAAATCACCAAACTCCTCGTCGCCAACCGCAGCGAGATCGCCACCCGCGTCTTTCGCTCCGCCCACGAGATGGGCATTCGCACCGTGGCGATCTATTCCCACGAAGATCGCTTCGCCCTCCACCGCTTCAAGGCCGACGAGTCGTACCAAGTCGGCCGCAAAGGCGAGCCGATCCGCGCGTATCTCGACATCGAGGGCATCATCGACGTCGCCCGCCGGCACGGCATCGACGGCATCCACCCCGGCTACGGCTTCCTTTCCGAAAATCCCGACTTCGCCCGCGCCTGTGCGAAGAACGGCATCACGTTCGTCGGCCCGACGGTCGACGCCCTCGAAAAACTCGGCGACAAGACGTTCGCCCGCAACACGGCCGAGAAGATCGGCGTCCCGGTGCTCGGCGGCACGAAGGAAGCCGTCCGCTCGATCACCGAAGGCAAGAAGCAGGCCGAGAAGATCGGCTACCCCGTGATTCTCAAAGCGGCCAAGGGAGGCGGCGGCCGCGGCATGCGGATTGTCAAAACGGCCGACGAGTTCGTCAACGCCTTTGAGCAAGCCCAGCGCGAATCGCAATCCGCCTTCGGCAGTCCCGACGTGTTCATCGAAAAGCTCGTCGCCAACGCCCGACACATCGAAGTCCAACTTCTCGGCGACAAGCACGGGAATCTCGTCCACCTTTTCGAGCGCGACTGCACGGTCCAACGTCGGCACCAGAAAGTCGTCGAAATCGCCCCCGCCCCGTTCCTCGCCAAGGAACTCCGCGACGCCCTCTGCGAATCGGCGCTGGCCATCGGCCGCGCGGTGAAGTACGAGTGCGCCGGCACGGTCGAGTTCCTCGTCGATCGCGACAGCGGCGAATTCTTCTTTATCGAGGTCAACCCGCGCATCCAGGTCGAACACACCGTCACCGAGGAAGTCACCGGTGTCGATCTCATCAAATCGCAAATCCTCGTCGCCCAGGGCGTCGCCCTCGCCGATCCCGACATCGGCATCGCTGCGCAAAAGGACGTGATACCGATCGGGTATGCCATTCAGTGCCGCGTCACCACGGAAGATCCCACGAATAAGTTCATGCCCGACTATGGCCGCATGTCGCACTACCGTTCGGCCAGCGGCATGGGCATCCGTCTCGACGCCGGCAGCGCCTTCTCCGGCGCGGTCGTCAATCCGTTCTACGATTCGCTTCTCGTGAAAGTGACCGCCCGCGGCCGCCGTTTCGTCGATGCCGCCGCGCGGATGGAACGCTGCCTGCAAGAATTCCGCGTCCGCGGCGTGAAGACGAACCTGCAATTCCTCATCAAGCTCATCACGCACTCCGCGTTCCTCGAAGGCCGCTGCACGACGCGGTTCATCGACGAAACGCCCGACTTGTTCGTCCTCCCGCGCCGCCGCGACCGCGCCACGCGCCTGCTCACGTTCCTCGCCGAGATCGCCGTCAACGGCAACCCGCTCGTTAAAGATCGTCCCAAGTCGACCCGCCGCCTCCCCGCGCAAACGCCCGATATCGATCGCAGCAAGCCGATTCCCGACGGCATCCGCCAGCGCTACCTGCAGCTTGGCGCGGAAAAATTCTGCCAATGGATTCTCAAGCACAAGCCGCTGCTGCTCACCGACACCACGATGCGCGACGCCCACCAGTCGCTGCTCGCCACGCGGCTTCGGACGAAGGAACTGCTCAACATCGCCGATGCGTATGCCCACAAATGCCCCAACCTGTTCTCGCTAGAAATGTGGGGCGGCGCCACCTTCGACACGTCGATGCGGTTCCTTAAGGAATGCCCCTGGCAGCGCCTTGCCGACCTCCGCGAGCGAATCCCCAACATCCTCTTCCAGATGCTCCTGCGGGCGTCCAACGCCGTCGGCTACACCAACTACCCCGACAACGTCGTCAAAGCCTTCGTCAAGGAAGCCGCTAGCGCCGGCATCGACGTATTCCGCATCTTCGACGCACTCAACAGCACGTCGAACATGAAAATCGCCATGGACGCCGTCCACAAACACGGCGGTCTCTGCGAAGCGGCCATCTGCTACTCCGGCGACATCCTCGACCCCAATCGCACGAAGTACGACCTCGCCTACTACGTCGCAATGGCCAAGGAACTCGAAAAGATGGGTGCCCACATCCTGGCCATCAAGGACATGGCCGGTCTGTGCAAGCCTTACGCCGCCGAATTGCTCGTCAAGACGCTCAAGCAAGAGATCGGCATCCCGATCCACTTCCACACCCACGACACCGCCGGTATTCAGGCCGGGTCCATCATCAAAGCCTCCGAGGTCAAGCTCGACATCGCCGACGTCGCGTTCGCGCCGCTGGCCGGCGGCACATCGCAGGTGAACCTCAACACGCTCGTCGAATCCCTCCGCTTCACGCCCCGCGACACCGGCCTCGATTCAAAAGGCCTCGACGAAATCGCCGAATACTGGCGCGAAGCCCGCGAGTTCTACACTCCCTTCGAGAGCACGCAGCTCGCCGCCACCGCCGAGCTGTACAGCCACGAAATGCCCGGCGGCCAATACACGAATCTCTTCGAGCAAGCCCGCGCGCTCGGCCTCGCCGACCGCTGGCCCGAAGTCTGTCATCGCTACGCGGAAGTCAATCAACTCCTCGGCGACATCGTCAAAGTCACGCCCACATCGAAGGCCGTCGGCGATATGGCCCTGTTCCTAGTCGCCAACAATTTCCAAACGTCCGACGTTTTGGACGAAAGCCGCGACCTCGCTTTCCCCGCCTCGGTGATCGATCTGCTGATCGGCAACATGGGCCAGCCCTACGGCGGCTTCCCCAAAAAGGTTCGCGACCGCATCCTCCGCGACCGCAAGCCCGTCCGCGGTCGCCCCGGCGCGAGCATGCCGCCCGCCGATTTCCGCGAAGCCGCCGTCACCGTCGAAGGCTTCATGCACCGCAAACCGACCGACCGCGACGTGGTCACCTACCTGCTCTATCCCAAAGTCTTTCGCGAATTCATCCAGCATCGCCAAGCCTATTCCGACACCAGCGATCTCCCCACGCCGGTCTTCTTCCACGGCATCGAAACCGGCGAGGAAGTCGCCGTCGACATCGAACCCGGCAAGACGTTGATGATCAAGTTTCTCACCATCGGGGATCCCCATCCCGACGGTCGCCGCAATGTGTTCTTCGAGCTAAACGGCCAGCCCCGCGACCTGGGCGTCGTCGACCAATCACTCGAAGCCGACGTCCCCAAGCGCGCCCAAGCCGACGCCGCGAACCAGAACCACATCGGCGCGGCCATGCCCGGCATGGTCGTCGCCGTCGCCGTGCAGGCAGGCGACAACGTCAAGAAAGGCCAAAAGCTCCTCACGCTCGAAGCCATGAAGATGGAATCGACCATCTACGCCGAGCGCGAAGGAAAAGTCGGCCGCGTCCTCGTAAAACCCGGCAGCCAAGTCGAGTCCGGCGATCTGCTAATCGAGTTGGAGTAGTACGGATTCTGAAACGCGGAGCGTATTCTTCGTATCTCCAAGATACTAATCCAAAACTTCTGGCTCGCTTGCACTAGGTTATGCTGGTTCGTTTTTTCAACGCAGGCGACGCATAAGTTTCCGCTCAGTGCGGATGACGCCGAGCACAATGACGCTCCACTAACTAAGCTCTGCACTCTTCTCTGCGATCCTCTGCGAAACTTCCGCATCCCCTGCGTTGATAAAACACCGGCTCGTTTTTGGTGTTGGCCAACCGCTGCTCTGTATCTACGTGTCGCCGTGCCCCCGTGTTTCAAAATTCCCGCGGACCTCGCACGATGAACCTCGCACGCACGGC